>NZ_JBMHHY010000004.1:0-402072 GCF_049739465.1 Embleya sp. AB8
AGCCGGCGGACAAGCGCGCGAACGCGCAGGCCGGTCGGCGCGCGGGCGGGCAGGCAGGCAGGCCAGCGGGTGGGCAGACAGACAGGCCAGCGGGCGGACCGGCGGGCGGGCGCGGGCGGACCGGCGGGCGGGCGCGGACGAACGGACGGGCACGGGCGCGGGCAGACGGGCGGACGGGCAGGCGGGCGGTCGGGCGGACCGGCGGACGGGCAGACGGGCAGACGGCCGGCGAACGCGCGGGGCAGCCGGCGGACAAGCGCGCGAACGCGCAGGCCGGTCGGCGCGCGGGCGGGCAGGCAGGCAGGCCAGCGGGTGGGCAGACAGACAGGCCAGCGGGCAGGCCGGCCGGTCGGCGGGCGGCTGCCGAACGCGCGGGGCAGCCGGCGGACGAGCACGCGGACACGCAAGCGGGCAGGCAGGCGGGCAGGGCAGAGGGCGAGCAGGCAGGCCGGCCGGTCGACGCGCAGGCAGGCCGGTCGGCGGGCAGTTGCCGAACGCGCGGGGCAGCCGGCGGACGAGCACGCGGACGCGCAAGCGGGCAAGCGGGCAAGCGGGCAAGCGGGCAAGCGGGCAAGCGGGCAAGCGGGCAAGCGGGCAAGCGGGCGATGATGCGCGGCTCGTCGCCGGGTGGCCTGCGGTGGGTCGTTCGTGCGGGGGAGCGAATTGCCTACGGCGCGGCGGCGCGGCAGAGCGCCTACAGCAAGCGGATGTTGCCTGCGATCTCCGCTGTGCCACCCAGCTGAATCAGCGGACCGGACGGGCCGGGCCGGGTGGTCGCGGTGATCGTGGCGGGGCTGCCGAGGGAGTCTCCCATGTCGACGGCGAGGTCGACGCGGCCCCGACCGGTGGCCAGGTGCGCGGCGAGGCACGCGGTGCTGTTGGCGTTGGCGATGTCCTCGGCGACCCCGATCGACGGGGCGAACATCCGGGCCGCAACCCGACCGGTGGACGTCGGTACGGAGTAGACGTAACAACCCAGGAAACCGACCCGATCGCACGCGGCCCGAAGCCGCTCGAAGTCCGGGTCGAGCGCGGCCAGTACGGATCGTGTCGCAACGGGCACCAACAGCCGCGCCCGCCCCACCGAGGCAACCCGAATCCCGTCCGCAACCGACGACCCGATCCCGATCCCAATCCCGAGCGCGGACAACACCGGATCACACTCGACCACCGTCGGCTCGCGCAACTCGACCGGCCCGGCATCGAAGCCGGCCCGGACGTACGCCCCCTCCCGCACACCCCACCCGACGAAATCACGCCCACCCGCCCGGAGCACGACCCGATACTCCGCACCCTCGGCCCGCTCAGCCCGCTCGGCCCGCCCGGCCAGGAAGGCCAACGCTGCGACCGTCCCGTGCCCGCACGCCGGCAATTCCCCCTCGGCGGTGAAGAACCGCAGCCCGACCGAGGGCGGGTCAACGGAACCGCCGTACACCGAAACGAAAACGGCATGCGAGGTCCCCGCCACCACCGGCACCCGGCAACGCTCGTCATCACTCAACGCCGCGTCGTACATCACCGCGGTAGGACTGCCGCCCCCGCCGTCCCGCAGACACGCCCGAACCACCGCAACGGACAAGCCGAGACGCCCACTCACCGACTACCGCCCACGACCGAAAAGCAGGTCAACACACATCACACACATCACACACATCACACAAGGCACCGTACTCACCGACCCACGCCGAAGCCACGGACGGCATGATCCGGGAAGTCCGCGAAGTCCGGGAAGCGACCCGGCGCGGTACAGGACGCGCGCCGGGCCGATTCCCGTGCCGGACCGGGTGGGGGGCAAGCTCTCCGGCTGTGGGAACCGTAGTTCCTCCCACCGACAACACCCCCACGCCACGCGGACAATCCCCTAATGCCGAGGTCACCACGCGTGTGGCCGCATGCTGCCGCAAGACCATACGGGCGCTCGGTTCAACCGGGAAAGCCGGCTTCGGCCGCCTGCCCGGCTCGGCGACGGACGGCCCCTCGTCGCGGACGAACCGCCAACCGCCAACTACGAACCACGAACCACCAACCACCAACCACGAACGACACACGACACACGACAAACGACACACGACGAGCGAGGCGCGCCATACACCCCGCCCGCCGCGCGTCGACAGTACGAAGGTCAGCTGCTCGGAACGTCGATCAGCAGGGCCAACTCGGGCAGTTCCTCTTCGGTGACCAGTTCGATGTCGATGTCCATCTCGGACTCCTTCGGGTCGCCGGCTCCATCGATCGCTACCGATGGGGAACACCGGAAGCGCCATGGTGCGCGCAGCGCCCGCGCAAGCACAATAAGTCAGGAGAAGTCGCGCTCCGTGGTGGGTGATGTCCGTACAGCCGGAAACAGGCTTGTATATCCGCCACCGGCGTCCGCACCGCCCGGCAACTCCCCTCACCGGCAGGCACTTTGCCCGCCACGCCCCGCGAACACCACGGCGCCGCACCCGTGTCAACCGGGCAATCGAGCCCACCGTATCGGGGCGAATCACCGGAACATTGGCCGAAAACGCCAAGCCGGGACGACAGCGGACGTCACGACAACATCGTCACCACGTTGTGCGTGATCGTCCGCACCCGCCGATCCAGGCGCAACAACCGTGCCCAGTCCACCGTGGCCGCGTTGAAGACCGTGCCGCCTCGGGTGTACAGCCCCAACGTCGCCGCCCGCCCGCCGCCGCGCTCCTCCCGAGCCGCGAACTGCCAACCCGCGCCCGGGTCGGCGGGCAGTTCGGCCACCCCCAGGATCGCGAAGTCGGCCGGCGTACCGTCCGTCCCCGTCGCAACGGCCAACCCGCGCGAGTCACGACGCAGCGCCGCACCGTCGCATTCGTAGCCCACCAGGGCGTGTTCCGCGCCCAGCACGTCCCCGTCACGCAGTCCGGTGCCCGCGAACACCGGGTGGTCGGCGTGTTGGATCGTGAAGCCCAGTGCCGCCCGCCGGCCGATCCAGTTGCCGCCGCCGTTGCGGTAGCTGACCCCGATCAGGCTGTTCTCCGGCTCGGATTCCCACCAGTGGTCGGGGACTTCGCGCAGTGTGTCGACGTCGACCCCCAGCGCTGCGCCCGGCCGGAACTTGGTGCACCGCAGCGCCAGGTCGTCCTCGGTCAAGGTGACGCGCCACCAGCACGTGTTCGCGCCGAAGACGGCGATATTGCCGCCTCGGTCACGGAAGGCGGTGACCTGCCGGCGGGTGGCCTCGGTCCAGTACTCGTCGTGTCCGGCGGACAGCAACAGCCGGTATCCGTCCAGGAGTTGAGGGGTTCGGTGCAGATCCAGGTCGGTGCAGAAGTCGACCGCGAACCCGCCCGCCGCCAACCACGCGACGAACGGCGCGTCCCAGTGCGCGAAGGTCTGGCGCGGGCTGCGCGGGTCGTGCGCGTCCGGATGCCCCTTCACCGGCCCGCCGATGCCGCCACCCGGGCGGCGCAGGTCGACGATCCGGGTGCCGCCGAGCGGCGGCGCGTCGTGGTCGTGGTCCGAGCGGTACAGACTTCCGCCGCCGCTCTCGTTGTAGGCGTGGTAGGTGAACAGCGGCACCTTGTACAGGATGCGGGCCCCCGTCGGCACAACGCCCGGCGTGACCACGAACAACAGTCGTGACTGCCGCGCGTCGACCGTCTCGGCACGATCGGGCGCGGGGTCCGGCGGACCGGTGGCGTTCGGTCGCAACACCGCGATGTACACCCCCGAGGGCCAGTCCGGCGGGACCACGAACTCGTAGGCGGGCCAGCGCCAATCCCGGTCCGGGAGGTCGGCGGGCGCGTGGCGGCCGGTCGCCTCCATCGCCCCCATGTGCCGCAGCCCGACGCCGGCGCGGTAGAAGTCGGCGCGAAACCGGCGGGCCCGGGTGGACACGTGCAGCCGCAGGATGTCCCCCGCCCGCACGCTCGGTTCGCCCGGATATCCGTCGACGGCCGGTCCGGACGGATCGGCACAGACCCGGTGCGGCGGCAGAGCGAGCGGCGAGGTGTCCGGCTCCGGCATGTGACTCCCTGGGAAGAGTGGTCAGCAGACGAACCCAATCACGGCACGAGCCGAAAGCACCGCAACCGGTCGAGTTCGAAGACCCGAAGGTGCGACCGGTTCGCGGACAGGAATTCGATCCCGGCCGACGCAAGACCACGCACGGCGCTTTCCCCGTCCAGGCATTCGGCCGGTTCGGTGACCGGAGGCCCACAGGTGTTCCCGATACTCGGCGTGTTCGGCGTGTTCGGTGTGTTCGGCGTACTCGGCATACGCGGCGCCGGCCGTCATCTCGCCTCCTCCCCGTGTCCCACCCGGGTTTCACGCCGCCCGGGTCCGCAACCGAGGGATCTGATGCAGCGCCTCGTCCAGGTCGGTGCGGGCCCGCTCCAGCCAGGTCGAGGTGATGTCCACGGCGTCGCGCTGTTCGTCGGGGCGGCGGTGCAGGCGCGGTTCCTCGCCCGGTCCGGCGGCGCGGGCGTGGGTGATCGCGTGATGCAGGCGGGCCGCGGCGGCCAGTTCCGCGCCCGCGCCGAGCAGCCAGTCCCGCGTCGTCGGATCCGCGACCCTGCCGGTATTGGTCGGGTCGGTCATCGCTCGGGCGAGCGCCTCGATGCTCTTGCCCGCGAGCTTGCGCTCCGCCAACGCGGCGGGCAGGCCGGGGAGTTGCCGTAGCTCCGCGCGCACCACGCTCTCCAGCAGGGACAGGGCATAGGTCACTCGACCGAGCTGCAACAGGTACTCGTCATCGGGAAGCATCGGGCCATTGTGCGACACGCGTCCGACCTGGTCGAGGCATCGGCCGCGCGGCCCCCGCCGACCCCGCCGAATCCGGCCAGGCCGCCGGCCGCCCACCGCCTTCCGATCGGCCGCCCCGACGACCGGCCTTCGGCCGGCACCCGAAAGCGGTACGCACAACCACCGGCAAAAATCACCCGATCGGGAAGGTGAGATGGCAAATCACCGCGAGCAAACGCGACATAGTCGACACCATGCTCGGCATCACCACGCTCACCGCCCGCACCAGCCGCACCCTCGACGCCGCCCCCAGGCCACCGGCCACACTCCCTACCCCCGCCCCCACCCGCCGAACCCGGATCCTCGACCGGATCGCCGTCGCCCTGCCCCTGCTCGTCCTCACCACGATGGCCTGGCAGCGCCGCTGGATCACCGACGACGGCCTGATCTACGTACGCGCCGCCCGCGAGATCCTGGCCGGCCACGGTCCGGTGTACAGCCCCGGGGAACGTGTGGAGACCTCGACCGGCACGTTGTGGCAGTGGCTCCTGGTGCTGCTCGGCGCCTTGGTCCCGGGCGACCTCGCGCGCACCGCCGTGTACGCCGGACTGGTCCTGACCGTCATCGGCGCGTGGCTGGCCATCGACGGCACCCGCCGCTTCCTGCGGGTCCGAACCGCCCGCCCACTGGCCCCCGCCGGCGCGCTGATCCTCGTCGCGCTGCCCCCGGTCTGGGACTTCGCCACCTCGGGACTGGAAACCGGACTGCTCGTCGCCTGGCTCGGCCTGTCCTGGCGCCTGCTGGTCGCCGCGTCCCGGCCGAGCGACACCGTCACCACCGCGCAACGCCTCGGCATCGCAACGGTGTTCGGCCTGGGCCCGCTGATCCGTCCCGAACTGGCGGCCTCCTCGCTCGTCTTCCTCGCCGCCCTCGTCCTGGCCACCCGATCACGGTGGCGGGCAACGATCGCAACCCTCGGGTGCGCCGGCGCCCTCCCCGCCGCCTACGAGATCTTCCGCATGGGCTACTACGGGCTCCCCTATCCGCTGCCCGCCGTCACCAAGAGTGCGACCCGCCAACTCTGGGGCCGCGGCCTGGACTACCTCACCGATTTCACCGAGCCGTATCGGCTGTGGATCCCCGCCGCCCTGATCCTGGCCGTCGTCGCGGCCCTGCTGATCCGACACCGCCCGCGCGACCGGCCTACCCGGGTGATCGGCGCCGCGCCCGCCGTCGCCGCACTCGCGCAAACCCTCTATGTGCTCCGGGTCGGCGGCGACTTCATGCACGGCCGCATGTGGCTGCCGGTCCTCCTGTCGATCCTGCTCCCCGTCCTGCTCGTCCCGGTCGATCGACGAATCCCGGTCCCCGCCCTGGTCGTGCTGATCGCGGTCTGGGCCGGCTGGTGCGGCCTGTCGCTGCGCTCGGGTCTGGTGACCACCCCCGGCCCTCGGCCGGGCGTGTACCAGACCTGGAACGAGCGCATGGTGTACGTCAATTGGACCCGCACCGCCAACCCCACCACGGGCGACGCGCACAGCGCCACGCTGCCCGGGCTGCGGACCGAACTGTTTCGGATGGCCGCCGACCGTCGCCACCTCCTTGTCCTGGACGGCAACTACCTGGCCAACGCGGCCGCGTTGCCCCCGCTGCCGCTGCGCGCCGACCTGCCGGCACCGGAGGGGCTGGTGATGGGCCGGCTCGGCGTCGGCGGCGTGATCACCCCACTGGACGCACTCGTGGTCGACGTATGGGGCCTGGCCAACACCGTCGGCGCACACATCGAACCGACCGAACACATCGCCGCAGGCCACGAGAAGCTCCTCCCCCTGGCCTGGAACGTCGCCCTCTACGTCGACCCCGCCGCATGGCCGCGGATCCCGACCGACGTGGTCCGCGGCGAGGACGTCCGCGCCGCCCGCGCCGCGCTGGACTGCGGCGAACTGCGCGATCTGCTGCGCTCGACCACCGATCCGCTGACCCCGGGCCGCTTCCTGCGCAACCTCACCGGCGCCTTCGACCACGCCGCGCTGACCATCCCACCCGACCCGAAGGCCGCCGAACGCAAGTTCTGCGCCGCCCGCTGAGCCCACCGCAAGTGCCACGGCCGGATCCGGGGCAGCCGCTCGCCACCAACACAACCGAAGTCGGCGACACCGAGCCGTCCGCACCGGCCTCGCGCGTCCGGCGAGCCCACGACACCACCAGCCACGTGCCGATCCCGGCCACCCCACGTTCGTTCACCCGAGCCGGCGAAGCCGTACCCCGTCCCCCGTGTCGACGTGCACCGACCCGACGGTGGCCGGCATCACCGCGGCGGCGCGGACAACGGGCGTCCGGCCGCCGCCACCCGCAGCAGCGGCTTCGTCATCGCCCGGTTGACCGAGGGATCCCGACCCGCGACATACGGCGGGCGCGGGGTGTACCCGGCACCGCCGAACAGCGCGAGGGCAAGCGCGTTGTGCACCCCGGTCTCCACCACCAGGTGCCGCGCGCCCGCCTGCGCCGCGGTGTGTTCCAGGGTGGCCAGCAGATGGCTGCCGTGTCCCCTGCCGCGCTGGTCCGGGCCGATGTACAGGCGCTTGACCTCGGCCGCCGCGCCGGCCGCGGTCCGCCAGCCACCGCAACCGATCGGCATGTGTCCCTCGTAGACCACCACGAACAAGCCGTCGGGCGGCTCCAGATCACGCGGCTCGGTGGTGTCGGGGTGGTCGGCGAAGCCGTAGAGCGCGACCTGCTCCGCATACAGCGCGTGCAGGAGGGCGTGTGCGTCGGGGTGGGTGTAGGGACGGGGGACGAGCCGGATCTGCCGGGCCTGCGGGCCCGATTCGGCCCCGGTCCCGACACCGAACGGCCCGTGGCAGCCCGGGGTCGTCCCCAGGAGGACCCCGCCTTTGGCGCGATGCGCGAAACGGATCAACGACCTGCTCCTCTCCCGCCGACTCGAATGCCCGTACTGCCCACCATTCTCCGCGACACGCCCCCGCGAAGGACAGTGCCCGACTCGGGACAACCGACGCCGAACCCGGCGACACCCGGCCTACGGACACATGTTCCTCTCCCGGATCGACCACCGACCTCGGGGGTCGATCCGGCGGGCCGCCGAGGTGCGGGCCCGGGTCGTCCGCACCGGGTGGTCCACCCCCGACGGCTGACACGGAAGCCATCTGCTGCAAGACTGTCTCCCGGCAACAACCACACACTCACAAGAAGTTCGTCAGCGCCTGGTCGGTCGGTGGAGCGCGCTGTCGTGCTCGCTCGGTATGCGAGCGCGACCGGCCCTGCCCCGGTGGTGTCGCGTCCGCGTCTCGGCTCCGAGCACGTCTCGGAAGGACCACGATGACCACCGACCACCCCGACTTCGATTCCGGCCACGACCTCGACGACGAGAACGGGTACACGCCCGACCCCGAGCGCGACACCGCCGCGCTCCTGGACGCCTTCTTCGAGCACCTCGCGAACACCGTGCACACCCGCTCGCTCCCGGCCGAACTGACCGCCGAGATGCGCGTGTTGCACCAGGAGCTGGAAGCCGCCAACGAACACCGGATCGGCGACGAACCCTCCCGGTACAACCTGCGCCTGACCCTGGCCCTGGTCGCGGCCTACCGGCTCCTGCTGCCGCACCTGCACCGCGAGGATGCCCTGGCGCTGATCGAGACGGCGTTCGTCGAACCGCTCGGCGAGACGCTCCGGACCGCCACCGCAGCCATGCTCGACCACGCGCCCGATCCGTTCGCCGCCATGGTCGCGCTGTCGAAATCCCGCGAAGTGCAGTACTTCGGGGAGACGTTCACCTTCGTGCGCAGCGCGGACGACGATCGGCGCTACCTGCTCGACGTCCACCGCTGCTTCTACCACGAGGTGCTGGTCGCCAACTCCGCACCGGAGTTGACCCCGGCGATGTGCGCGTTCGACGGCAACTGGATCCGGGCGATCGACCCCGAGCGCCACGGCCTGCGCTTCGAACGCCCGACCACCATCGGATACGGCGGAGCCACCTGCCCGTTCCACTTCCACCGCACCGAATCGGCGGAGCCGGCCGAAGACTGACGGCCGGCCGGCCACACCTCGCGGGGCGGGAGCCGTACCGGGCGCGCCCGCCCCGCGGGGTTCCGCCGTTCGCTCAGGCCCGCGTACACGATTGACAAGCATCCGTCTATCCGTGCGCGCGGGACGCGGATGCTTGATCCGGGTGGCGGGCACCCGGTCACCAACGCTCGTACCCTCCCGGTGATTTGGTGCGGAAACGATCAGGTTCGGTCGTACTCGATGGCCTCGGCGGCTCGACACCCTCCCGAGCGTCGGCGGGGTCACCCAAAGGAGTGGTGTGCCGGGGCGTTCGGGTGAACGCGTGGCGGCCGGCGTGTACCGATCGGCGGCGTCTCGTTGTCCGCACCAGAACCGATATCCGGTAGTCGGTGTGCGTCCCTCGCACATCGACTCACCGGCAACTCCACCGTCGGGCCGGCCCGCCCGCCGAACCCGCCACCACGACGAACCCGGAGCCCGACACGCACCGAACCCGACACACGTCGATCCCCGAGCCCCGCCGTGCCGCACCCGGCCCGCGCCGATGAGGACGACGACGACCACCCGTCGGCCTCCGCCGTTCGTCGTCGTGGTCGGCCTCCCGGCCGCCCTGCTCACGGTCGCCGTGACCCGCGTCGCGGGGGTGGCGCCGCCGCTCGTCCTCGCCGCGGGCCTGTCCCTCGCCGTCCTGGTCCGCACGACCCGCGGCCGGCCGCGCGCGATGAGGTACGGCTGTCTGGCCATCGCGGCGGGCACCGTCCAGGCCGGTTGGCGGCCACCCGCGACGTCCCTCCCGCATACGGTGTGGTGGCCGCTGTTCGTCCTGCTCGGAGTCGCACTCACCGCCGCGATCGGCGCCGCCATCGGCCAGTCGGTCGCGGTGGTCCGGGCCGAGGGCGGGCGGGCACCTCGGCTGCGGGCGGCCCTGGACACGTGGCTGGTGACCGCCTCCGTACTCGCCGTGGCCCTGGCCCTGGCCCGGCACTGCGCGGCCGGCGAACACCGCCACCAGCCCGCGCCGACCACGTGGGTCGTGGTGGGCTGGTTGTGCGTGGACATCGTGTGGGTGTGCCTGACGCCTACGTGGTACGGCCGGCCGATGCGCGGGCGGCGCGGCCCGGTGGTCCTGGTCGCCGCGGCGGCCGCGGCGGCGGTCGGCGTCGACGTGTGGGGAAACCTCCCGACGACCGGCACGGACCGCCTGTCGCTGGCCACCCGGGTGCTGGGCGTGCTGATGATCGCCAGTGGCCCGTTCACCCGCGCTCGTCCAGGATCCGCAAGCGGGCCGACGACCCGCCGGCGGGCGGCAACCGGCGTACTCACCAGGTGTGTTCCGGTGCTCGCCTGCGCCGTCGTGGTCTCGGTGCACCTGCTCGCCGGACACGGATCCGACGCGTGCACCACCATCCTGGCCGGCTCCGTCGCGGTGGCGTTGTGGACCCGTCAATGCCTGGCCCGCGTACACAACCTGCACCTCGCCGAGCAACTCGCCCGCCGCCCGGCGCACATCCCGCGCCAGGCGACCCGAGGGATCAGCTGATCGAACCGGCGGCGGGCCGATCGAGCGGTACGCGGCGAGCCGTCACGTGTCCAGGGCGCGCGTGGCCGCGGCGGCCACGGCGGCGGTCAGCCCGGGCTGGTCGGTCGACGGCAACAGCGCGTCCCGAGGGGTGTTCTCGATCAGCGCGTGAGCCGCAGCCACCCGGGCGTGCATCGTGATCGGCCGTCGGCTCGTCGTGGCCGCCGTGAGCAGACCGGGAAGCGCGTGCAGCGGACGCGGCCCGGTGGTCGTGGCGGCGAACGCGGGGGGTGTGTCCGAGCGGGCGCGCAACACCGGGACACCCGGCGGCGGGGTGGCGAACGCGGTGAGATCGACGATCAGATCGGTGTCGCCCGCGACGTCCCGCAATGCGTCGGCGCGGTGTCCGAAGGGATCGAACAGGGTCAGATCGGCGATCCCGGAGGCGATCAGCAGTCCGGCCAGATCGCCGCCGGCGTCGGGATCGACCAGCACCACCCGGGCCCGCAGCGGGTCGATGCCCCGGTTGACCAGGGCATTGACCGTCGCGGCGGCGATCGCGATGGCCAGGCCGTCGTTGATCGCGTCGAGGAGCAGGACGGGTGGCGTGTTGCCGAGGGCGGCACGCGTACCGGTCACCCGGTCCAGGCGGGTGTGCACCAGGACGACGGCGGCGAAGCCGGGGACGAGCAGGCGTACCGCCCTGGCTATGTCGTCGACCTGCGGGGTGGCCACGGGCAACGGGAAGACGTCCAGCCCGGTGGCCCGGCGCAGGTGCACGGCCTGTGATTCGAGCGCGGGCAGGACCGCGTCGGCGGGCAGCGCCTCGAAGCCGAGCACGGCGCTGGCATCGCTGATCAGCGCGACGCGGTGGCCGCGTCCGGTGTAGCGGTCGGTGTGTTCCGGGTGCTCGGCCAGGTGGGAGACCACCCGGCGGTCGGCGTCGGCGTCGAGCAGCGCGACGTCGTGGCCGGTACTGGTCGCCGCGCACACCCGCAGGGTGAGCTTGCCGGTGGAGGCGGTGGTGAAGACCGGATCCTGGGTGTGCAGCAGGTCGGCGCCGAGCCGGTGGGCGAGGGTGCGGGTGAGCCAGGCGAGGGTACGGGGGCCGTCGGCGTCCAGGGTGATCCGGCGCGCGCCCATGGCGTCGGGTTCGTCGGCGCGGTGGACCACGGTGCCGGGGGCGTCGGCGAGGATGCCCGCGACGACCTCGGCGGCGGCGGGCGGGATGTGGATGCGCACGCTGTAGGCGGGGTTGGCGGCGGGGCGTTCGGGGCCGCCGCGCTCGCCTCGGCTCAACACGGCTCGGCCGACGGTGTCGCCGCGCGTAGATCGGCGAGCAGGCCGAGCTGATCGGTGAGCAGTCCGGTCAGGATCCGCCGCGCCACCGCGAGCAGTTCGGCCACCTGGGGGCTGGTCAGCGTGTAGTAGACGGTCGACCCCTCCCGCCGGCTGACCGCCACCAGATTCGCCCGCCGCAGCACGGCCAGTTGCTGGGACAACCGCGATGCCTCGATGCCGACCTCGGGGAGCATCTCGGCGACGGCGTACTCCCGTTCGCTGAGCAGCTCCAGTACCCGAATGCGCGCGGGGTGGCCGAGCGTCTTGAAGAAGTCGGCCTTGAGCTCGTACAGCGGCGCACTCACCGCACCACATCCTTGGACACGGCGAAGACGATAGCTTAACAATTGACAACTTTGGCAACTGCGGGGCGGGTCAGGCAGTGGGGGCGCCGGCCACGCGGCGTTCGCCGCCGTTGCGCTCCTGCCAGAGCCGGTACACGCCGACTGCCGCGGCGCGCTCCTCGTGCCGCATCGGCAGGCGCCGCTCGGTCCAGTCCTTCGCGAACTCGCCGTAGAAGGAGTCGAGCTCGAAGTACCGGCGGTCGTCGACGTAGTGCGGCTCGTAGGCGTCGCGGGTGGTGAGGAAGACGACCTCGTCCGGCGAGCAGTAGTACAGCGCGCCCAGGCACATCGGGCAGGGGTGGGCCAGGACGTAGATCGTGGCGCCGGTCAGGTGCTCGGTGCCCAGCCTGGTGCACGCGTCGCGGATGGCGAGGATCTCGGCGTGCGCGGTGGGGTCGCAGGTCTGGGCGACCAGGTTCGGGGACTCGGCGAGGATCTCGCCGTCCTTGACGATCACGGTCGCGAACGGCCGGCCGCCCTCCTCGACGTTGCGGCGGGCGATGTCGATGGTGCGCTGGGCGAAGTCCATGCGGATTCCTTGTGCGGGAAGGGCGGGGCGGGACGGGGCGGGACACGGCGGGGTGGGTCGGCGCGGTCCGAGCCGGGCCGGGGCCGGGCCAGCGTGGTGGCGGCCCGGCCCCCGGGTGTTGTCGGTTCGGCCGGATCAGAAGGGCTTGGTCGGGAGGTACTTGCCGTCCAGCGTGATGACGGCGCGCTCGCCACCGTCGGGGTCGGCGACCTTCCGCACATCGAGCCTGAAGTTGATCGCGGAGACGATGCCGTCGCCGAGTTGCTCGTGGACCAGGGCCTTGAGGGTGGTGCCGTAGACCTGGAGCATCTCGTAGAACCGGTAGATGGTCGGGTCGGTCGGGATACCGCCGGGGATGGAACCGCGGGTCGGGATCGTCTGCAGCACCATCGTGTCGTCGGCGTCCAGGCCGAGCAGCTCGGCGACGCCCTCGGCCGAGGCCTTGGGCAGCGGGTGCTGGCCGAGCACGGCTGCGGTGACGAAGGCGACCGACAGGCCCGCGGCGTCGGCGATCTGTTGCCAGGTCAGGTCCTTGCGCATCTTGGCGTCGACGGCCTTGGCGGCCAGCGCCTGACGAGCGGTGTTGTCGAACTGGGCGTGCATCATGGGCGGGGCTTCCTGATTCGTGAGTACGGATTCGTGAGTACGGATTCGTGAGTACGGATTCGTGGGTGGGGATTCGTGGGTGGGGATTCACGCGTGCGGGATTCCGGTCGGCCGGTCAGGGCCGGTGGGCAGCGTCGAGTTCGGCGACGGTGCCGGTGGGGATGTCGTAGACCCAGCCGCGCAGCGCGACCGAGTTCGTGGTCAGGGCGCGGGCCACCGACGGGTGGGTGGCCAGATTCGCCAACTGGGCGAGCACGTTCTCCCGCACCAGGACATCCACGTTCCGCGCATCCGCCGCGGCGGCACTGCGGGCCACGGCGGCATCCGCGTGCCGCAGCCAGTCGGCGATCGCCGGGGCGCCGCCGAGGTCGTGGTGCTCGGCGAGGGCGGTCATCGCGCCGCAGGCGGAGTGCCCGCACACGACGATGTCGCGCACACCCAGTACGGCGACGGCGTACTCGATACTGGCCACCACACCGTCCGGGCCCGGCGTGTAGGCGGGGACGAGGTTGCCTGCGGTGCGGATGACGAACAGCTCACCCGGCTCGCTGTCGGTGATCAGCTCCGGCACCACGCGGGCGTCGGAACAGCCGATGAACAGTGTCGACGGCCGGTGGGTGGCCGCCAGGTGGGCAAAGAGCTCCGCCTTGGCCGGGTAGACATCCCGCCGGAACCGCGCGACACCCTCGTCGAGGTCTTGCATGGTCACTCCCTTGTGGCTGCCCCACGGCTGCCCCACGGCTGCCCTACGGCTGCCGGCCCGATGTGGGCCGACGTGTTCCACCATGCATGACCTGTACCCATAGCGTCCAAGACGCAATACCCATGGCAACCATCGATGACATCTATAGTCGTGACCATGGCCCTGGAACTCCGCCACCTGCGCTACCTGCTCGCCGTCGCCGAACGTGCCAACTTCACCCGCGCCGCCGAAGACCTGCACATCTCCCAGCCGACCCTGTCCCAGCAGATCAAACAGCTCGAACGCACCATCGGCGCCCAAATGTTCGACCGCACCGGCCGCACCGTACGGCTCACCGACGCCGGCGAGACCTACGTCCACTACGCCCGCCGGGCGCTGCGCGACCTCGCGGCGGCGGAACGCGCGGTGCTGGATGTGGCCGACCTCTCCCGCGGCCATCTCCGGATCGCGGTCACCCCCACCTTCACCACCTACCTGGTCGGCCCGCTCGCCGCCGAACTGCACACCCGCCACCCCGGCATCACCCTGGACATCCGGGAAACGAGCCAGGACCGCATCGAAGCCGACCTCCTGGCCGACCAACTCGACCTCGCCATCGCCTTCCACGGCCCCCACCTGCCGGGCATCACCGCGACCCCCCTGTACGCCGAGACCCTCAGCGTCGTCACCGCCGCACCAAGGGGCGCCGCCGGCCCGCCCCGCCCGCTGCCCGTGGCCGACCTGTCAGGACACCAACTCGCCCTGCTCAGCGGAGACTTCGCCACCCGCCGGCAGGTCGACGGCTACTTCACCGCGCATCGGATCCAACCGCGCATCGTGGTGGAGGCCAACTCCATCCAGGCCCTCACCGAAATCGTCCGACGCACGAACCTCGCCACCGTCCTCCCCGACGCCGTCACCCACGACCACCCACACCTCACCCCCATCCCCCTCGACCCCCCGCTGCCCACCCGCACCGTCACCCTCCTACGCCGGGAAAACGCCTACGAAAGCGCCGCCACGCACGCCTTCACCCAGATCACCCGGCAACACATCGACACCCGCGGCTACATCCCCGCCTGACGGTGGGCCGCGGGGCCGGACCAGGCCGCCCGGGAGCCGCCAATCCCGCAGCCATCGAGGTAAACGCAACGGGTGGAGCGGGCGGGTACACAATCCCGAGCCAAGTGCAACGCAACCGCAGCCCACGGCGTCAATCCGACCCGGGCACCGCACCGGCGGCCGCGCGGCGGAACGGGGGCGTGCCGGCGAGTTGGCCGCCGTCGATCGAGAGCGTGGTGCCGGTGATGAAGGACGCGGCGTCCGAGCACAACCACACCACCGCCGCCGCGACCTCCTCGGGCAGGCCGATCCGCCGCATCGGCATCGCCTGCGCGGCGGCCTGCCGGCCGGCGGGCCCGGCGGCCTCGAGTCGCTCGGTGTGGATGGGCCCGGGAGCAAGTGCGTTGACCCGGATACCCGCGTCGGCGTAGTCCAGCGCGGCGGTCCTGGTCAGACCGATCAGCCCGAACTTGCTCGTCACGTACCCCGCCAGCCCGCCGACCGCCTGGAGGCCGGCGGTGGAGGACATGTTGACGATGGCCCCGCCGCCGCCCGAAAGCATCGCGGGGATCTCGTACTTCATGGCGAGGAAGACGCCGCGCAGGTTGACGGCCAACGCGCTGTCGAACGCCGCCACGTCGACATCGGCGAGCGGGGTGGGCGGATGCCCGCCACCTGCCGCGTTGTTGACGGCCGCGTCCAACCTGCCGAAGCGCTCGACGGTCGTGGCGACCAGTCGCTGAACGGCGACCGGGTCGGTGACGTCGGTGGGTACGGCGAGCGCCCGCCCGCCGGCCCCGCCTGCGTCGAGGTCGGCGGCCAGCGCGGTCAGCGCGTCCGCGTCGCGCGCGGCGAGGACGACCGTCGCCCCCTCGGCGTGGAGTGCGCGGGCCGTCGCGGCGCCGATGCCGCGACTCGCGCCGGTCACGATCGCGACGCGGCCGGCGAGGGATTGTTGAACGGACATGATGCACTCCCGGATCGAGGTCGTTCGAATCGGCGTCGCGGCCGACCCCGGACCACGGTCCGGGCAACCCCGGGGTGGCGCGATGCGGAGGACCGGATACCATTCGATTCAATAGACAGACAGTAAATCCAAAATCTGGAAAGGGGAAGCCACATGAGCCCGCGCGTCTACCGATCCGACAAACGCCAGGCCGCCGCCGAGGAGACCCGACAGCGGGTCCTGGCCGCCGCCCGCTCGCTACTCGCTGGGGACCGGCCCCGAATCTCGGTGGACGCGGTCGCCAAGGCGGCCGATGTCTCGCGGCAGACGATCTACAACGTGTTCGGCACCAAGTCCGGCCTCCTGGAAGCCCTCTTCGACTCACTGGCCGGCCGAGCGGGCCTCGACGTGACCCGGGCGTTCCACGCCCCCGACGCCGACACCGCGCTGCGCCGATTCACCGAGGGCTTCTGTCACTTCTGGGCCTCCGACCCGATCGTCATCCGCAGACTGCGCGGCATGGCGGTCCTCGACCCCGACCTCGACCACCTGCTGCACGACCGCGACGACAGACGCCGATCCGCCCTGACCGCACTCCTCGCGCACCACGCGGACACCGCGGACACTGCGGCTCCCACCACCGAGGAAACCGTCGACCTGATCTGCCAACTCACCGGCTTCGAGACGTACGAGGGGCTTTCTCGCCGAAATCCCGACCGCGATCCGACCGAGGTGGCCGATCTGGTCGCGGGCGCGGTCATAGCCGTGTACAACGCAGGGAACACCTGAGATCCCGGCCCGGAGGACTCGGACGGCCCGGAGGTCTCGGACGGCTCGGAGGTCTCGGCGCGCTGTCCTGCCGCGCGACCGGAAGTACGCCGCCGCACGAATTCGCGAACCGGACGCCCACTACCGGCAGATCGCCGACGAGGCCGGCGCCGCGGCTACCTCGATCCCTGGCCGGCACCGGTGGTCGCCCCGGACGGCTCCCCGCGCGTCGAATTCACCTACGGCCGGCTGCACTTGACCGGCACCGGCCACGCCGCCCGGGCCGATGTCCGCCGACCCGAAGTCACCCGGGTTCGCCGGCCCTACCCAAACCCACTCAGCCGGCCAACGCACGGGCCGCAGCCAGGTATCGCGTCGTCACCCGCCCCTGGACGACCCGCGCGACCGGCGCACCCAGACGCGACCACCACGTACCCGGTCGACTGAACGCGCGGACGGTGAACCACACCACCCCGTCGGCGTCCCGCTCGACCAGGAACGCCTCCTCGCCCGACGCCGGATGCCCACCCAGCGTGCCGTACGCGAAGCCCGCCCGCGCCGGCCCGTCGAGCACGCCGACCACCCGACACGGCGCGCCGATCCGGACCGGCCCGAGTCGGGTCACCGAGATCACCTCGGCCCCCTCGACCACACGCTCCGCATCGGTACGCACCTCCAGGCCCGCACCGCGCGACACCTGCCACGCCAACACACCGTCGGCCACCCGCCGAAACACCTCCGCCCCCACGCCGATCCGCTCCCGGCGCTCGACGTGGTGGTATCCGGCGGGCAGCGGCGCGGCGGCGTCCAACGTCGCGCCGACCTCGGCGTAGGTCAGGGGTCCTGGCATGCGGACCATTGTCCCATCGACCATTCGACGACCGAATCGAACCCCGCACCGAAGCCGAGCCGGCCCCGACCCGAATCCCGTCCAACCCGACCCAACCCGACCCAACCCAACCCGACCCGCCGCCGACCCGCCCCGGCCCCGAAGCCCCAATCCGCCCGATCCGCCCGATCCGCCCAATCCAACGACCCGGTAGGCCGGTTCCGGTCGCCCACGCCCGGTGCCCTAGGATCCGCAGCCATGTCGATCTTCAAGCGGCGCAGCGGCGCTCGCCCCGCGCTGCCCGCCCTGGTGCTGGTCAAGGACGCCGCGGCCGGTGACGCCGAGATCGCGGCGGCGCGCGACACGGTCGTGCGTACCGGCGACCACACCGCGGCCGAGGCGATCCTGGCGCGGGTGGGTCGCGACTGGGATCGGCGGCACCTGTGCGTGGACACCCTCGCCGAGGCGGCGCTCGACTCCCCACAGTGGTTCACGCGTTGGGCGGAGGCCGCCCCCGAGTCCCCCGATCTGCTCGTGCTCGCCGCCCAGGTGGCGCTGGACCGGGCCTGGCAGGCACGCGGCGGCGGGTACGCGAGGCACACGAGTGCCGAGGCGTTCGCCGAGTTCGGCCGGCTGCTCGTGGACGCCGAGACGGCGTGCATGTACGCGTGCGAGGCGGCCGGCGACGACCCGACGCCGTGGGTCACCCGGTTGTGGGTGGGCATCGGACGCCGGTCCCCGCGCGAGGTGTTCGACGCCCGCTGGGACGAGTTGGTCGCCCGCGACCCGCACAACCGCAACGCGCATCTGACCGCGATCCAGTTCCTGGCCGCCAAGTGGTACGGCTCGCACGAGGAGATGTACGCCTTCGCCCGCACCCACGCCGAGGCGGCCCCGGCCGGGTCGCCACTGGCCCTGCTGGTACTGCGGGCGCACATCGAGTACATGATCGCCGAGAGCGACAGCACGGCCTTCTCCCTCGACGACTTCTGGGCCCACCCCGCCGTCACGGCCGACACCGACGACGCCCGCGCCCGCTACACCCTCGACGGCGGCCCGCGCCGCGCGACCTGGCTGCTCGACCACAGCCTGCTGGGCTTCGCCTATGCGCTGTCCGAGCGCTGGCACCACCTCGGCCGCGAACTGCTCGCCACCGACGGCCACGTGACCGACCAGCCCTGGTCGTACCTGTCCGCCGGCTTCCGTGACGTCGCGCACGAGCAGGCCGCGCGGGCGGTCCGGCGGCGGCCGATCCGGGCCGGCCGCTGAGCGCAGCCCACCTGCAACCTCGGTCGTACACCGGCCGGTTGCCCACCCACGGCCCTATGCCCGCGGCCCGATGATCCACCCCCGGCCGGAAACGCACCATGAAGGTGTCCAGACCGGCCCCGGAGGCAAGGATCGTGATGTCGTGACACATCGACGCACCCGCCCCGTCCCCATCCCCATCCCCACTGGCAACAAGACGCGACCCCGTAGACCACGCCTGGCCCGCATCGTCGTGGCATCGGTGATCGCCCTGGCGGCCACCGCCACCGCCACCACCACCGCCACCACGACCACGGCCGGCGCGGCGACCCCGCCCGCACCCTCGGCCCCCATCCCGCTGACCCTGCCCGCCCCCACCGGTCCGCATACGATCGGCACCACCAGCCTGCACCTGATCGACGCCGCCCGCCCCGACCCGTGGGCGCCCACCCCGCGTGCCCGGGAGTTGTCGGCGCAGATCTGGTACCCGGCCGAGGACACCGCCGGCCATCCGGCGGCCCCCTACCAGCAGCCCGGCGAACTAGCCGTCCTGGAACGGGACTTCCTCGGCACCACGCCCGGCAGCCTGAACTGGCCGACCACCGTCGGACACCGGGACGCCCCCGCCGACGACCACGGCCCGCGCCGCCCGGTCGTGCTGTACTCGCACGGATCCTCCGGGAGCCGTACCAACGACACCGCCCTGGTGACCGAACTGGCCTCCCGCGGCTATGTCGTGGTGACCATCGACCACACCTTCGACGCGACCGCCGTCGAATTCCCGGGCGGGCGCGTGGAGGTACGCAACACCGCCGCGGTACATGCGATGACCGACGCACAGGTGGTGGCCGTACGCGTCGCCGACACCCGCTTCGTCCTGGACCGGCTCGCCGAGATCCACGCCGGCGGCAACCCCGACGTCGAGCACCGAGCGCTGCCGCCCGGCCTGCGCACGCTCCTCGACCCGTCCCGGGTGGGCATGTTCGGCCACTCCATGGGCGGCGCCACCACCGCCGGCACGATGCACGACGACCCGCGCGTGATCGCCGGGATCAACCTGGACGGCCCGATCTTCGGCCCGGTCGCCACCGACGGCCTGAACAAGCCGCTGCTGCTGATGAGTTCCGCCTGGAACCGCCCCGAACGCGACGCCATGTGGAACACCCTGTGGCCCCATCTGACCGGCTGGCGCAGGCAGTTCGCCCTCGCCGACTCCGGCCACCTGACCTACAGCGACTTCACCACGCTGCTCCGCCAGGGCCAATCGGCGATCTCGTGGCCGCCGGAGCGGCTCGACCAACAACTCGGCACCATCGACGGCACACGGGCCATCCGGATCCAACGCGCCTACGTGACCGCCTTCTTCGAGCTACAACTCCGCAACCGCGGCACCACACTGTTCAACGGCCCCTCGACCTGCTACCCGGAAATGCGCCCCACACGCTGAGCCCCGGTCGGCGCCGGCCCGGCTCGGCACCCGGGTGCGATACAACGAACCATGGACAACCGATCGACCGCCGTGCGGTGGGAGCCGTCGTCGAGGTCGGATGTCACTCGTCGACGAAGCAGAACTCGTTGCCCTCCGGGTCGAGCATGACCTGAAACGACCCCTGGTCGTCGGCGACCGGCGCACCGATCCGGGTGGCACCCAGGGCCACCGCCTCGCCGACGGCGGCCTCGATGTCGGCCACCGCGATATCGAGGTGGAGCCGGTTCTTCCCGGCCTTCACCTCGGGCACCGGCTGGAAGGCGATCCGATGCCCGAGGCCCGGCGGTTCGACGTGCGACCAGCCGCCGGCCCGGTCGACCGGGTCACCGCCGAGCAGATGCGCCCAGAAGCGCACGAACACCTTCGGGTCACGGCTGTCGACGACGATCTGGTCCAGGCGGGCGCGCATGGGCGGAAGCCTACGTCGTCGACGCCACCGGTAGCCGGCAGGACACGTCCGCCCGTTCGTAGCAAACATCCACCAAAATCCCGTTTTCCTGTGATCTCCTGGGCAGGCACGCCTTCGCACGGGACGGACACGACACGACATGGCAGACGGGGCACCAGCGGATCCCGACCCCGTGGCACCGAACGAGGTCGCAGGCAGTACCGGGGCCTCCCGGGCCGACGTACCGCCGCGCACAGGCGCCCTGCAACAGCTGATCCGCAGCGCGGGCCGAGGCCAGGAGTTGCTCGCCGCCCATCCCCCACCCGGGCCGTTCCGCCCCGAGTTCTGGCGCAGCCCGATCCGCGGCCCGTGGCTCACCGCGGTGTTCGGCCTGGTACTGCTGTTCGGGATCACCACGCTGCTCGTCACCGGCGCGGTGTCCTACGCGGCGTACGACCCCGACCTCGATCCGGTCAACGACCTCACCCCGGATCGGGGCATCCTCGGCTTCTACCTGTTCACCTGGCCGACGCATCCCTACTGGCTCTATCGGCTGACCCAGGGTGTCCACGTCACCCTGGGCATCACCCTGGTCCCGGTCGTCCTGGCCAAGCTGTGGTCGGTCCTGCCGAAGTTGTTCGCCTGGCCGCCGACCCGCAGCCCGGCCCAGGCGCTGGAACGACTGTCCCTGCTGCTCCTGGTCGGCGGGGTGATCTTCGAGTTCGTCACCGGGATCATGAACATCCAGCTGTGGTACGCCTTCCCGGGCTCGTTCTACCGCCTGCACCTGTACGGCGCCTGGGTGTTCGCCGGCGCGTTCGTGGTACATGTCGGCCTCAAGGCCCCTCGGATGATCTCGGCGCTGCGCTCCCGCAACCCACTCACCGAACTGCGCACCGACACGGCACACACCGTCCCCGAACCCCCCGACCCGGACGGCCTGGTGGCCACCGCCCCCGCCGCACCGACCATGTCCCGCCGAGGCGCACTCGCGCTCGTCGGCTCCGGCTCGTTCGTCCTGCTGGCCACCACCGCCGGGCAGAGCATCGGCGGATACTGGCGCGACACCGCACTGCTGGCACCACGCGGCGGCCAGGAGCCCGGCTCGGGACCCAACGGCTTCCAGATCAACAAAACGGCCGCCTCGGTCGGCATCAGGCCGGACCGGATCGGCCCGAACTGGCGCCTGCACCTCTTCGGCGGCACTGCCGAACGGGTGTTCACCCGCCCCGACTTGTTGGCCATGCCGCTGCACACGCACGCCCTACCCATCGCCTGCGTCGAGGGTTGGTCCACCGACGACCAACACTGGACCGGCGTCCCGCTGCTGCGTCTGGCCGAGCACGCAGGCGTCCCGAACCCCGCCTCCGTCCTGGTCGAATCGGTCCAACTCGGCGGCCCGTTCGGGGCTACCGTGCTGGCCCACAACCAGATCCACGACCTACGCTCGCTGCTCGCGCTCCGGGTCAACGGCGCCGACCTGTCCCCCGACCACGGCTATCCGGCCCGGGTGATCGTGCCCGGTGCCCCGGGCGTACACAACACCAAATGGGTCACCCGCCTCACCTTCAGGAGGTGACCACGCCGATGACCCGCCTACGCCGCTGGTACGGCGCCGGCCCCGCGCACCTACTCGCCCTGGCCGCCTGCTTCGCCCTCGCCTGGTACGCCGGCACCCGCCTGCTGACCTACGAACCGGCCCGCGTAGCCGTCTGGTTCGCCGGCGCCGCGGTGGTCCACGACCTGGCCCTGTTCCCCCTGTACTCGACCATCGACCGCACCGCCCAGGCCACCACACACCGCGCCGTCAACTACCTCCGAGTCCCCGCCGCTTTGTCCGCCCTCCTCTTCCTGGTCTGGCTCCCCGAAATCCTCCGGGTAACCACCACGTACCGGGCCACCACGACCCTCGACGACACCCGCTTCCTCCCCCACTGGCTACTCCTGACCGCCGCCCTCTTCGCCACCTCGGCCCTGGTCTTCGCCGCCCGCACCGCAATCCGCCGCCTGGGCCGAAACTGAACCCACCACACGCCCGGCGGCAACGCCCATCGGCCGGGCCGGCTGGTGGTCACGAACCAGGAGACCACCCTGGCGGTGCATGCTGCTCAGCATGCACCGCAAGCCGGCGGTTCGTCCCAGACAACCGCCATCGCCAACCGACCGGAGGCGCCCCCGGCGCGCGGCCGGGGGCGCACTTCGCGTGCGTGCGCCGCTACCGACCGCAACTGCCGCGCTGTCAGGCTGAGGCATGGACACCTCCCCCGACATCCACCTCACCATCACCGGCACCGGCCTCCACGTCCGGATCACCGACGCCGCGCTCGCCGTCGTGGACGACGAACTGCGCGCCGACTACGAATTCACCGTGAGCGACGCACTCAGGGCGGCGGTCAACGCGTGGGACGAGCGGCGGTACGACGACTTCGCGGTCCACCTCGGTGATGCCACGGAGACCCTCAGCGAGATCCAGCGCATGGCCGTGGTCTGCCGGGACCGCGCCGGCTACGAGGCAGTCACCGCCCGAGCCCGCGAAATCGTCGCCGCCGACGAACAGGACAACGGCGCCGCCCCCGAACCCGGGAACGGCGCCGTAGACGATCAACATCGGTGAGGGTGGCCGCCTCACGATCCTCGGCGCCGTCACGCACCACCCACCCGTCGGCATCACCTCCCCATCCTCCTACACGCGCCAAGACGAGACGGGGAAGTGAGGTGAGGTGGGGCCCGACGCTCAGGCCACGTTCGGGCCGAACTGTTCCGTGAAGCGGCCCGTGAACAAGTCCGTGCCCTTGTAGGCCGAGACCGTTTCCGCCGGGACGACCGTCGGGCCCTCCGGGGAAGGGAGTTGGCCCACGCCGCCGTTGGGGCCCAGGGGGAGCAGGATCGTGGGGTGGGGCATCGGCTCGTAGGTGGCCTTGGCCGGCTCGCCGCGCAGCTGGGCCGCGATGTTCTCGGCCACCACCTCGGCGTGCTGCATCGCGTAGCCCGCCATCTTGGCCTCGGCCAGGTCCGTGATGTCGCCGACCGCGTAGACGTGGTCGTACCCGCGCACGTTGAGCGTCTCGGTGACCGGCACCGACCCCTGGCCCGCCCGCGCGGTGAGTCGGCCGTCCGCGAGGTAGTCGCTGTTGAGTCGTACGCCGTACGCCCGGAACCAGATGTCGGCGGTGATCTCGTCCCCGGCCGTGGTTGCGACGGTGAACGTCTCGGCCCGGCCGGCCCCGGTGGTCGGCGGCGTCGCCAATCCCGCACCAAGGAGCAACTCCACGCCCGAGTCGGCGAGTTGCCGGTGCAGGTCGTCGACAAGGGCGGGCCGGAAACCGGGCAGCAGCGCCTCGGCCGGGTCGACTATGGTCACCGCCTTGTCCGGCCAGACCTCCTTGATCTCCCCCGCCAGTTCAAGCCCGACCGGCCCGGCGCCGAGGATCAACACCCTGGCCGCGCCGGCCAGTTCCTGGTGCGTCTCACGCAGGTCCGCGAGCGCCGCGGCCGTGGAGTCGGCGTCCGGCTTGGCCGGGTAGGCGTAGTCGGAACCCGTCGCCAGGACCAGGTAGTCCGCCTCCACCCGCTGCCCCGACGCCAGCGTCACCCCGCCCGGGTCGACCGAGACGGCCCGGTCCCGGATCACCGTCCCGCGCGTCAGGATCGTCTCGAACGGGAAGAACATGTTGCCCGCCCAGTCCGGCCGAGCCAGTGCCCGCAACGACCCCGCCGCGTTGACGAACGCGTCCCGGGGATCGATCAGCACCACGTCCGTCTCCGCGTCCAGTGCCTTGGCCACCGCCGTGCCCCCGTAGCCACCACCGATGATCGCCACCGTACGACTCATGACTTCCTCACTTCCGCACACTCCCACACCGAAGGTGCACCTGTTCGTGCCACGAACGATATTAGTTCGTACTACGAACTGCAACCCACGCGGCGGGGGCCCGCCGACCGGCCGGCATGCTACGGACATGACCACCGGAGCCACCGAAGCCACCGCCGAGTTCGAAGCGCACCGCCCGCGCCTGTTCTCCCTCGCCTACCGGATGCTCGGTTCCGCGAGCGAGGCCGAGGACGTCGTGCAGGACACCTACCTGCGCTGGAGTGCCGCCGACCCGGCCGCCGTTCGCATCCCGGTCGCGTGGCTGACCAAGGTCATGACCAACCTGTGCATCAACCGACTCACCTCCGCCCGGGCACAGCGCGAGCTCTACGTCGGCCCCTGGCTCCCCGAACCGGTCCTCACCCACACGGCCACCAACACCCTCGACCCGCTGGAAACCGTCGAACAGCGCGAATCGGTATCCCTGGCCCTGCTCACCCTGATGGAACGCCTCACCCCCGCCGAACGCGCGGTATTCGTGCTGCGCGAGGCGTTCGGCCACACGCACCGCGAAATCGCCGAGGCGGTCGGCATCGACGAGGCCCACTCGCGCCAGCTGCACCGCCGCGCCCGCGAGCAACTCGGCCACCCACGAAGGCACTTCGACGTCGACGACACACAACACCGCAGGATCGTCGAACGTTTCTTCGCCGCCGCCCTCCAGGGCGACCTGGCCGCGCTCGAACAACTGCTCAGCGCCGACGTGATCGCCTGGGCCGACGGCGGTGGCCGCGCGACCGCCGCCCGCCGACCGATCACCGGACGCGAGAAGGTACTGCGCTACGTGCTCGGCCTGAGCGCCCGCCCCGAGGCGGCGCACATCCGCTTCGACTTCGCCGAGGTGAACGGCACACCGGCCGTGACCATCTTCACCGGGTCGACACTCCTGTCCATCGTCGTACCGGAGGTCCGCGACGGCCTCATCCACGCGGTGCGCACGGTACTCAACCCGGACAAGCTCGCCTACGCCGGGCGGCAGCTGGGCGGATGACCCACGGCCCACCCTGCTCCGTCACGAAACCGCCCGCTCGTCGCGCCGGGCCCACCTGCACGAAGCTGCCCGCTCGTCGCCCTGGGCCCACCTGCGCCCGACGATGCGTCACAACCCCCGGAACGCCCGCCGATAGGCGCCCGGGGTCGTGCCCACCCGGGCCCGGAAGCGCCGACGCAGGTTGACCGCGGAGGTCAGGCCGACGCGGGTCGCGATCGCCTCGACCGGCAGGTCCGTCTCCTCGAGCAGGGTGCGTGCCGCGTTCACCCGGCAAGAGAGCAACCATGCGCCGGGGCTGGTGCCGAGCCGGTCGGCGAAGCGCCGGGCCAACGTGCGCGGCGAGACGCCGGCGTGCGCGGCCAGGTCGCGCACCGACAACGGGGTCCCGAGGCGTGCGCCGGCCCAGTCGAGCAGGCCGTCGAGCGCGTCTTCGGGCCGCGGGGTCGGCCCGTACCGTGCCCGACCACCCTCGCGGTGCGGCGTCATCACCATGTCCCGCGCCAAGAGAGCGGCATACGCGGCGCCGTGGTCGCGGCGGACCAGGTGCAGGCACAGGTCGATGCCCGCACCGGCGCCGGCGCTGGTGGCCACGTCGCCGTGGTCCACGTAGAGCCGGTCCGGCTCCACCCGCACCCGGGGGAACTCCCGGCGCAACTGCTCGGCCCGAGCCGGATGCGCGGTGGCCGAGCGGCCGTCCAACAACCCGGTGCGAGCGAGGGCGAACACCCCGGAACAGATCGTGACCAGCCGCACCCCACGCGCGTGCGCCGCGAGCAACGCGCCGCGCACCCGATCGGACAGCGGCGCCTCCACCGGCAACCAGCCCGGGACGATCACGGTGTCCGCGGACTCGAGCGCCGACAGGTCCTGCGCGACGAACATCGGGTAACCGGCCGAGGTCGGCACCGGGCCCGGCGTCTCGGTACACACCCCGAACTCGTAGTGCTGCGGCACCCCGGACCGCGGCGTGCCGAAGACCTCGACGGCGCAGCCGAGTTCGAACGTCGACTGCACCGGCCGCACCAGGGCCACCACACGATGCATGGCAGGAAAGTACCCCACCGTGTCCACGCGGACTCTGCCGCGCCGCGTCCCGGGCACGGCATCGTGGCGGGCATGCACCCCGAGATCCTCGCCCAAGAGGGCTACACCTCCGTCTCCGTCGCCGATTCCCCGGTCCGCGAACTCTTCCCCGGAATCCGGCAGCGTCCGCTGTGGCGGGGACCGTCCGGCGCGCACGCCAACGTCTTGGAGATGGACCCCGGTACCTGCTGGCCGCGTCGCGACGTGCACGAGCCCGGCCCGGAGGAGGTCTACGTGGTCGCGGGCACCTTCAACGACGGCGCGCGCGACTACCCGGCGGGCACGTTCCTGCACGCCCCGGCCGGGTCGTGGCACGTACCCGCGACCACCACCGGCTGCACGCTGTTCCTCTTCTACCCGGAGGGCTGACCCGGTCCCTCGGGTCGAACCGGGTGACCTCGGATCGGACCGGATCAGGTGACGGCGTCGCCGAGTTCCGGCACCCGGCGCGGTTCGCCGACGGCCGGGCCGACCCGCGCCCGGCGTGGCGACGAACCCGGTCCGTCCGGCGCCGAGCCGCGTAGGACGACCTCCGGGGCGCGGTCCAGTTCGAGGGTCATCCGGACGTCGTCGTAACGTTCGTGGCCGACCTCGATGGCGTTGCGCCTGCGGCCCCACTCGACGAAGCCGAGTCGTTCGTACAGCTCGATCGCGCCGTGGTTGTTGCCGCGCACCCCCAGGGACAAGGTCTCGATCCCGTGCGCCCGGGCGCTGTCGATCAGCGCCGCCGTGACCAGCCGGCCGAGGCCCAGGCCGCGGGTGGTCGGGTGGGCCATCACCTTCTCCACGTCGGCGGAGTGCGCGAATACCGGATGGAGGTTGCGTCGCCACAGCGCGGTCGCCCGGACGTCGCCGTCGACCAGGGCGACCACCAGCGCCATGTGGCCCGCCCGGACACCGTCGAGGACCTCGTCCAACCACACGTCGGTCTGCGCCTCGGTGGGCGGAGTCAGGTAACCGATCGCGCCGCCGAGTGCGGCGACGTCGTGCAGGACGCGGTGTACGCCGGCCCGCAGGTGCGGGTCGGCGGTGGTCGGCCAGAGCAGTTCGATCTTCGGTTGCATGTCGAACATTCTTGCCGGTGGCCGCCGCCGCCCGACCCCCGGCCACCCGCTCTCACCGGCCCGAAAAGGAGTGGCCCTCGGCGTCGCCCGGCGCATACGTTGGCCGATCGTGACCAATGATCAACAGGCCGCCGCATGCTCTGTCGCGGAGCCTGCCGCCGACCGGCCGCCGAGCGCCGCCGACGGGCTGTTCTCCGGGGCCTACGCCGCCGCCACCGCGTCCTTCGCCGCGGTGATGTTCCTGACCGGGCTCACCGCCCTCGCCGTCGTACCCACCTTGCCGACGGCCGCGCGGGCCCTGGACGGGGTATCGCTGTTCCCGCTCGTGGCCGGGTCGTTCGTGGCCGCGAGCCTCCTGGGCGGGGTGCTGGGTGGGCACTGGGCGGACCGGTCCGGCGCGCAGCGTCCGCTGGCGGTCGGGATGTTGCTGGCCGTGGTCACCCTGCTCGGGTCGGGAACGAGCACCTCGATCTGGCAACTGATCGCAAGCCGCCTGCTCGACGGTGTGGCCGGCGGCATGGTCGCGGTCTCGATCAACACGGCCATCGGGCAGGCGTATCCGGACCGGTTGCGCCCGCGCGCGTTGGCGTTGATGAGCGCGTGCTGGGTGGTCCCGTCGCTGGTGGGTCCGCCGCTGGCGGGCCTGGTGACCGAAGTGTGGTCCTGGCGCGTGGTGTACTTCGGCCTGGCCGCGCTCACGATACTGCCCGCGCTGGCCGTGGCGACGGTGCTGCGCGGACGCGCCCGGCCGGTCGAGCCCGCGTCCGCGTCCGCGTCCGCCGAGCCGGCCGCGGAGCAACCGCCCCGCCCCGCCCTGCTCGTCGCGGCGGCGGTCAGCCTCGGTGCGGCGTTGGGGCAGTACGGCGCCTCCGGCTGGGACAGCCGCCACGCCGCGTTCGTGCTCGGCGGACTCGCCCTGCTCGTGTTGTTCGCCCCGCGCCTGCTGCCCCGAGGCATCTGGCGCGCCGCGCGCGGCCTGCCGGTGACCGTACTCCTCAGCGGGTTCGGTTCGGGGACGTTCTTCGCCCTGGAGGCACTCGTCCCGCTGTTCCTGGTCACCGACCGCGGCGTCGCACCGGTGGCCATCGGCCTGGCGTTCACCGGTGGCGCAGTGGCGTGGGCGGCCTCGTCGTGGGTACAGGGTCGGCTGTTGGAGCACTACCCGCGCCATCGCCTGGTGATAACCGGCGCCCTGGTGATGGTGGCGGCGGTCGCCACCGCGATTGCCGGTACGTTCCCCGCCGTACCCGCGTTCGTCGCCTGCTCGGTGATTCCGCTGGCCGCCATCGGCATGGGCCTGATCGCCCCGTCGTTGACCGTACTCTCCCTCTCGCACAGCCCCACCGGCCGCCAGGGCCACGCGAGCAGTGCGATGCAGACCAGCCAAAACCTGGGCCAGATCACGGTGTTGGGCCTGGTCTCGGCGATCCTCAACGCCTGCCTGACCGCCGGCAGCACCGACGCGGCCGGCTACGCCACCGCCTTCGCCCTACTCTTCGCTCCCTGCCTGCTGATCACCCTGCTCGCCACCCGGGCCCGCAACACCTGAGCGCACCAGGTCGGTTGCGGCGTAGCGTTTGGCCACCTTGCGCCCGGAATCGGTGCGCAGGAAGAAGTACCAGCACCGGTCCCGGTAATGCCAGACCTTGGCTCGGATCGTTCCGCAATGCGCGGTCCGATTATGCTCGTTGAGCACCACCCGGACCCGTTCGCCCTCGCACAGGGTCGGTTCGGGTATCTCGGCGCCACCGGGCGCCAGGACGAACGCCCGCGCCTCGTCGGTGAGTTGGTCCCCCTCGAGCGCGGACCGCAACACCGAGCGGGCGGCCGAGCGATCATGCACCGTACCGAACGGCACCAGTTCGTGGAGGTCGAACCGCCGGCCCGGCTCGGCGGCGGCAAGCCGGGTGGACGCGTACAGGTGCATCGGCACCTCGGTCCAGCCACCGCGCGGCAGTTCCCGATACACCTCGCCCGACGCACCCATGGCGGCCAGGATGTCGTGCGCGACCAGCGGATGGCGGACGTACTCCTCGACCACCACCAGCCGCAGCTCTCGGTCGGGGATGCGCCGACACAGCGCGACCAGATCGCCCGGCCTGGTGATCAGGTCGATAAAGGTGAGTTCGACGAATCGCCGCGCGTCGAGGTGCTGTTCGCGACGTACGTACACCAGGCCGACGGCCTCGGCGAAGGCCGCCGCGAAGATGTCCTCGTACGCCCAGAGCCGACGGGCGTGCAATCGGTCGGCGAGCAGCCGGTGGCGCGCGTGGGCCGACAGGGACATCAACCCGTGGATGTCGAGGTCCATACCCGTCCTCCGTCGTTCCGACCTGCAAGCCTCGCAGTGTAGGCCCGGAGGCCCGGACCGCCCTCGACTCGGGTCGGGGCGGGCGGTCCGGGTCCTCACCCCTCCGACGGGGTCACCCCTGGGCGGTGGGGACCAGCAGGAGTTCCGCCAGGTTGACGTGCGCGGGGGCGGCGACGGCGTACGCGATGACCGCGCCGACGTCCTCGGCGGACATCGGGGTCAGCGCGGCCCGCATCGCGCCGAGCGCCTCGCGGCTGGCCGCATCCTGCATGTCGTCGCCCAACTCGGTGAGCGTGACGCCCGGTTCGACGTTCTTGACCCGGACGCCGCGCGGCCCGAATTCGGCCCGCAACCCGCGACTGAGGTGGGCCACGGCGGCCTTCGTGGCGCAGTACACCGACCACCCCGGGAACGGCCGCTGCCCACCGAGCGAGCCGATGTGCACCAGGTCGGCCGGCCGCCCGGCCGCGGCGGCAGCCAGCAGATCGTCGGCGAACACCCGACCGGTGTCCAGGAGTCCGTTGAGGTTGACGTCGACCATCCGGTCCCACTCGGCGGTCTCCGCGCTCTCGAACGCGCCGCCGAGCATCACCCCGGCCGAGGCCACCACCAGGTCGACCGGCCCGAACCGGGCCCGAATACGATCGGCGGCGCGGCGCAGTTCCGCGCGGTCGCAGACGTCGGCGGGCACCGGCAGGACCACTCCACCACCCACGTCGCTGGCGCACTCCTCGGCAAGCGCCGCCAGCCGGTCGGCCCGCCGGCCCAGTACGGCAACGTCGGCCCCGGCGGCGGCCAGAGCCCGCGCCGTCGCGGCGCCGATCCCACTGCCGGCCCCGGTGACGACCGCAACCCGACCGTGCAACGGACGGGCGGTGACCGAAAGGTCACGGTGTGCTTCGTTGTTGCCGCTACTGCTGTTGTTGTCGTCGTTGTCGTCGTTGTTGTTGTCGTTGTTGTTGTTGTCGTTGTTGTTGTTGTCGTTGTTGTTGTGTGTCATGGCCCCAGATTGGTCGCGGCGCTCCGGGCCGACCAGGACGTCGTTCACCTGGGTGCGACCCACCCTCCCTACGTGCCGCCGCGCGTCGTACCGTCGGGCCATGGAAAGGGACAATGCGCTCGGTACGTTCCTGCGGGCCCGCCGCGAGGCGGTCGACGTGGCCACGGCGGGCATCGTGTACGCCGGTCGCCGTCGTACGCCCGGCCTGCGCCGGGAGGAGGTGGCGATGCTGGCTGGGGTCAGCACCGACTACTACGTACGCCTGGAACAGGGTCGCGAGCGCGGCCCGTCCGAACAGGTACTCGACTCGCTCGCCCATGCGCTGCGTCTGGGCGACGACGCGGCGGAGCACCTGCGCCGCCTGGCCCGCCCGCCGGTGCGCAAGCGGTCCCGCGCCCGACGGCCCGAGCAGGTGGGCGCGCAGCTGGTCCGGATGATGCAGACCTGGGATCGGCAGCCGGCCATCGTGCTCGGCCGCTATCTGGACATCCTGGCCGCGAACACCCTGGGCGCCGCGCTGTTCGAGGGCCCCGAGCGCAATCTGCTCAGGCTGATCTTCCTCGACCCGGCCGGGCGCACGTTCTACCCCGACTGGGAGCAGGCGGCCCGCAACACCGTCGCCTCGCTGCGTTCCTGCGCCGGCGACGACCCGGGGGATCCGGCGCTCGCCGCGCTGGTCGGCGAACTGTCGCTGCGCAGCCAGGACTTCGCCCGGCTGTGGGCGCGGCACGAGGTACGCGGGAAGAGTGCGGAGGCCAAACGTCTCCACCACCCGAAGGTGGGCGAACTGGTGCTGGCCTACGAGTCGTTGACCGTGAACAGTGCCCCCGGCCAACAGTTGGTGGTGTACCAGGCGGATCCGGGTTCGGCCACCGAGCAGGCGCTACGCCTGCTCGGCAGTCTGGCAACGACGCCTCGGGAGGATCGGGATCGGCGATAGTGCCGCCGATCACCCGACGCGCGGGGCGGTTTCCGGGCTCACTTCTCCGCAGCCACGTCGGCGGCGGCCACCGGAACCGTGACGGATCGGGTACCGCCGAGCAATCCGGGGAGGGTGAAAGCCACTTCGAGCCGGCCGTCGAACTGTCGGCCGACGACGACGCCCCGGGCGCCTTCCGGAACGGCCTGGTTCAGCCCTCCGCCGAGTTCCCTGACCGCTTTGACTTTCGTACCGATGTCCATACACGCGTTCTTTCGTTCGTCCCGTGCCTCGGCGGGTGGTCGAGGTCGGCGTGCGGCGAAGGGTGGCCGGAGGAACCGGGTCACGGTCGGCCGGCGGGGGTGAATGCCGGTTCCCGGTCGGGGGGTTCGGCGGCGGGAGCGGGTGGTTTCGGGGTGCGTGGGGGTTGTTGCGGGATCGGGGGCGGGGTGGGTTTCTCCCGCGCCGCGTGGGGCGCGACGGGGTCCTTTCCGACGGGTTCGGGGGTCATCGCAATGCCTCCTGGTCATCCGGTCCGGTCATCCGGTCGGGGCCGCTCGCAGGAGCGTTCGCTCATGGTTGTGCGGCGGGCCGGCCCCCGACAGAGCGCACGGACGTATCGCCAAGGCGTGGAGCCGATCCGGGCGCCTCGAACGCGCGCTCGACCAAACGTGTCGCTGCACCCGAGCGGCGGGACGCACCATCGACGCCCCCGGCCACGACCGGGCCCCTCACCATGCCCCGACCGCACGCCGGGCGCACACGGGCGACGGAGCGCACACAGGCGACGGAGCGCGCACGGGCAACAGGGCGCACACGGGCGGCCGGACACAGCCCGGCGGCAGGCGCGCCCGGGCGGCGGGCGCACCCAACCGTGCACACGACCAGGAGTCGGCACGCGCCGGGCCGCCGCAGTCCGGAAGTTCGGCGCGCACCCAAGCGACGGGAGATCGAAGGCCCGCCACGCAGCCGGCCCACCACAGACCGAAGGCTCGGCACGTCTCCGGCCGCCGCGAGCCGCAGGCTCACCGCGCATGCGGGCCACCACAAGCCGCAGGCTCACGCACCCGTGCCGCCGCAGGCCGAAGCCCGTCACGCACCCGGCCGCCCCCGCGACGGCCCGTGTCCAGCTCCGGCTTCGGTCAGTCTCCGGGATCTGCCAGTCCCCGGACCCGGATGCCCATGCCGAACTCGTCGCGGAGGGCCAGTGCCTGTTCGGGGGTGGCCAGGATGTACACGTCGTCGTAGAGGTTGTCCGGTCGGGCCGGGTGGAACACTCGGCGGTCGTCGCCGCCGGGTTCGAGGTCCTCGATGCCCTCCCATACCGCGCCCAGGTCCAGGTAGTCGTCGGATGCCAACTCGATCCGCCAGTGCGCCGGAACCCCGTTGACCCGGAAGCGCAGTTCCCGCTCCTCGTCCTCGTCCTCGGCCGGGACCAGTTCGACGTCGGTGACCGTGACCGCTCCCCCGGACAGCGCAGCCGCCTCCTCCAGGACCCACCGATAGCCGGCCTCCGCGAAGTCGACGTCGTCGCCGTGCACGGGCACCGCCACGCCGCACACCCGGAGCGCGCCCAGCAGGTCGACGTCGCGCGGCGCCCGGTCGGGGGCGCCCCAATCGGCGAGTTCGGTCAGCGCTGCCTCAGCCCGATCCGTGGTGATCAGGCCCAGTTCCACGAGCCGGATCACCAGTCTCTGATACATGTTCCGTTCCACCCGCGGATTCTGACAGTCCATCGGGCGCACCGACCCGCCCGCCCCGCCGAAGCAGGGTCGCCGATTCGCTCTATCCTGGCGGCGATCGCGCAACCGCCCCCGGGAACCACGTTGTGAGGCAAGGCCATGAGCACTGACGCCACGCGCACCATCCGCTGGGGAATCCTGGCGACCGGCGGCATTGCCGCCACCTTCACCGAAGCGCTGCAGACGCTGCCGGACGCCGAGGTCGTCGCGGTCGGCTCGCGCGACCCGGACCGCGCGAAGGCGTTCGCCGAGCGCTACGACATCCCCCGGGCGTACGGCAGTTGGGCCGAGCTGGCGGCGGACGACGAGGTCGATGTGGTCTACGTGGCCACCCCACACTCGGCGCATCGGGCGGCGGCCGGACTGTGTCTGGCGGCGGGCCGGGCGGTGTTGTGCGAGAAGGCGTTCACCCTCGATGCGCGCGAGGCCCTCGAGCTGGTGGAACTGGCCCGGGAGCGTGGGCTGTTCCTGATGGAGGGGATGTGGACGTACTGCCATCCGCTGGTGCGCCGGCTGCGCGCGCTGATCGCGGACGGCGTCATCGGCGAGGTGCGCAGCGTGTCGGCGTCCTTCGGTTTCGCCGGGGAGTTCCCGCCGGAGCACCGGCTGCGCGACCCCGCTCAGGGCGGGGGCGCGCTGCTCGATCTGGGCGTCTACCCGGTCGCGTTCGCCCAGTTGTTGCTCGGCGAGCCGGACGAGATCCGGGCCTGGGCGCATCTGACGCCCGAGGGGGTGGACGACAACACCGGCATCGTGCTGGGTTGGCACCACGGCGCGGTGGCCACGCTCGACTGCACGTTCGTCGCCGACACCGACGCACCCGCGACGATCACCGGGACGGCCGGCCGGATCGAGTTCGCCGACGGCTTCTTCTACCCGGACCGCTTCGTCGTGCACCGGCCGGGCGAGGAGCCGCGGACCGTGTTGCTCGCCGAGGTCACCACCGACCCGGAGCGCGGCACGATGCGGCACGAGGCCCAGGAGGTGATGCGCTGCCTGCGGGCGGGCGAGCGCGAATCCCCGCTGGTGCCGCTGGACGGGACGCTGGCGGTGATGCGCACGCTGGACACGATCCGCGAACGGATCGGGGTCCGTTTCCCGACGGCCGGGTGAACGCCGGCGCCGGTTCGACGCCGACGGCCGGCCCAGGCCCCGGCCCCGGCCCGGCCCCGACCCCGACTACCAGGGCAGCGGGCCCTCGGCGTCGAAATAGCCCCCGGTCGGGCCATCGGGGCCGAGCCGGGCCATCCGGACGATGATCTCGGCGCCCTCCTCGACGGTCTGGACGCCGGTGTTCCCGTTCAGGTCGGTCTTGGTGAAGCCGGGCTCGACGGCGTTGATCCGCATGTTCGGGAACGCCTTGGCGTACTGCACGGTGAGCATGTTGACCGCAGCCTTCGACGCCGGGTAGGCCACCCCCGGATAGGCGTACGTCGGGGTGCCCGGTGCGCTCACCCGGTTCAGCGAGGCCAGCCCGCTGCTGACGTTGACCACGACGGGGGCGGCCGAGCGGGCCAGCAGCGGGAGGAACGCGCGGGTGACCCGCACCACGCCGAAGACGTTCGTCTCGAACGTCGTGCGCACCGAGTCGGCGGTGACCTCCGCGGCCCCGACCTCCGCGTTGCCCGCCGCGCGGTCCGCGATCCCGGCGTTGTTGATCAGTACGTCCAGCCCGCCGGCGGCCGCGACGGCCTGTGCGGCGTCGCGCACCGACGCGTCGTCGGTGACGTCCAGCCGGACCGTCCGCGCGCCCAGTTCCGCGGCGGCCCGGCGGCCCCGTTCCGCGTCGCGGCTGCCGATGAAGACGGTGTGGCCCGCGGCGACCAGGCGGCGGGCGGTCTCGTAGCCGAGACCCTTGTTGGCTCCGGTGATCAGTGTTGTCGTCGTTGTCGTCATGTCTCCACGATGCGCCGCGGCCCACCGGTCGACCATCGCCCCGATCTTCCTGGGACTGTCGGTACCAGGAAGTCCCGGGCCCGGCAGTGGCACAGTGGTGGGATGGCGAGCACGGAGTTCGGGCGGACGGTACGGCAGTGGCGCGACCGGGTCTCCCCGGAGGCGGCCGGGCTGAGCGCCGCCGGGCATCGGCGCGCGGCGGGGCTGCGCCGGGAGGAACTCGCCCTGCTGGCCGGGATCTCGGTCGACTACGTCACCCGCCTCGAACAGGGCCGCGCCGCCAACCCGTCGGAACAGGTCGTCGAGGCCCTCGGCCGCGCCCTGCGGGTCTCCGCCGCCGAACGCGAACACCTGTTCCACATCGCGGGCTTGGTGCCACCTGGACGCGGTACGGTGCCCGCCCACCTCACCCCGAGCGTGCAGCGCCTGCTGGACCGGCTCACCGCGACCCCGGTCGCGGTCTCCGACGCGAGCTACACGCTGCTTGTCGCCAATCCGCTGTACACGGCGCTGATGGGGCACTTCCAGGGCAACGAACGCAACGCGGTGTGGCGCACCTTCCTCGGCACCGGCAACCACCGCGTACGCCACACCCCGCAGTCCCTGAGCGCCCACGAGGCCGCCCAGGTCGCGGGTCTGCGGGAGACGGTACGCCGCTATCCGGCCGACCGTCGACTGCGCCGCCTGATCGCGGAACTGCGCGCGAACAGCGCCCGGTTCGCCGAACTGTGGGACTCCGGAGTGGTCGGCCGGCACGAGGCGTCGCGCAAGACCGTCGACCACCCGCAGGTCGGCCCGCTGACCCTGGACTGCGACATCCTCCGCGTCGCCGGGAACGATCTGCGCATCGTGGTCTACACCGCCGAACCGGACACCGAGGACGCCGAACGCCTGGCCCTGCTGGCCGTGCTCGGCACCCAGACCCTGGTCGAATAGCCGACGGCCTTCCGGTCGCGCGCCGGCGCCTACCGCCGCGCGCTCGCCGTTGCCGTGACCGTTGCCACGGCCGGTGCCTCGACCTCGGGCGCCTCGTCGCGCAGGCCCAGGCGCAGGTGCTCGACGTGATACAGGGCCTGGTCGAGCAGCTCGGCCACGTGGTGGTCGTAGAGCGCGTACACGATCGACCGCCCCCGGCGCTCCCCCGTCACCAGGCCCAGATTGCGCAGCAGCCGCAACTGGTGTGAGCACGCGGACTGCTCCATGCCGACGGCCTCGGCCAGTTCGCCCGCCGGGCACGGGCCTTCGCGCAGCCGGGCCAGGATGTACAGCCGCGAAGGCGTGGCCAGGGCCTGGAGGGTCGCGGCGACGTCGGTGGCCCCCGCCGCGTCCAGGCGCTCGCGGGGGGTGGCGGCGTTCTCGTGCTCGACTCCGTGGCCCATGGGTACATCCTACCGACGACAAATGAAGACATATTCATTCTTTCCTGTGCGGTGGACGTCCCCGCCACCCGCCGCCACCCGTCGTGCGCATCGCCGCCCGGCCCGGCCCGCGACCCGCACCACGGCACGGACCGGACACTTTGCGGCAACTTTTCGGACCATTCCCGTCGTTCCGCGGCCTCCGACCGGCAATTGGCTCCCGATTGTCATTTCCCAAAATGGGAGTCTCTCTCGCGGAGGACCCATGCCCTGTGGTGAACTCATCCCTGCCGTCTCGCCCCTCCCCAGGGACCGGAGCCTTGTTCGTATGGGCCAAAGTGGAAACGACATGAAGCTTCCCCACCATCTCGACCGCGGTCAGGTCGTGGTGAGCCTCCACGTGATCGTGGACATCGCGAACGTCGAGCAGGTCCGCACGGAACTGCTCACGATCATTCGCACCCATCAGGCGACCTCCCACGCCTGCGTCGTGGACCTGGGACCGATCCCGTACGTCCTGCCCACCGGCCTGTCGTTGCTCGCCAATCTGCACGACCAGTGCCGGCGGCTCGACATGCGCCTGCGGATCGTCTCCGACCGCCCGCTGGTGACCCGGGTGTTGCGCCTGGTCGGCATGCATCGCATCCTGCCGCCGTTCCGCACCGTGGCGGACGCCCTGCGCGCCGACGACGTACTCCCGCACCGGGCCCCCGCGTTCCCGGGCCCGCACGTCAACGGCAAGGCGGTGTCCGCCGATTGACCCGGCCGACGGCAACCCTCAGGCCTCGTAGCCGAGTTCGCGGATCGCCTCGCGACCCTTCTCGAGTTGCGCCCGGGCCGCCCGCAGCTGGGTGTCCGCCGCCCGCAGACTCTCCCGGACCAGGCGGACCACCTCGGCCTGGTCCAGCGAGGCGGGATCGGGCGGGCTGGTCGAGGCGAGCAGCGCCAGGACCGCGTCCAGGCCGTGCGCGATGGCGGGCGCGGCGCCCCAGACGCCCTCCTGGGTCGGTACCGCCGTGTCGGCGAGGTCCAACGCGGTCCGCCGCAGCCGTTCCTCGATCGCCCTGGTCCACACGAACGTGACCGCGTGCCGCCCGTCCGCGCCCTCGGTCCGCACCGCCGAGGCCGCCGCCGCGCGCGCCCCGGCCTGATAGCCGCTGCGCAACACCTCCTGGTCGAGCCGGTCCACGTCGCCGATCACCGCGGCCTCCACCATGAACAGGAGCAGGCCGAGCACCATCGGTCGCGGCATCGGGTCCGGATCGTCGGCGGGATCGGGGATGTCCACGCCCAACACGCGCAGGCACGCGACCGCCTGCTCCCGACTGATCATCGGGCCGCCGGAGCGCTCGGTCATCGCGGCGGCCCGTCGAGCACGGCGCCCCGGATCGGATCCGAGGTCTCGGCGGGTGCGTCGGCTGCGCGGAAGTGCGTACTCACGGCGTGGTCTCCCGTCGTGGTCGTCGACGGCGTCGACGGCGGACACACCTCACGCTAACCGGCACTCGCCCGCCCCGACGACCGGGACCGCGAACTCCCCGAAACCGCTTACCCACACGGGCAGTCCGCCGTACCCTCCCGGACTCTCCCGGGCCCGCCCGGACCGATCCCCCGGACCGTCAGGCGAGCGTGTCCACCCGGACCTCCTCGGTCCGCGCCGCGACCGGCGGGCGCACCCGCAGCAGCCGGGCCACCACCGGCGGGAACCACCAGTTCGCCCCGCGCAACAGCGTGACCAGCGCCGGGGCCAGCACCCCGCGTACGATCGTCGCGTCGACCAGGATGCCGACCGCGAGCGCCGTGGCCAGGATCCGCACGTCGGTGACCGGCACCGTGGACAGTGCCACGAAGGCCAGGAACAGGATCAACGCGGCGGAGGTGACCAGCCGCCCGGTGCGGCCGATGCCGACCACCACGGACTCCTCGGTGGTGTCCCGAATACCCCGCCCGGCCAAGTCCAGATGCGCCTCGCGGATCCGGGCCAGGATGAACACCTCGTAGTCCATGGACAATCCGAACAAGAACGCGAACACCGCCATCGGCACCCACACCGTGATCGCACCCGTGGCCGGCGTGTCGAACAACAACTCGCTGCCGTAACCCTCCTGCCAGATCAGCACGATCGCCCCGTAGGCGGCGGCCACCGACACCGTGTTGAGCACGAGTGCCTTGACCGGCAGCCAGATCGAGCGCAACGACCGGGCCAGGACCAGGAAGGTCAACAGCGCGATCACCGCGAGTACGGCGGGCAGCGACCCGTAGACCGCGTCCGCGAAGTCGCGGTCCTGCGCCGGGCCGCCGCCCGCGTGCGCCCCGGGGGTGGCCCGCGCGGCGGCCAGCACGCCGGCGACCGCATCGCGGCCCGCGTCGTCGGCCGGGTCCGCCGTCGTCCACACGTCCACGATCCGCAGCCCGCCGCTCGTCCACGCGTCGGGCGCGAGCACACCCGCCACGCCCGGCTCGGCCGCCAACGTCCGGACCAGCGCGGCCGGATCGCCGGTGGTGGCCACCTCGATCGGCTGGGCCAGACCCGCCCCGAAACCGGCGTCCGTGAGCGCGGCGAGCACCGTGGCCGGCTCGCCGCCCCGGCCGAGCGCGGCGACCTGGGGTTGCCCGACCCGCATGGTCAGCGCGGGCGCGGCCAGCGCAAGCAGCAGCGCGCCGCTGACCAGGGCGGCCACGAGCGGGCGGCGGGTGGTGGCCCGCGCGATCCGGGTCCACAGCCGGCTGTCCGGGCGCGGGCTGCGCCGCGGCACGTCCAGGCGGGCGCCCCACGCGTGCAACAACACCGGCAGCAGGGTCAGCGCAACCGCGACGCTGACCAGCGGCATCAACAATCCGGCATAGCCGACGCTGCGCAGGAACGGCACCGGCAACACCACCAGCGCGGCCAGGGACAACGCCACGGTCGCCCCGCTGAGCAACACCGCCCGCCCGGCCGTGGTCGCGGCGCGCACGATCGCCTCGACCCGTTCCGCCGGATCACGCTCGTCGCCGCCGGCCCGCTCCTCCCGCCAGCGGGTCACCACGAGCAGCGCGTAGTCGATCGCGATCCCCAGACCGATCAGCGCGACCAGGAACTGCACGATGAACGACACGTCGGTGACCCGGGTCAGCCCGCCGACCAGGAGGAAGGTGGTCGGGATCGCGACCCCGGCGATCAGCAGCGGGACCAGCGCCAGGCCGCTGGCGAAGGTCAGGCCGAGGACGACGATCGCGCCCGCCGCGCCGAGCAGCGTCTCGGCGACCGGGCTGCGCGCGCCGCCGCTGTCCCGGCCGGTGAGCAGTGGCTTGCCGGTGACCCGGACGGGCGCGCCGGCCACCTCGGCCCCGGCGACCGCCGCACGGACCCGGGACAGCGCGGGGCCGTACGCGTTGGGCCCGTCGTGGCCGGGCGGGTAGATCAGCGCCACGGTGGTGCGCCCGTCGGCGGAGATCAGCGCCCGGTCGCCGGTGCCGGCGAACGAGGCGTGGCGCCCGCCGGGCGGGGTGGCACGCCGGACGACGGCGTCGAACTGCCCCTGGACGTCCGGCGCGTCGGCCCGCCGGCCGGCCGGCACGGTCAGCTCGACCAGCAGCGGCGCGTTGCGTCCGCCGGTGCCGCCGAAGCGCTCGACGATCAGGTCGTTGGCCTGCTGGCCCGGTCGGCCGGGCAACTCCGAGCCCTGGCTGAGCCGATCGATGGTGCCGCCGACCGTGGCCACGCCCGCCGCGGCGAGGAGCAACCACACCAGGCCGACCAGAAGTCGGTGTCCGAGGACCCAACGCGTCATCGCTTCCACGATGTTCCGTCCCACCTTCCGAATAGGTAGCCACGCTATGCATGGCAGGCGGCCAGTCTATGCATAGCCTCGCTACACATAGGCGAGGCGCGCCGGAACCCCCCTCGGGACGGTCCGGCCGGCTCCTCGATGTAGCCTGGCTACCTATGAAGGCCGAAGTGCTCAAAGGGCATCTCGAAGGCATGCTGCTGGCCGTCCTGGAAACCGGCGAGCAGCACGGCTACGCGATCGTCGAGGAACTCAAGTCCCGCAGCGGCGGCCGCATCGCGCTGCCCACCGGCACCGTCTACCCGGCGCTGCACCGCCTGGAGACGGCCGGCCTGATCGCCGGCCGCTGGTCGGTGCACGGCGGCCGGCGCCGGCGCAGTTACCAGCTGACCCGCACCGGCCGCCGGGCCCTGGCCGAACAGCGCACGTCCTGGCGGGAGTTCACCACGGTCGTGTCCGGCGTCCTGGGGGTGGCACCGGCATGAGCACCCCGCACGCCGTACTCGACGACTACCTCGACACGCTGGCCGCCGCCCTGGTCGGCCCGCGCTCGCGCCGCCGGGCGATCCTCGACGAGGCCCACGACGGCCTCCTCGAAGCCACCGACGCGCACCGGGCCGCCGGCGCCGACCCGACCGAGGCGGCACGCCGGGCCGTCGCCGAATGGGGCTGCGCGAGCGTCGTCGCCCGAGCGCACAACGCGGCCGGCCACGAGCGCGACACCCGGCAGCTGACCGCGACCGCCGCCGCCACCCTGCCGATCCTGGCCGCCGTCTGGTCCCTGGCCATGCTGGCCGGCCCGGCCGGCCCCTGGGGCCACCGCCCACCCCTGGTGAACCTGGGCCTGATCCTGCTCACCCTCGGCACCGTCCACGCCACCGCCGCGGCCGTCTCCGGCCTGCGCGCCGGCACCGGCGTGCGCGCGGTGGCCCCCGGCGCGACACCACCCACCCGAGCGGCCGGCGCCGCGGTATCCGGCACCCTCCTGGTCCTGATCACGCTGCCCGCCATGGTCGTCAACCGGGGCGTCACCGCGCCACACTCCCTGGCCTGGCCGCTGATCATCCCGGCAATCCTCCTGAACGCGGCCCTGGCCTGGCACTTGACCGCCCACCGACGCCGCCTGCGCACCACGACACCACACCCGAACACCCCGCCCGCCGGCCGCACCGACCCACAGCCCCACGCCGCCCGGTGACGCACGGGTGCCCCCGGCGGCCCGATGGCCGCCGGGGGCACCCGGTCACGGTCGCGCGGCTACGAACACGGCAGTCCGGGCGGCCGCGAACCGCGGGTACCGGTACCGGTACCGATCCCCGAGCCGGTGACGATGCCGTCGGACAGGTCGCCGATCGAGTGCCGGCAGCGGTCGCCGGTGCCCAGACAGCGTGGGCAGGACATCTCCGGCCGCAGTCGGCCGTCGCCGGCCGAGCGGCCGGTTCGGCGGCGCGTCGGGGCCCCGTGGGTGATCGGCGGTCGGCCGGCGTTCTTCGTGCGCATGTTCGATTCCATCCGGTGAGGTGGTTCGCCCACACCAGATAAGCCGCCGCCGGCCGGTCGCGCATGCTCGTGGTCGCGGGTGTGCCGCCGGGTGGGTGAACCGGACCGGGGTCAGCAGCGGGCCGGCACCGGGTCTATGTCGAAGACACTGCGGCCGGACACCGCCTGGCCGATACCACCACGTTTGATCAGCCGATAGTGCACCTCCGCGCCGCTGCCCTCACAGGCGCGGACGCGGTCCAGCGGGATGTGCACCGTGCCGTCGACGTGCGCCTGCTCGACGGTGAATCGGGTCTCGAACGGCTCGATGCCGGGCGGACGCGGGGTCCAGGTGACCACGACGGTGTCCCCGCTGTCGACCGGCACGTCCGCGTACGGGACGGTGACCGTGGCACCGCGCTCGTCCAGCCGGTCGAGGCGGATGTGCCCGTTGGACGCCTCGGTGACATCCGCGAAGTCCAGCAGCGGCGGGTATTCGCTCACACAGCGCACCACCGCACCGGTCGGCGCCGCCAGCGTGCGGCCGTCGGGCTTGACCACCCGATACGTCACCCGCGCAGCCGCCCCCGCACTCCAGCACACCTTGGCGTGCGGCAACGCGACATGCACCGTGCCGACGCCGACCACACACACCCCGACCTCGAAGGTGCCGACCAGCGTCGGCGTACACGGGGTCCAGGTCACGATCACCCCGTCCCCCGGATCACACACCGCGGCCGGAGCCAGGATCGCCACGGTCACGTCGCGTCGCCCGTGGCGGTCCAGATCGATTCGATCGTCGACGGCGTCGCAGACATGCGGCGCCGTCAACCGGTCACGTACGGACATGGCGGGCGTTCCTTTCACGGACGGCGTTCACGCCTTGGCCACTTGGCAGCGTAACCATCCGGCCGGCCCGACAACACCTCCTTGCCGAGGGGAAAGCACCCCGCGCAACGATCCGCCCGACCCTCGAACACCCCGCTGCGGCGCCGCACTTCCGTACGGCAGGATGCGATCTCGGGCGGAACATCACCGGAACGTTCGGGGGCCGACATGGCATTGGCGCAGGTTGCGGGCAAGGGTGCGGGTAGGGGTCCGGATCCGGATCCGGCGGCGGACCTGGTCGAGGTGCATCGGCTGGTCGGGAGTGGGCGGGCCGGCACCGCGCAGGTGTTGGGCCTGCTCGAAGAGCGCACGGGCCGCCGGGTGTTGCTCTTCGATCGCACCGGGCGGGTGCTGCGCGCGGCCGGGGGCGGGCCCGTTCCGGCCGCACCCGCATCCGAGGTGTTCGCGGCCGGCCGGTCGGGGGTGTGCGCCGTCGGTTCGGCGTCGTGGCTGCTCGTGCCGCTCGCGCGCGACGATCTGGTGCTGGCCGCCGTCGGCCGCGCGCCGCTGCCCGACCATCTCGCCCGCTTTCTGGCGGACGTGGCCTGGTTGGTGGCGATCTCCTACGGCCGGGAGGAGCACGACGCCGCGCGGGTCAGGCTCGTCGAGTCCGCGTTCGGGCTGCGCGAAGGCGTCGTCACCCTCGTGTTGTCCGGACAGATCGCCGCCGCCCAGCGGGTCGCCGACCGATTGGGCGAACAACTCCCGGAACCCGCCCGGGTGTTCGTCGTGGACGTGGACCCCGCCGAACGCGACCGGATCGCCGTGGCCGGCGCGGACGTACACGATGAGCCGCTGTGGGTGGCCCGCTGTACCGAATCCGCGCGCCATGTCCTGGTCGTGGCGCCGACCGGATGCGCCGAGACCCTGTCCGCGACGCTCGCCGCGCTGGACCCGCGCTGCGTGGTGGGGGCCAGTTCGCCGTTGCCACTGCGGCACATCGCATTCGGGTACGAGCGGGTACTGGCCGCCGCGCTCCCGATGGCCCGGCAATCCGCGTACCGCTGGGCGGTGTCGGCCCCGGACGCGGGCCTGGCCCGAACCGTCGGCGCGGCCGGCCGCCCGTGGGCCCGGGAGTTCCTGCGCCCCCTGACGGCACACCGGCCCGCCCGCGCCCAGGACCCCTCCGGCGACGACCTCGTGGTGACACTGCGCGTCTGGCTCGCCTACGACCGCGAGTCGCCGCAACGGCTGTATCTGCACCGCAATACGCTCACCGCCCGACTGCGCCTGATCGCCGAACTGCTCGACGTGGACCTCAGCACGATCGGCGGACAGGCGGTGGCATCGCTGGCGTTGGGCTTCGACGCACTGGAGCCGTACGGCGGACCGCCGCCGCGCGGTCGAAGCGCCGACTCCTGCGCCCCGACGCCGCCGGACACCCACACCCCCGAGGGGTTCGGGCCCGCCGCGCGAGCCGCCGCCGGAGCACCCGCGGACGCCGACCTGGACTGCCTCTACGCGAGCGCCGCGGCCGGCGCGTGGGCCGCCGAGACACTGCACGGCGTCCTGGACCCGCCGGGCACGACCGAGGCGACGACGCTGCGCGCGTGGCTCGCGCACGACACCCGGACCGGCCCGACCGCCGACGCGCTGGGCATCTCCGTACCCGCACTGCGCAAACGTCTCGCCCGCCTGTCCACCCGGCTGGGCATCGACGTCCTGGGCGGCCGACAGCCGCGCCGCGACCTGTGGTTGGCGCTGCGGATCACCGAGGGGCGAGCAGTATCCCCCGCCGGCCCGACCCCTCGCCAGTTGCGTTCCGCACAGTGATCCACTCCCACCGGTTTCCCTTCGACCGGTGTCCCCCGGGAAACCCCGCCGGCAAACAAAACCGCAGGCCGAGGGCCCTGCGGAGGCGTTTTCCGATGTCAGAATCCGACCGGCCGTGCTCATCGGCCCCCTCGGATCAGGAGCATCAGTGAAACGCTTCGCCACGGCGCTCATCGCGCTGACCCTGCTCACCGCGACCGCACCGACCGCGTCCGCCGCCCGCTCGGCACCGGGAGGCGGACCACCGGGGCACACCCCCGCCGCCGCGACCACACCCACCAAGCCCGTCGCCCCGAAGACCGATCCGGACTTCGGCGCCTCGGACAAGATCGTCGCCGCGTGGCGGGCCCACCGCCTCACCGACGACCAACTCGTGCGCTACGGCGTGCAATGGTTGATCGGCGACCCGAACCTGCCCACCCAGTGGCGCGCCGAGCAGCCGTTGGGCGAACTCTCGGTCGGCTACCAGGCGTTCCTGGACACCAAGGTGGCCAAGGCCGACCCCGCCACGCGCAGCTGGGTCGCCGACGTGTTCCGCGGCGAGCGGAAGTCCGCACCGGCCAAGCCGGCCGCGCAGGCCGCACCGGCCGGAAAAGCCGCGGCCACCCTCCCCACCGACCCGCAGAACGAATGCGGTCTCGACGTCAAGTTCCTCCTCGAGTCGTACAGTTGCCGCTACCGCACCGCCAACGTCCGGATCTACTACAACATCGCAACCGACGGAACCCACCAGAACCGTGCCGTACCGGGCCTGTTCACCCGCACCTCGAACACCCCCGACGGCATCCTGCAACTCGTCCAGGGCGCCGAGGCCGCCTTCACCGCCTACCGGGACAAGCTCGGATACCAGATCACCCTGCCCGACCCGCTGCCGATCTGGGTGGGCGCCAAGCCCGCCGAGGTCAACAACACCGCGCTCACCTGGCCGTTCGACAACATCGGGGAGGGCAAGGGCAGCGCGGTGGTGATGCTGCCCTCCGACCTCTCCACCGGCCGGGCGACGCCGAAGACGCAGTACAACTATCTGCCGCGGCACGAGATCTTCCACGCGTTCCAGTACCACTACATCCCCAACTCGCAGCTCCTGTGGAACGTCGGCGCGACGAACTGGTGGATGGAGGCGACCGCCGAGTGGGCCACCCGCAAGAGCTACCAGCTCGTCCCCACCTACTACGGTGAGCCGGGCGAGGACGCCTTCCACGCCCGCAACAACGACCTGTTCTTCGGCGCCCCGGGACGCGCCGTCAACGCGTGGGACGGCCTGGCCAAGTCGCGGCAATACGCGGCCAACCCGTTCGCGGAGTACCTGACCGAACGGGTCGACTCCGCGTTCGTCCGGCGCACGTGGGAAAACTACGGCGCCGGCGACGGAACGGCGATGTCCGCCATTCTCAAGACCCTCGGCGACGCCAAGGCCGATGTGTCCGGACTGCTCACCGACTTCGCGGTGGCCAACTACCGCCTGGACACCCCGGCCACCGTGTACGCGCCCGGCCCGGGCAACTACGTGCAACTGCCCGGCTACACCGAGCCGCAGGCGTCGAGCCTGTGGCGCGACCTGCTCCAGGCATCCACCGGCTTCCCCACCGCCGGCGACGCCTACGCTCCCGCCCGGCCCGCCCACCAGTCCTGGGAACTGGGCTGGCACGGCGACAAACCCACCTCCACCAACGCCCAGTCCGCGGACCTGCGCCCGGGCGGCGCGTTCTACGCCGACCTCGTCCCGCAGGGCCTGCTCCCCGCGCCGGACGACCGGGGCGTGCTCAAGGTCCACGTCGACCCCAACCCGAACCTGACCTACCGGCTGCTGAGTTGGCGGCGCACCGGGGTCGGCGGCAGCACCACCTACCCGACGATCGGTCAACTCGACTACCTCGACGCCAAGGGCGACGGTACGGTCCGCATCGACGACCCGGCCACCGTGGTCACCCTCGTGGTGACCCGCGTCGACCTGATCGCCGAACCGCGCGATGCCGAACAGAACGTGTTGCCGGTCAAGTGGAACGCCGGCCTCCTCCCGGACCCGAACACCTCGCTCAACATCGACGGCGACCCCGGCACGGCGACCCCGCTGTACAACGCGCAACACAACTGGTTCGCCTTCGACACCACCCCCGGCCAAACCTTCTACCTGGCCGGCTCGGTCCCCGAGTACGCGACGGTGTACCTGCGCGCCCCGAACGGCAACGTACTGCGCAGCGACCTCGCCGAATCCGCCGCCCGCCGGCACATGTTCGGCGGCAGCGAGTTCACCTCGCCCAACGGCGGCCGGTACTACGTCGAGGTGATGCCGCGCTGGAACTCCGCCACCACGGCCGCCACGGTACGCGTGCTCTCCGAAGTCCCCACCGTCCAGGCGAGCATCGACGGCGACCAGGTAGCGCCGACCACCCAGAAGTGGGGGCAACAGGTGAAGACCACCTTCACCGCGACCGCGGGCCAGAACGTCTACTTCGCGGGCAGCGCCCCCGGCGTGACCTACTACGAACTCTTCGACCCGGCGGGCAAGTCGCTGCGCTCGGATACCCAGACCTCGTCGGCGCGGGTGGCGCTGCTCAACCGGATGACCCTGGCGACGGCGGGCACCTACACCGTCCGGACCCGACTCTCCCCGGCCCAGCCGAACACCTCGGAGTTCCGCGTGCTCGGCGACATCCCCACGGTCCCCGCCACGCTCGACGGCGACGCGGTCACCCTGACCGGGCCCAAGTGGGGCCAGATCACCCGGGTCACCTTCGAGGCCGGCGCGAACCAGCTGTTCTACGCGGCGGGCCAAGGCAATCTGTACCGGCACTGGCGGCTGGTGGACCCGAACGGTCAGGAGGTGACCTCCGGGACCGAGTGGTACTCGACCCGGACCACGGTGATCGACCCGCGCCGGTTGCCGGCCGCCGGCACCTACGCACTGGAAATCGACCCGCAGTTCGGCGACGACCAGACCACCACCGTGCAGCTGTACGGCAGCGTCGACATCGTGGACACCTCGGTGGGCGGTCCGGGGGTCTCGCTGACCCTGCCGCCCGGCGGCCGCCAGGGCGTCGTCCGGTTCTCCGGCACGGCGGGCCAGACGATCAATGTGACCGGCCAGGCGCCCTACCTCAGCAATCTCGAACTGGACGACACCTCGGGCCGCTACCTCACCTCGACGGACGTCCTCGTGCAATCGGGCCCGGTGTCCTTCTTCAGCGGCCGGTCACTGCCCGCGACCGGCCAGTACAAGATCTGGATCAAGCCGCCGACGGATCGCTCGACGCCGTCGACGATCGACGTCAGCGTGACCTCCGCGTCCTGAGCCGAGTCGCTTCGGTTTCCTGAGGTCGGGGTCGATGCCGGTACCGGTGTCGACCCCGGCCTCGGGGTCGTCTCGGGGTTCGTCCAGGGGTGAGATGGGGGAATCCCCGGAGGTATCGGGAACATCGCCGGCCTAACGTACGTGCGGCAGTCACTACCGGCCGTTCGACGAAAATAGGCAAAGGTGTTCAAAAAGACGAGTGGACGGCTACTCAACGGCTTCCGGGCCGGCCCCGGATCCGCTGCCGGAGTCGGCACCGACACCGGCCACGGTCGGGACGCGGCCCGCGACCACGCCGTAGTCGCCCTGGTCGACGCCCGCCGGACCTACGGCGCCGGGGACAACCGGGTCACCGCGCTCGACGGGGTCACCGTGTCCTTCCGCGCCGGCACCTTCACCGCGATCATGGGCCCGTCCGGCTCCGGCAAGTCCACCCTGCTCCAATGCGCCGCTGGGCTCGACCGGGTCGACGCCGGGCACGTCGTGCTCACCGGGATCGATCCGGCGCGCAAGTCGCAGACCGAACTGACCCTGCTGCGCCGCGAGAAGATCGGCTTCGTCTTCCAGCAGTTCAACCTGCTGCCGTCGCTGACCGCCCGGCAGAACATCGAACTGCCGCTCCGCCTGGCCGGCCGGACACCGGACCCGGCGTACGTGGACGGCGTCCTGGCCGATGTCGGCCTGCGCGAGCGGGCCGGCCACCTGCCCGGCGGGCTCTCCGGCGGCCAGCAGCAACGGGTGGCCATCGCCCGCGCGTTGGTCACCCGCCCGGAGGTGGTCTTCGCCGACGAGCCGACCGGCGCGCTCGACTCCAAGACCTCGCGCGACGTACTCGACCTGCTCCGCCGGATGGTCGCCGAGCGCGGCCAGACCATCGTCATGGTCACCCACGATCCGCTCGCCGCCGCCCATGCCGGGCACGCGGTGTTCCTGGCCGACGGCCGGATCGTCGACGAACTCGCCGAGCCCACCGCCGAGTCGGTCGCGGCCCGGATGGCGCGCCTGGAGGTCGCGCCGTGCTGAGGCTCGCCCTGGCCACCGTACGGACCAGGTGGGTCGCCTTCGCCGGCGCGTTCGTCGCACTCGCCCTGGGCACCGCGATGATCGCGATGATGGCACTCACCCTGGCCGCCACCCTCGGCAAGCCGCACTCGGGCCCGCAGCGCTTCGCACACGCGCAGACCGTGGTCGTCCCCGCCGACCCCAGGGGCGACGCCGCACATCTGCCGGCCGCCCTCCCCGACTCGGTCGTCTCCCGGCTGACCGCGCTCGGCCCGGCGACGGCGGATCGTACCTTCGGCACCACGCTGCGCGACGCCGGCCCCGCCGAGGTCGGCCACGGCTGGTCGGCCGTCGCCCTGGGCCGCCATCGGCTCGCCGCCGGGCGGGCCCCCGCCGCCGCGGACGAGATCGTGGTCGGCGGCGGCACACCGGCCCTGCTCGGCCGCGCCGTCGAGGCGACCACCCCGGCGGGGGTCGGGACGTACCGCGTCGTCGGCGTCACCGGCCGAGTCTGGTTCGAGGACGCGGTGTTCTTCACCGATGCCGAGGCGGCCCGGCTGTCCCCGTCGGTGAACGCGCTGGCCGTGGCCGCCCCCGGGCCACGGGTCCGCGAGGCCGCCGGCGACGACACCCTCGTGCTGGCCGGCGCCCGCCGGGTACACGCCGACCCCGATCCGTCGGGTGGGAGCAATGCGCTGACCCAGGCCCGGGCGATGGCCGGGACCACGATGGTGATCGCCGCGTCGGTGGCGGTGTTCATCGTGATCGCCACCTTCGCGTTCGTCGTCGACCAACGCCGCCGCGAACTCGCGCTGTTGCGCCTGGTCGGCGGGACACCCGGGCAGGTGCGGCGGATGGTGCTCGCCGAGGCCGGCCTGATCGGCCTCGCCGCGTCCGCCGTCGGCTGCGTCCTGGGCACGATCGCCTCGGGCCTCCTCGAAACCTGGATGATCGACCATGCCGTGGCGCCGCGTTGGTTCGACATCGGCGTCAACCCGATCGCGCTGCTCGTCGCCTTCACGATGGGCGTCGCATCCGCCCTGGTCGGCGCCGCGACGGTGGCGCTGCGGGCCGCCCGGGTGCACCCCGCCGAGGCGCTGCGCGACGCCGCCGCCGACACCCGTTCGATGACCCCGCTGCGTTGGCTGCTGGGGCTCGGCATGCTGGCCGGCGCGATCATCACCGGCGTGGTCGCCCGGCAGACCCCGGAGTTGGCGGTCAACCCGCGCAAGTACGGCGCGGTTCCACTGCTGTTCACCGGCGCCTTCGCGCTGCTGTCCCCGGTGGTGCTGCGCCCGGTGGCCCGCCTGGTGACCTGGCCGCTGTCCCGGCTCGGCGCCGGGCCGCTGCTGGTTCGGCAGAACATGCTCAACTCCCGGCGCCGCACCGCCGCCACGGTCACCCCGGTGGTGATCGCCGTCGGCCTGGTGGCCACCATGTTGTGCGTGCAGACCGCCGGCGACCGGACCAGGCTCGACCAGGCCCGGGAGCAGACGCACGCGGACTGGGTGGTGACCCCGACGGGCGCCGCGCCGCTGGACGCCCGGACGTTGGCGGCCCTGGCGGCGATACCGGACGTGACCGTCACCACCGTCGCCCCGCTGCGGATCTACGTCGGGACGCGGGGGCCGGCCGGCAAGGTGGTCGACAGCCTCACCGGACAGGCCGTGCCCGCCGCGTCGTTGGGCACCGTACTGACCCCCAAGGTGGTCGAGGGTGCCCTGGCCGGCCTCGCCGAGGACGCCCTGGTCGTGGACGAACGCACCGCCCGGGGCGACGATCTGACCCTCGGTCAGCAGGTGTACACCTGGCTCCCGGACGGCTCGCGCCACGAACTGCGGATCGCCGCGATCATCGGGACCGGGCTGCGCGGCGATGCCACGTTCCTGTCCGCGACACACCCGCCGACCGGCTTCGGCCCGGATCGTGCGTGGATCACCCTGCGGCCGGGCGCGGACCGTACCGCCACGGCGGCGCGGCTGGCCGCGGCGATCGACCCGCGCAGTGCGCAAGTCGGGCCGGTCGCCGCCTACTTCGCGAGGATGGACGCCAAGTTCCGGGAGCAGAGCCGGACCGCCGCGACGGTCGTGCTGGGCATCTCGGTCGGCTACGCGCTGCTCTCGGTCGCCAACACGCTGATCATGGCGGCGGCCGGTCGGCGACGCGAACTGGCCGCGCTCGAACTCGCCGGGGCCACCCGCGCGCAGATCCTGCGTGTGGTGGCCGCCGAGTCGTTGATCGCGGCGGTGGTGGGTGTCCTGCTGTCCGCCGGCGCCGGTGCGGCGGTGGTCGCCACCCAGTGGTTGTCGCTGTCCCGGATCGTCGACCACGTGCCGCTGACCGCGCCGTGGCCGGAGATCGGGCGCACCGCGCTGCTGTGCACGCTGGTCGCGACGGCCGCCGCGGCCGGCGCCGCGTGGCGGACCACGCGGGGGCGGGCGATCGACACGATGGGGATGCGCGAGTGACGCGCGGCTCGCCCGACCCGGCGCCCGGCACCCGGTGCCGGAATGTGGTTGACGCGCGTCCACGTGCGGCGATCGAATGGTTGTCCATGAGCACGATGCATCCGACCCAACACCCCATCGACGACCGACTCGTCCGGCGGCTGGTCGCCGGGCAGTTCCCGCAGTGGGCGGGGCTCCCGGTGCGGCGGTTTCCGTCCGGGGGCACCGTCAATGCGATGTATCGGCTGGGCGAGGACCTGGTCGTCCGGTTGCCGCTGGTGTCGGGCGGGGCCGAGGACCTGCGGCGGGAGCGGGACTGGCTGCCGAGGCTCGCGTCCCGCCTGCCCGCGGCCATCCCCGAGGTGCTCGGCGCCGGCGTGCCCGCCGAGGGTTATCCGTGGCCGTGGTCGGTCCACCGGTGGCGGGCGGGCGAGCACCCGCAGGCGGGGGCCCTGGCCGAACCGCTGCCGCTGGCCGAGGACTTGGCCGGGTTCGTCGCGGCGATGCGCTCGATCACCCTGCCGGGCGCCCCGCGCGCGTACCGGGGCGGCCCGCTCGCCACGCTCGACGCGTCGACCCGGGCGGCGATCGAGGCGCTGCGCGGGATCCCGGGGGAGCGGGTCGACTGCGTCGCGGTGAGCGCCGTGTGGGACGACGCGCTGCGGGCGCCGGGTTGGGCCGGGGCGCCGGTGTGGCTGCACGCGGATCTGATGCCGGGCAATCTGCTGGTGGCCGGGGGCAGGTTGACCGCGGTGATCGACTTCGGCTGCCTGGGGGTGGGCGATCCGGCCTGCGACCTGTTCCCGGCCTGGAACCTGCTGCCGGCCGACGCCCGCAAGGTGTTCCGCGAGGCACTGGGCGTCGACGACGCGACCTGGCGGCGCGGCCGGGCGCGGACGTTGTCCCAGGCGGTGATCGCGCTGCCGTACTACCGGACGACGAACCCGGCGATGGCGGACAACGCACGGCATGTGATCCGGGAGGTACTGGCCGAGGGCTGAGCCCCACCACGCTTTTCACGGGCAACGCCCGGCGACCGCCGGGGACTTCGCCGACCGGCACACCGCCACCAGGTGCCGGGCCAGGGCCGTGGCCGCGAGCAGCGCGGCGAGTGCGCAGACGCCGCGCCAGCCGGCCCGGCCGTACACCCGCACCCCCACCCAGGAGCCGGCACTGCCACCCAGGTAGGCGCAGGTCATGTAGGCCGTGTTGAGCCTGCTGCGGGCGTCGGGCCGCAGCGCGAACACCCGGGCCTGGTTGGCGACCATGCCGGACTGCATCGCGATGTCGAGCAGCAGCGTCCCGACCACCAGCGCGGCCACACCCACCGGCCCGCCCCGGGCACCCACGGCGAGGATCGCGGTCGAGCCGAGGACGGCGAGCACACAGACCAGGTTCACCACGTCGGGCCCCCTGCGGTCCACCACGCGGCCGGCCCACGGCGTGGCGAACATGGTCGCCGCACCGACCAGCGCGAGCAGCCCCACCGCCTCGGCGCCCTGGTGGTACGTCGGCCCGGTGAGCAGGAATGCCACGCAGGTCCACACGGCCGAGAACCCGGCGAACACCGTGGCCTGGTACAGGCAGGAACGGCGCAACTCCGGTTCGGCGCGCAGCAGGCGCAGCGGCTCGGCCAGGAGGGCCGGGTACGGCCCGCGCGACGGCGGGACGGTGGTCGGCAGCGTACGGGCGAGCACGGCGGCCAGGAGCAGGACCACGAGCGCGGCCACCAGGTAGGGGGCCCGCCAGCCCAGCCGGTCGCCGAGCGAGCCGCTGAAGGTGCGGGCCGGCAGCATGCCGCCGATCGAGCCGCTCAGCAGCGTGCCGATGACCGCACCGCGCCGGTCCTCGGCCACCAGCCCGGCCGCCAACGGGCCGACGATCTGCGCGGCCACGGTGGTGACGCCGATCAGCGCACTCGCGACGACCAGGACCGGCAGCGTCGGTGCGCAGCCCGCGAGCAGCAGGCCGGCGCCGCTGAGGGTGAGCAGGGTGACCAGGAACGGGCGGTGCGGGAGCCGGTCGCCGAGCGGTACGAGCAGGAAGATCCCGGCCGTGTAGCCGATCTGAGTGGTCGTCACCACCAGCGCGGCGGATCCGGGCGACTCGTGCAGTCCGGCGGCCACCAGTGGGCCGATGGCCTGCGGGAAGTAGATGTTGCCCACGCCGACGGCGCAGGTCAGGGCCAGGAGCAGGATCAGTCGGCGGCTCATGGTCGGCGGCGCGGCGCCGGGCGGGCCGTCGGGTAGGGATGTCATGCCCGGCAGTCCACGGCACCCGGGTTTTGCTGCCAATGGATGTAGTGCATGGCTTGATGGTCGGACCGGGTCGGTGGTGACCGGATCAGTCGGCGGTGCCGGCCCTGGGGCGGGCCCGCAGGTGGGCACGTTCGCCCTGGGCGCCGAACAGGCTGAGGAATTCGACCGGTTCGGCGTCGGCGGCGCCGAACCAGTGCGGTACGCGGGTGTCGAACTCGGCGGCCTCGCCGTGGGCGAGGACGAGGTCCTGGTCGCCGAGGACGAGGCGGAGGCGGCCGTTGAGCACGTAGAGCCATTCGTAGCCCTCGTGGGTCTTCGGCGTGGGCTCTCGGCGTGGGCTGCGGGCCGCGATGATCAGCTTGTACGCCTGGATGCCGCCGGCTCGGCGGGTGAGCGGCACCATCGTCATGCCCCATCGGGTGACCGGGCGCAGGTGGATGCGCGGGTCGCCGGTGGGTGGCGCGTCGACGAGTTCGTCGAGGGTGACGCCGTGGGCTCTGGCCAATGGGAGCAGGAGTTCGAGGTTGGGGCGGCGGGCGCCGGATTCGAGGCGGGAGAGGGTACTCACCGAGATGCCGGTCGCCGTCGCCAGGTCGGCGAGGGTGATCTCGCGTTGCCGGCGCAGGGCGCGCAGTCGGGGGCCGACCGCGGTGAGGGCCCGGTCGAGGTCGTCGTCCATGCCTTCAGTTTGCCAGATCGGCAACACTGCTTGCCGGATTCGCGGGTCTCGCCGCATGGTCGGGGTGGAGGTGGTCACGATGACCTACGACGTGGTGGTGGTCGGCGGCGGCGCGGCGGGACTGAGCGGGGCGCTGATGGCGGCGCGGGCGCGCCGATCGGTGCTGGTGATCGACGCGGGCGCGCCGCGCAACGCGCCGGCGGCTGGGGTGCACGGGTTGTTGGCGCGGGAGGGGATGGCGCCGGCCGAGGTGGTGGCGCGCGGTACGGCCGAGGTGCGCGGTTACGGCGGCGAGGTGGTGTCGGGCGAGGTGGTCGGGGCGGTGCGGGAGGGTGACGACTTCGTGGTGACGCCGGCCGACGGCGGTACGGTCCGCGCCCGCCGACTCCTGGTGACCACCGGCCTGGTCGACGAACTGCCGGAGGTGGCGGGGCTGCGGGAGCGGTGGGGGCGGGACGTGATTCATTGCCCGTACTGCCACGGCTGGGAGGTGCGGGATCGGGCCATCGGCGTGTTGGCCAGTGGGCCGATGTCGATCCACCAGGCCCTGCTGTTCCGCCAGTGGAGCGGCGACATCACCTATTTCGCCCACACCGGCCCGCCGCCGACCGCCGAGGAGGCGGAGCAGTTGGCCGCGCGTGGCATCCGGGTGGTGACCGGCGAGGTGACGGCGCTGGAGGTCGAGACGGACCGGCTGGTGGGCGTGCGTCTGGCGAACGGCTCGGTGGTCGCCCGCGAGGTGGTGGTGGTCGCACCGCGCATGGTGGCCCGCGCCGACTTCCTGGCCGGCCTCGGCTTGCGCGCGGTGCCGCATCCCTCGGGGGTCGGCGAGCACCTCCCGTGCGACGCGACCGGCCGCACCGAGGTGCCCGGGATCTGGGCCGCCGGCAACGTCACCGACCTCTCCGCCCAGGTCGGCGCGGCAGCGGCGGCGGGCGCCGCGGCCGCCGCCCAGATCAACGCGGATCTGCTGGCCGAGGAGACCCGCCGAGCCGTCGCTGCCCACCGCGACCCGTTCTCCGCCGCGAACGAGTCCCGCCTGTGCGAGGCAGTGCTGGGTGATCGACGGCACGGGATGTGAACACGACGGCCTCCGGGGCGCGGCCACCCGCTCGGCCGGGCCGGTGTCGCGTCCGGCGACGTTTGCCCCGGCACGGTGTTCGGTGCGGCGCCTCGGTGCGCCGCCGGAACGTCCTCGTACTGGCGCCGCCGGAACGTTCTCGTACTGGCGCCGCCGGAACGTTCTCGTACTGGAGTACTCGGACGTTTCAGCGGTGCGGCGAGCGCGGCGAGGAGCCCGAAGGGCGGATGCCGTGTCGGGCGCCGTGACGCGGTGAACGTCGCCGGACGCGGCGCCGGATAGGCTCGCGTGATGACCGGTGACGTTCCGGGGATCGCGGCCGTTCGGGCCATCGCCGCGCGGCACGGCGTGCCGCCGGCGCAGGTGCTGGCCGTGCCCGGTGGTGCGGCGAATCACGCCTATACGTTGGGGAGTTCGCTGTTCCTGCGGATTCCTCGGGGCGACGGTTTCGTGGCGGATCTGGAGCGGGAGGCGGTGGTGATCCCGGCGGCCCGGCGGGCAGGCGTACGCACCCCGGCCGTGGTCGACTTCGACGCGAGTCGCGCGCTCGTCGAGGTGCCCTTCCTGGTGACGGAACGGGTGGCCGGCGTCGATCTCGCACTCGCGGACGTGGCCGGCGAACGACGGGTGGACGTATTGCGGGAGGCCGGGCGGCAGCTCGCGCGGCTGCATCGGGTGACCGAGGCGTCGGTCGGGCCGTTGGCGGGGGTGGCACCCGACGACGGCGGCGATCCGCGTCCGCAGGTGACGCACCTGGCGCGGGCGGGATACCTCGATCCGGGCACGGCCGACTGGTTGACGGGCTGGTTCGATCGGCTGGAGCATCGCTTCCCGGCCGGCTCCGCATGCCTGCTGCACGGGGACGTCGCGCCGCAGAACCTGCTGGTCGATCCGGTGTCCGCGGCCTTTCGGGGGCTGGTGGACTGGGGTGATTCCTGCTGGGGCGAGCCGGGGATGGAGTTCGCCAAGCTCGATCTCTTCGACGTCGTGTCCGTGTTGGCGGGCTATCGGGCCGAGGGCGGCGGCACGGCCGATGACGACGGCGCGCTCGAGGCCCGCGCCCTGTGGTACCACCTGGGCTGGGGTGTCCCCCGGGCCGCCGTCGGCAAGCCCCAGCCGAACCGGCGGCACTGGACGGCCCCGCCGCTGAGTCGGCTGCTCGGCCTGGTGCGCTTCCTGGCCTCCGCGCCGCCCGCACCCTGGTCCACGCTCGGGTAGGCGCAGGTCACGGCCGGGGCCGGCCGCATACCGAATTCACATGGTCGACGGCAATTGTTGGCGGCACGGACGATCTGCGTGGGTTATGCACCCAATAGCTTGCGCGTGTCCCCCAACCAGTCCGGCGCCGGAGAACCACCATGTGCGAGCAGCACGACGACGATCAGCCCGCGACCCCCCTGTCCGGACCCGCCCGCCGGGCGTTCCTGCGCTCCGCAGCGCTGGCCGGCGCCGGGGTCACGGTGGCGAGCGCGGTCGGGATCACCCCGGCCGCCGCCGCAGCCGCCGACGACGCGGCCGGCGCCGCGCCGGCCGACGCGCCGATGGACGCGCAGCACCTCCCGGACTGGCGGCCCAATCGGGACAGTCGGCGGTTCACCATGGTGGTGATGCCGGACACGCAGTACATGTTCGACGAGCCGAGCATCACCACCGCCCCGATCGAGGCGTCCTTCCGCTACATCCTCGAGCACTCCCGCGAGGACAACATCGTCTTCATGTCCCACCTGGGCGACCTGACCCAGAACGGCCGCAAGCCCGAATTCGACGGCATCGGCCGGGCGTTCGAGCTCCTCGACCGCAAGGGCGTGGCCTACAGCGTGCTGGCCGGCAACCACGACATCAACTCGAACACCGACGACGGGCGCGGGCGTTCGCCCTACCTGGACACCTTCGGCCCGCAACGCTTCCGCGGCAAACGTTCCTTCGGCGGGGCCACCCCGGACGGCTACAACACGTACCACCTCTTCCAGGCGGGCGGCCGCGAGTGGCTGGTCCTCGCCCTGGACTGGCGGCCCTCGTCCGGCGGCATCGCCTGGGCCAAGAAGGTGATGGCCGAGCACCCGCACACGCCGGTGATCCTGACCACGCACGAGCTGGTCTCGGCCGATCGGCCGGGCCAGGAGGCGGAGTTCTCCGACCACGGCCAGCAGTTGTGGAACGACCTGATCAAGGGCAACGACCAGATCTTCCTCACCCTCAACGGCCACTACTGGCCCGCCGGCCGCACCACCAAGAAGAACGACGCGGGCGACGACGTACACCTGCACATCACCAACTACCAGAACCGCTACTTCGGCGGCGCCGCGATGATCCGCCTCTACCACTTCGACCTCGACCGCAACACCATCGACGTCGAGACGATATCCCCGTGGATCCTCGGCCGCAGCAACCGCGGCCTGAACGAACTCGAACGCCGGGAGCTGGAGTTGACCGGCCCGGACGACTACTTCTCGGTACCGATCGACTTCGACAAGCGCTTCGCCCGATTCGCGCCCATCCCCCAGCGCCCGGCCCGCCCCGCGCCGCGCATGGTGATCCCCGGCACGGTCGCCTACTGGCGCTTCGACGGCGACCACAAGGACGGCGCACCGGTACCGGCCGCCCAGCGCATCCCCGACCTGTCCGGCCGCGGCAACGACCTGACCCTGGTCCCCGCCCCGGGCGCCGCCGCCGGCGCGATCAGCTGGTCCGGCCAGTACCACCCCGACCAGCCCGGCCACGGCAGCATCCGCCTGGCCGGCGGCAAGTCCCCGCTGCGCGGCGGCCATCTGCAGACCGCCGCCAACGCACCGCTGAACACCGCCACGTTCCGCTCCGGGTACACCGTCGAGGCCTTCTTCAAGCTGCCCGCCGACTGGGACGGCGGCCGGGACGGCTGGTCGGCGCTGCTCAGCCGCTGGGGCATGAGCGGCGAGGCCCGCAAACCGGGCGGCGACCCGCAGGAGCCGATCGCCACCCTGAGCCTGTCCGGCGGCCCCGAACTCCAGTGGTGCGTCTACCCGTTGAACACCGACGGCTCGCTGACCAACTGGGGCCACGAACTGACCCTGGACACCTGGTGGCACGTCGCGGTGGTCAACGACGCCCGCCAGACCACGATGTACGTCAACGGTTGCCCGGTGGTCCGCAACCCCACGGCCCGCTCGATCGGCCTGACCACCCTCAACCTCCCGTGGATGCTCGGCGGCTACGCCTACGACGGCAAACTCGACCAGACCGTCAACGCGTGGATAGGCGACGTGCGGATCACCGACCGCCCGCTGCGCCCGGACACCTTCATGACCGGTCGATAACAACGCCGACCGGGCGCGGGTCCCAGCGGACCCGCGCCGGGCCGGATGCCGGGCGCGGACATCGGGCCCGGACACCGAGCCCGAATTCCAGCACACGTATTCGATGAATCGACCTGCACGATCCTTCCGTTGTACGTTCTGCGCACGGCCGGATTCGCCGGAGTTGTAGCTGGGTAGGCACTCGCCGGACGCGTCCATCGAACATTCGCACCGCACCTCGGAAAAGGATCCCGAAGTGACCGAAGCCACCACCACGTCCGTACTCAGCCGCAAACTCCGACTCCTGTTCGAAATGATGAACACCGACCACGACGGACACCTCACCCGGGCTCAACTCCTGGCCCTGACCGGCCGCTTGGCGGACTCGTTCCACCAGTCCACGCAGATCCGCAAAATCCGGCGCCTGGACGACTCGTTGCGGCTGATCTGGGACCGCCATCTCCGCTACATGGACTTCGACGGCGACGGCGAGATCGACCCCCAGGAATACGAACGCGGCATCCGCAAGGCCGGATCCGGGGAGGGCGCCGAGGAATTCCTGGCCGCGCTCGGCGAGATGGTCGCGGCCTGGCTGGACATCTGCGACGTGCACGGCAACGGCGTCATCGACATCGACGAATACGCACAGATGTACGGCTCGACCTTCGGCACCCCGCGCGAGCAGCTCGACGAGGCGTTCCGCCGCCTCGACCGCAACGGCAAAGGTGTCCTGGCTCCGGACGAGATCCAGTCCGCCGTACGGGAGTTCTTCACCAGCGACGACCCCGCCTCGCCCGGGAACAACCTCTTCGGCCCGATCTGAGCCGACCACCGGATGCGCACCGCACCCGGGCCCGGTCCGGCGGATCCCGACGGGTCCGCGCCGCCCGGTACCGCGCCTCGCCGCACCGGGGAGACAGCCGAATGCACCACCACGCGGCTGCTTCCCCGGCGCGCCGATGCACGACATCCGCCCTTCGGGCTCCTCGCTGCGCTCACGACGCGGCCCGATCCACCCGGATCCGCCGAACCGGACCCGGGGCGCCCGGGCACACCCCGACCGCCCGCATCCCGGCCGCCCGCATCCGACGCTTCCCCGCCGCCGTTGCGGCGGACCGCCCCAGGAGGTTGACGTGACCGCCGAGACCGACGGCGCACCCGGGACCGACGGTGCGCCCGAGACCGACGACGCGCCGATCGATCTGGCCGCGCTGGGTGAGGAGTTCGCCCGGGACCCGTTCCCGGTCTACGCGCGTCTGCGCGAGCGTGCCCCCGTACACCGGGTCCGACTCCCCGAGGGCGCCGTGGTCTGGCTGGTCCTCGGATACGACGAAGTACGCGCGACCCTGGCCGATTCGCGCCTGTCCAAGGAGTGGCGGCACGCCTCGCCCGCGCAGCCCACCCAGTCGGTCACCGCCGGCATCTCCATGCTGCGCGCCGACGCGCCGCGGCACACCCGCCTGCGCGCCCTGGTCAGCCGTGCGTTCACCGCCCGGCGGGTGGCCGAGCTGGCCCCGCGCGTGCAGGAGATCACCGACGAGTTGCTGGACACCATGGGCACCGCGCCCGACGGCCGCGCCGACTTGGTCGAGGCATTGTCCTTCCCGCTCCCGATGACCGTCATCTGCGAACTCCTGGGCGTACCCGACCTGGAGCGGGAGTCCTTCCGCGCCTGGACCGACATCCTGGTGGTCGGCGCCGCGACGCCGCAGACCCGGGCCGCCCTGGCCGCGATGTCCGACTACCTCGAAGACCTGGTCGAGACCAAGCGCGCCCGCCCCGGCGACGACCTGCTCAGCGACCTGATCGGCACCGGCGACGCGGCCGGCGACCGCCTGGGCCGGGACGAACTCATGGGCATGGCACAGCTGTTGCTGATCGCCGGCTACGAGACGACGGCCAACCTGATCTCCAACGGCGTACTGGCCCTGCTCACCCACCCGCACGAACTCGCCGCGCTGCGCGCCGACCCGTCCCTGCTGGACCACGCGGTCGAGGAAATGTTGCGCTACGACGGCCCGTTGGCCACCTCCACCTTCCGCTTCACCGTCGACCCGGTGGACATCGCCGGCACCGTGGTACCCGGCGGCGGCGAGGTGGTGCTCCCGGTGATCGCCGACGCCGGCCGCGACCGCGCCCGGTTCGCCGACCCCGACCGCTTCCACATCGGCCGCGACGCGCGCGGCCATCTGGCCTTCGGGCACGGCAGCCACTTCTGCCTCGGCGCCGCGCTCGCCCGCCTGGAGGTCCGGATCGCGCTGGGCACGCTGCTGACCCGCTTCCCGCGACTGGCCCTGGACGCGGATCCGCACGCCCTGCCGCGCCGCGCGGGCACGATGCTTCGCGGCCCGCGAAACCTCCCGATCCGCTGGACCTGACGCCGCGACCTCCGCATTTCCCGGCGGCATAACCCACTCGCAGCCATCATCATATGATCGGCCGATTAATGCGTTCGAGCCGTCCGAACAAAAAATCACGACACATATGGATAGAGTCACCGTCGTATTCGAAACGGCCACGCCCAACGGGGACGAGCAGTATGACGGTTATGCAGGAGAAAACCGTGACGGACGGTGCGAGTTCCGGCGCGCCGGCCGCCGCGTTGATGCACATGGCCACCGGCTTCTGGTCCTTCAAGACCCTCGCCGCCGCACTCGAACTGGGTTTGTTCGAACTGCTTTCCGGCGGACGGGAAATGCCGGCACACGAGATCGGCGCCCGGCTCGATCTCGTGGAGCGCCCCACCGATGTACTCCTCACCGCGTGCACCGCACTACGACTCCTGGACAAGGACGGCCCGTTCTACCGGAATTCCGCCCTGGCCGAGGAATTCCTGGTCGAACGCTCCGACTGCTACTTCGGCGGCGTCGTACGCTTCAACGACCGCGCCTATCCCAACTGGCACCGCCTCGCCGACGCGCTGCGCGAGAACCGACCCCTCAGCTGGGATCCGGCCACCCAGAACTCGCTGTTCACCTCCGGCGATCCGACCTTCACGCGGCTGTTCTGGCAGGGCATGCACTCGCTGTCGATCGGCACCGCGCGCGCCCTCGGCGACGTCTACGACTTCGCCAGGCATGCCCGGATCCTGGATGTGGGCGGCGGCTCCGGCGCGTTCCTGATCGAACTGTGCCGCCGGCATCCGGGCCTGACCGGCACGCTCTACGACCTGCCGCACGTCTGCGCGCTCGCCCGGGCCAGGCTCGGCGCCGCCGGGCTCGGCGGCGCGATCACCGTGACACCAGGCGACTTCCACCGCGACGCGGCCCTGCCCGGCGGCCACGACGTGGTCCTGCTCAGCATGATCCTGCACGACTGGGACGAGCCGACCGGCCGCGCGCTGCTGCGCAAATGCCACGACGCGCTCGCGCCCGGCGGCGTACTGCTGATCTGCGAACTGCTCGTCAACCGCGAGCGGACCGGGCCGGTCGACGCCGCGCTGATGGGCATGAGCATGGTGGTGGAGACCGGCGCGGGCCGGAACTACGCCGAGGACGAATACCTCGCCTGGCTGCACGACGCCGGGTTCACCGGCACCGAGATCCGCCGCTTCGAGGCCGCGGGCGCCAACGGCGTCGTGATCGCGCGGCGCGCCCCGGCCTGAGCAACCCGCTTCGGGCCACTTCGGGCCACCTCAGGCCACCTCAGGCCACCTCGGAACTCTTCGGGCCCCTTCGGGCCGCTTCGGCAACACGAACACCGCGAACGACACACTGGAGCCACGGTGGACGCACCGGCCATCACCTTCTCCCCTGCCCGCTTCCTCGACGACATCCGCAACACCGCCGCGGCCCTGGACGCACCCTTCGACGAAGGGCTCACCCGCCGCGTACTCGCCGCCTACACGGCCGACTTCGCCGCCGGCGCCGTGGTGTGGAAGACCACCTCCCGCCCGGGGGACGACCTCAGCTACCGGTTCTACTCCCGCTCCCGCACCGACACCCTGGCCCCCGCGATCCGCGCCGGCCTGCTGCCCGCCGACACCCCGCTCGGGCCGCTGATCGAGTTCTGGAGCGGCCTGTACGCGGGCGCGACCGAGCAGTCCTGCGACTTCACCGCACGTACCGGCCTGGACAAGACGTGGATGTGGTTCGGCGGCACCCGCCCGGCGGCCGAGGTACTCGACGTCGAACCGGTCCCGGACCCGCTGCGCCGCAACATGGCCGCCTTCCGACGGCGGGGGCTGGGCTGGGTGCGGTTCCTGGCGGTGGACCACCGGCGCCACTCGGTCAACATCTACTTCCGGGTCCGGGGACCGCTGACCGCCGAACAGTGCGCGGACCTCGTCGAACTGGCGGGCGTCACCGCACCCGGTCCCGAAGTCGTGGCCGTGATGCGGGAGTTCGTACCGAGGGACTACGGCATCTCGGTCACCGTCTCGCTCGACGACGGCCGGGTGCGGCGGGTGTGCTTCTACGCGCTGAAGTTGCCCAGGGAGCGGGCACCCGAGGTGCCGGAACGCATCGCGCGCTTCTTCGCCGCGGCGCCGTCCTACGACCGGGACGAATGCCACGTCATCGGCTGGTCGTTCGGCCCCGGCGACGGCACGTACGTCAAGGCCGAACGCAGCTGCCGGGGCGACATGGTCTCCCTCTTCGAACGCTGGGCCTGCCACTTCAGCGGCAGCGACCGCACCGACCCGGCCCTCCACGCCCCCGACCCCGAACCCGTCGGCTCCCGGTAACCGCACCCCCTCCATCGCCCAAGGTTCCGCACACCATGCCCCGTCCCGACCCGATCCCGAACCCGCCCCTCACCGCACCCGAACACACGCAGGACACGCAGGACATGCAGGCCGCGCAGGCCGCGCGGGACGTGCAGAACACGCAGGCCGCGCGGGACGTGCAGAACACGCAGGCCGCGCGGGACGTGCAGAACGCGCAGGCCGCGCGGGACGTGCAGAACGCGCAGGCCGCGCAGATCATCGGCGGCAAGACCGTCTGCACCCAGACGATCTCCCCCCACCCCATCGACGTCCTCGCCCACATGCGGGACCCCGCGACCATGGACGACCCCTACCCCCTCTACGCCTGGCTGCGGGCCAACTCGCCCGTGTATCGCAACCCCACCGGCGGCGTCTACTTCATCAGCCGACACCACGACGCCCGCCACGTGCTGCGCGACCCCGCCTTCCGCAGCCTCACCCGCGACGAACTGCGCGCCAAACAACCCCGCATCGACCGCTCCCGCACCCTCCAGAACTTCCTGGTGGGCATCACCAACACCAACCGCCCCGAACACACCCGGCTCCGCCGGGCCATGGCGCCGTTCTTCACCCCCCAGGCCGTCGAGGCATTACGCCGCCGCGCCCACCACCGCTGCGACGCCCTCCTCACCGCCGCCGAGACCCGCCTGCGCGCCGGCGACACCGTCGACCTGCACCGCGAGGTGACCGCCCCGCTGGCGATGCACACCATCGCCGACCTGATCGGCGTCCCCGAGGCGGATCGCGCGTTCCTGGCCCCGCTCGTCCCCCGCACCCTCCTCGCCGCCCACCCCACCGCCGACGACGCCACCCTCGCGAGCGCCGACGCGGCCACCTCGGCGATCGAGCGGTACTTCACCGACCTCGTCGCCGAACGCCGCCGCCACCCCCGCCCCGACGCCGTCACCACCCTCGCCACCGCCCCCGTCGGCACCGAACCACCCCTCGACGACGCCGCGTTGATCAACATGCTCTGGGGCCTGTGGATGGCCGGCTCGGACAGCACCACGGCCGCCATGGACAACGCCACCCTCGAAGTCTTCCGCCACCCCGAGGCCGCCCGAGCCCTGGCGGACCCGGCCCGCGTACCCGGCTTCGTCGAGGAAACCCTGCGCCACGAACCGCCGATCTGGACCGCCGCCTCACAACTCGTCCCGGTCCGCGACGTCGAGATCGCCGGCGTCACCATCCCCCGCGGCGCGGGCGTCCACGTCCTGATCGGCTCGGTCAACCGCGACCCCGACGCCTTCCCGGAGCCGGACCGCTTCGACCCCGACCGCGGCACACCCGGATACCTCACCTTCGGCGAAGGCATCCACCGCTGCGTCGGCGCCGGCCTCGCCCGCATGCAACTCGCCGGCTACCTCACCGCCCTGCACGCCCGGCTGCCCGAACTCGCCCCGGCCGGCCCACCCGTGCGCCGCCGGATGGCCACCCAACGCTCGTTCGACCACCTGTACGTCACCCTGCCCGCCCCCTCCCCCATCCCCTCCCCCATCCCCGGAAAGTGAGCGAACGATGGCCGACCACCACGACACCGGCGTCTTCGCGAGCATGCGCCTCGACCACCTCCGCCTCCACGTCGCCGACACCCGCCCGGCCGCCGACTGGCTCACCACCCTCGGCCTCACCGCCTACGCCACCGGCAACGCCGGCACCCGCCGCCTGGCCATGGGCCGCAACCGCATCCGCCTCGTCCTCGACCAGCCCACCCGCGCCGACCAACCCGCCGCCGAATACGTACGCACACACGGCGACGGCGTCGCCGACATCGCCCTGCACGTCACCGACGCCGCCCGCGCCTTCCACGAAGCCGTCCGCCGCGGCGCCACCCCACTCGCACCCCCCTACCGCCGCGGCGACCTCGTCACCGCCACGATCGCCGGCCTCGCCGACGTCACACACACCTTCGTCGAACGCCGCCCCGGCAGCGACCCACGCGCCCTCCCCGGCCTGACCCCGACCCCGGCCCCACCGGCCGACCCCACCCCCACCGGCCTCATCGCGATCGACCACCTGGCCGTCTGCGTACCCGCCGGCCAACTCGACCGCTGCGCCGAGCACTACCAGCGCATCCTCGACTTCGAGACCACCTTCACCGAACACATCGCGATCGGCGCCCAGGCCGTCCGCACCCGCGCGGTACAGAGCCGCTCCGGCACGGTCACCCTGACCCTGATCGAGCCCGACCGCACCGGCGAACCCGGCCAGATCGACCGCTTCCTGCGCGACCACGGCGGCGTCGGCGTACAACACATCGCCTTCGCCGCCGACGACATCGTCGAAACCGTCGGGTCACTGGCCCGCGACGGAGTGCGCTTCCTGAGCACCCCACCCGCCTACTACCACGCGCTGCCCACGCGCCTGGCCCCCGTCCGCCACTCCATCGACCGGCTCCGCGAACTCGACATCCTCGCCGACACCGACCACGGCGGACAGCTGTTCCAAATCTTCGCCAAGTCCGTACACCCGCGCGACACCCTCTTCGTGGAGGTCATCGAACGCCAGGGCGCGCGTACCTTCGGCGGCGGCAACATCACCGCGCTGTACGAATCCGTCCGCGCCGAGGAAAGGGCCGAAACCGCCCAACCCGCCCACCACTTCGCCACCCACGCCGCCGCCCGCACCGCCACCCACCCGACCGCCCACACCACCATCCGCGTCGCCGACCAATGAGCACCGGCACCTACGACCACGTCATCGTCGGCGCCGGCTCCGCCGGATGCGTCCTCGCCCACCGGCTCAGCGCCGACCCCGACGTACGCGTCCTGCTCCTGGAAGCCGGCGGCGCCGACACCTCGCCCATGGTGCACATGCCGGCCGGCTTCCCCACCCTCTACCGCACCGCCGTCGACTGGGACCACAGCACCCACTACGAGGCCCACCTGGGCAACCGCCGGCTCTACCTGCCACGCGGCCGCGTCCTCGGCGGCTCCTCCTCGATCAACTACATGGTGTACATCCGCGGCAACCCCGCCGACTACGACGAATGGCGCGACCTCGGCTGCACCGGCTGGGGCTGGACCGACCTGCTGCCGATGTTTCTCCGCGCCGAGGACAACGAACGCGGCGCGAGCGAACTGCACGGCGTCGGCGGCCCCCTCGCGGTCTGCGACCCACGCCACCGCACCCCCCTCGTGGGCGCCGCCCTCGCCGCGGCCCACACCCTCGGCCTGCCCGCCAACGACGACTTCAACGGCCCCGTCCAGGACGGCGTCGGCCGCTACCAACTCACCCAACGCGACGGCCGCCGCGCCGGCACCGCCCAGGCCTACCTGCGCCCCGCCGCGCACCGCGCCAACCTGACCGTGGAAACACACGTACAGGTCACCCGCGTACGCATCGAACACGGCCGCGCCGTCGGCGTCACCGGCACCCGCCTCGGTCGGGACGTATCCTTCGCCGCCGACCGCGAGGTCATCCTGTGCGCCGGCGCGTACGGCTCACCGCAGTTGTTGATGCTCTCCGGCATCGGCGACCCCGACGAACTGGCCGCGCACTGCATCACCCCCGTGGTCGCCTCGCCGCGCGTCGGACGCAACCTCAGCGATCACGTCGTGGTCCCACAGGTGTACCAATGCGCCCACCCGGAAAGCCTGTTCGACGTCTTCGATCGACCCGAACACCACGCCGCGTACGCCACCGGGCGCGGCCCGCTGACCACCAACCTCGTCGAGGCCGGCGGCTTCGTCCGCAGCCGCGCCTCGTTGACCGCGCCCGACCTGCAGCTGTACGCCATCCCGGCGGGCTTCGCCGGCGAGGGCCTGACCCCCGTCACCCAACACGCCCTGTCACTCGGCGCGAGCACGCTCAAACCCGCCGCACGCGGCCGGGTCGCACTCGCCTCCCCCGACCCGACGGCCAAACCGTTCATCACGCACAACCACTTCGCCGTACCCGAGGACCTGGCCACACAGGTCGCGGGCGTCCGGCTGGTCATGCGCTGGGCCGCGGCCCGCCCACTCGCCGACCGCCTCGCCGGCCCGCTGTACGCACCCGCGTCCGCGTCCGACACGGACGTGATCGCCTTCATCCGCGCACACGCACAGACCGCGTACCACCCCGTGGGTACGTGCGCGATGGGCCCCGACGAGTCGTCCGTGGTCGACCTGGAACTGCGGGTACGCGGCGTCGACGGGCTGCGCGTGGTCGACGCGTCGGTGATGCCGACCATCCCGCGCGGCAACACCAACGCACCGACCATCGCAATCGCCGAGAAGGCCGCCGACCTCATCCACGCCCGGATCCCGGCGACATCGCACCGGTAGCCCGGCAGCCATCCACATCCTGGAAGCGGCCTGCACACACACACCACCATCGTGGCCACCGGCCAAACCTCGCCGAAACCGCAGCGCACCGCACCGCAGGGAAAACCAAAGACCAAAAGAAACCACCCGAACGGCGGGAATACCCCACCGGGGACCAAGACTTGCCAAGAAACATGACAACCGCCTCGTTCGACCCGCACGCCCTGCTCGCGGAGAGCCGCCTCGGCGTCCTGGCCACGATCAAGTCCGACGGCCGCCCGCAACTCTCGCCCGTCATGCCGTACTACGACCGGGAAGCAAGCCTCCTCTACGTCTCGATGACCGAAGGCCGCGCCAAAACCGCCAACCTGCGCCGCGACCCCCGGGCCGCCTTGGAGGTCACCAGCCGCGACGGCGCCTCCTGGGCCACCGCCGAAGGCACGGTAACCCTCACCGGCCCGGGCACCGACCCGAACGGCCCGGAAGTCGAAGCCCTCGTCGACTACTACCGCCGCGCCGCCGGCGAACACCCGAACTGGTCCGAATACCGCTCGGTAATGATCTCCGACCGCCGCGTCCTGATGGTCATGTCGGTAGACCACGTATACGGCACCACAATCCGCTGACCCCACACCCCACACCGGCCACCGCAAAGCCCCCAAGGTTCAGCGGTGGCCCCCATCACCCAACGCGACCGGCACCCCGCTCGTCCGCGCCGCCGAGACCCGGCCGCAACGCGCCAGGCTCCTGCTGGAGGAAGCCCGAACTCCGAGCCCGGGCGAGGAGTGCACCATCGACGACTCGCGGTATCGACGCGCCGGCCGCAACAGCAGCCACTGGCGCCTGGCCGCTTCCGCCCCACCGACAAAGTCCTCGCGTTCCTCGACGGCCTGTGACGGACCGTCCGCCTGCCGGGCCGACCCGATAATGCAGGGACACTGATCCGTTGCCCTCCTATTCTTCGTCCATGCCCGTCCTCCGGCCCGCAGACCAGCACGCTCGCCCTCTCACTCGGCATAGTCACGGGTTCGGCATAGGTCGATCCATGCAGATATCCGCATACATCGACGAACTCGGCTACATGTGACCCCGGCCGAAATCTGTCAGACCAGGCAGAACTCGTTTCCTTCCGGATCCGCCATCACCACGTGATCGGGCCTGCCCTGCGAGTCGTCCTCACGGACCACCGTCGCACCTGCGGCAGTCAACCGCTCCACCGCTTCCACCACACGTGGCCATCGCACTTCCCACGGTGTTTCACGGCCGCCGCCGACCTGCACGTCCAAGTGCAGCCGGTTCTTCACCACCTTCGGCTCCGGAACCTGCAGGAACGAGAGGTTGGGACCCACCCCGTCCGGATCACAGAGATACGCACCTTCATCCCACTCGTCCTCCGGGATCCCATGGCGCGTGAACCATTCCTCCCAACTCCCGAACCCCGTGGGCGCCGGCTTCTCCGCATAGCCCAACGCCAGCGCCCAGAACCTCGCGAGCCGCGCCGGCTGCGCGCAGTCGATCGTCAAGCTCCACCTGGTCGCCACACGGCCCTCCTTGGTCGGATGCGGCGACGCTACCGCGCACCTCCGACACCTCCGGACGGCTACGTCGCCGGTAAGCCCTCATTGTTTGGCAACCAGCCGGGTCTCTCCAGCGTCGTCACTTCTCATCGACATTTTCGAACCGTTCGATCGCCAAGTGGTGCCCGAAACCGTCGACAAACATTGCTCGCTCTCGCTTTGAAACCAGCCGCTTCACGGCCGCCGGCGGCACCCGCCCGCTACGCTTCCGGAAGCACCCGCAACTACCCGCCACCGAGCGGCGGTTGGTCGGCCCTCGACGCCATCGCGGCGCTGATCGCGGCGTCCGTGCGGTACGCGAGCCCCACCCGGTTCGACCGCACGTGCCGATGCGCCTACGGCCTGCCGCCGGCCCAGCACACGGCCCGCCTGCGAAGCGGCCGGCATGCACGTCCCGACACACACCGAGGAGACGTCGACGATGCCACTCGACGACGCGCACGCGTGGGCGCTGCTCCGCGAACTCGACGATGCCGACCCCGACTTCATGGAGATCCCGCGCGGCTACGACCACGCCGCCACCCGGGCCCGGTTCGAGCAGCTCGTGGTTCGGCTGAATCGGCGCTTCGGGTGCCACTGCGTGGTGGATCGGGAGGCCCAGGATTGCAGCCATCACGGGACGATCGTCCTCCCCGCCGAGGTGACCACCTGCCGAGGCCAAGTCGTGGTCACCATCAGCAACTTCGGGAACCTCGCCGCCGTGACCGTCCACAACGCGGGAGACCTTCTCAACGAGGAACACGAGGTCTTCCACGCCGACCGCGACCGCATCGAAGCGGAACTCGACGCACTCGGCTACGTCTCCATCCCCGCCCGCCTGCTCAAGACGAAATACGACGGCGTCAGCGAACTCGCGTCCTACCACCCGCCGTCCCGCCGCAACCCGGTGATCTGGTGGACCCGCTTCTTCGACTACCAGTGAGACCGACCGCGCAACGCCGCCTCCGCGGCGGATCCGGGTACGGGGGCAAAGTCGCCGCCGTACCCGGACACCACGGAGTGCTCCGGCCATCGACCGGACGTTCGGAGGCGCCACGCCGTCGCGTGTCGGTGCCTCGAACGCCTCGCACAACAGGCTCGCCACCGCTTGCCCGCGACCTCGGCGTGTCGCACGGCAAGTCCCCTCCCAACGAGCGTGTCCCGCAAGGCTTCCGGTCGGATCGCCAAGCCCCCTCCCCTCCATCCGCCGACCCCCCGGCGGACCCCGGGGATCAGCTTCGATCCCCCGCACGGCGACGAAGACACCACGGTTGCGTGATCATTCCGTCACTGGACGTGAACCGACTGTAGGGCCCGAACTCGGCAGGGAAGAAGCCCTGTTCCAGCCGGCCGACCACGACCGACCACGCCCACCCCAACCCGTACGAATCACCGGACGCAGAAGCCGCGAACACACCTCGTTCGGCCCATACCCGCCACCACGACCCAGGTCACGAGCACCGCCGAGGGCCACACAGCCGGCCGAATCCGAATCCGAACCCGGCCCACACAGACACCGCCCCCAACGATCCACCGGCGGTTCACCGCACTTGGCCGCACTCGACCGCACTTCAGCGCACCGACCCGGCCGCCGAAACGAACTCTGGCCCCGCATCACGTCGTTGATCGCCGACCTGGTCCATCGCACCGAATCGGCCAAGCACTGACCACCCATCAGCCCGACCCCGCCGCCCCCTGACGGCATGCCGTGGCACTCGGAATCCCGCACGTCAACGGCGATGGAGACCGGCAGCAGGCAAACCCCTCCGGCCCTCACGTCGAACCGCAACACCCTCTCGCCGCATACCTCTTGCCATTGCAAGCAACCAACGGGATGATCCAACGCCCATACCGTGTGGGCCATCCCGGAGGGAACCCGCTTCCATGGCACCTGAAGCACCACACACGGCCGCCGAGACCACGCACGAACCGGACGCGACGTTCGCGCCCGTCTTCGTCGCGGACGCCTGCTCCACGACCTTTCTCGCCCACGGCAGCCGCCTGTGGCTCTTCGAGGATCGACTCGTCTACGTCGACGTGCCCTTCGCCTCCCGGCGCGGCTTCCGTACCGTGCTCGCCACTCGCCAACCCCCCTTGGCCATCCTGGCCTGGAAGCGTCAGAGACGAGACCACGACGCCTACAGACTGGGCGCCGCATACCGGTTCACCCCCCAGGAGTGGAGCGACCACCTGGCCGGACAGGGGCCCGCACGGATCCTCGACATCCCGTGGACCTCCATCGCCCACTCTCGGATCAAGGTCGGCTGGTCCGGCGAGACCCGCCTGCGCCTCGAATTCCGGGACGGCAACAAGCTCGTCATCAAGTGGCGTACGGGATGCGGAGCCGACTCGCTGCTTCGCGAAGTACTGCCCGGCCAGGTCGCCTGACCCACCGCGACCGGAACGCAGGGCCGGCGCGGTCGAGCCGGGTCGGGCCTCGCGTAGGGCGCGGGCTTGGCTGCCAGTGGCCGAACTCTCCTACCCGAACCGCTACTTGGGGACCTCCCACAGCTGACCCCGCCCCGAATGGGCCGAATACAGCTGTACCGCCGCGCCGTTCGTGGAGTGGTCGCCGGGGACGTCGAGTACCTTGCCCGTCGCGATGTGTACGACCCGGCCCTTCGCGTCGACCCGCCACTTCTGGGCGGGTGAGCCGTTGCAGTCGAACAATTGGATCCGGGTGCCGTCCGCGCTGCCGTCGCCGGTGTCGTCCAGGCACTTCCCCAGCGCGCGGAACGTACCGTCCCGGTCCAGGATCCAGGACTGGCCGACTCCCGTGTCGCAGGCCCCGATCCGGATCGGCGTACCGTTGGCGGGTCGGCCGCCCTCGACGTCCAGACACGTCCCGCCGACCCCGCGCACCGGGCCCTGCGGCGGCACCGGCGCGCCGGCCGCGGCGGCGAGCGCGCGCAGGCCCTGGACGTCGAACTGCTGGACGTATTGGCCCGCCCGCGCGTCCTGGTAGCCGTTCGCGGCCGTGCACATCACCGGGCGCTCCCCCGAATCCGCACCCTTGAGGCAACCACCGGGCGCGTCGTCGGCGTGCGCCAGGCCCAGGGCGTGCCCGAGTTCGTGGCTGACGTGGTTGCGCATCCCGGCCTCGCCCAGACGCGCGCTCGGTCGACCGTCGGCGGTGAAGAACGACGTGTCGATGTACACCTGCCCGCTGGTCACCGTCTCCGGGAGGGCACGCGCGTGGAACCCACAACTGAAGCCGGGCGTACCGGAACCGTCCGTCACCACGGCCCACGGCCCGCCGTCGGCAGGCTTGACACACGGATTGGCAAGCGCGCCGACCACGATCTCGCCCGTCGAGCGCGGCGCCAGGTAACCCACCGGCGCGGCGTCCACGGTGACCGGCAACCCGGTGATCCGCCGCAACTCGGCGGCCGACGCCCGGACATACGGGCCGAGCCAATCGGCCGCCCTGCGGTCGTGGAACCTGATCGTGTAGCCGCTCGACAACAACTTGCTCGCCCCGGCCGACTTCCACCCCGGCCCCGACAACGCGGCGGCCCCGGGCCCCTGTTGGGCCGCCTGACCACCGAACGTCGAGCCCGACGCCGGCAGTCCACCCATGGTCCCCACGACTACGGCGGCCAGCCCGGCCATCAGCGCCACCCGACGTTTTCCGGAAACGTTCAACGCCTCATAACCCTTCGTCACGAATCAGCAACGCTGTGCTCATGACCAACCGAGAAGCCACGGTACACACCGAAATACCCGGCAGATCCCCTTTTCCGAAAACCCGGTTGGCACCCGCCCGGCACCCGCGCCTGAACACGGGCCGCACGGCCCACACCGCCCGCACGCCCCGTGCGGCTTGCACCGCCCAACCGGCCCACGGTCGCAACGACCGTGCGGATTCCGGCTGGTGGGGCGAGAACGTGTAGTCGATTCGGTGTGGTGTGCCAGATTTTGCGAGTCCGGACTGGACGTCGACAGGTCCGCCGGCGAGGTAGGGGGTGAGAGGCCTTCGGACCTCGCGGGCATCACCCGGCGCCGCGCAGCACCCGACGTCGCGCCCGGCGCGGTGTCCGCGCCCGACATCACGGAAGGAACCCCTGCCTTGAACAAACTCCTCGGCCCCGAGGCCAGACAACTCTGGCTGGTCATAGGCGTGTTGATCATCGTCGTACGCGCCCCACTCGGTGCCCTGCTGCGCGGCCTGGCGCTTCCCGTACCCAACCACCCCTGCGGGCACGGGTATTGCACCACGCGTGCCGCCCGCGGCAAGGGCGGCGGACGATGACCGAACCCCGACAGCCCGAACAGGCCCAAGCCGTGGACGTGGACCTGGTGGACCTCCTACGCAACGATTTCGTCGCGTTCTGCCACAGTCACCAGCTCACCCTGACCCGCTTCGCGTACGACCACCTCGGCTCGCGCCCCGAGGCCGAGGACATCGTCGCCGACGTCCTGCTCGACCTGTTCCGGCACTGGGACGACGTCCTGCGCGAACCGGCCCCGCCGGTCAAGCGCGCCTTCCGGATGCTCACCGACGCCCTCGAAGACCTCCGCCTGCGCCGCGACCCGGCCCACGACCCGCTCGACCTCCGACGCCCCGCACCCGGCGGGCCGGTGATCGACGCGCCGTTGGACTTCGTACAGTTCTGCCGCGAGCACCGGCAGACCCTGACCGACCACGCCTGGAAGAGCCTCGGCTGCGCCCACGACGCCGACGAGGCCGTAGCGGACGTCCTGCTCGCGCTGTCCCGGCGCTGGCCCGAGATCCTCCGCCACCCCAGTCCCCCGCTCGCCCTCGCCTTCGGGATCCTGCGCCGCCGGGTCGTCGACATCCGCCGTCGGCGCGGCCGTACCCCCGAGGTACTCATCGACTTCACCGCCCCCGGCGCACCCGACATCGCCTGCCCCGGCGCCGACGACCCGGCCACGCTCGTCCCGCACCTGGACGCCCTGGACCGCGCGATCGCGTCGATGCCGATAAAACGCGCCACCTGTGCCCGCCTGCACCTGGTGATGCAACTGCCGCTCCAGGACGTCGCCGACTACCTGGGAGTGACCATCTCCACCGTCCGCAGCCATGTACACGCCGCCCGCAAACAACTGGCCACCGCCCTCGACCAGGCACACCACCAAGACCGGCCCGACGCCACCCCAGCGACCCCGACGCACCCCCGGGAAGCGACAGCATGAGCCACCTCAGCCCGCTCGACCACGCCCTGCAACAGCGCCGGCGCGACATGGACGCGGCCTTCGCCGACTACGATCCCGCCGCCGCCACCCGCCGCCTGGCCGACCGCATCGCCCAGGAGGAACTCCTCGCCGCCGTGGTGCGCCCCACCACCGTCGGCTCCCCGCGCCGCGCCTGCTTCACCGACGCGCACGCCTGCCAGAACCGCGCCGCCGCCGAGTTGGAACGTACCTGCAAGGTCGTGGTGGGCCGAGCGACCACCGGCCCCCTGCTCGTCGGCTTCGTACAAAAACGCATCCCGGCCGGGGCCTTGGTCTTCGGCTGCCTGCTCTACCTCACCGGCCGCCCGGCCCCGGCGGCGTTCTGGTGGCGGTACGCCGCCGGCGCCGACAACGTCGAGGCGATGCGCCTGCTGACCCTGCACCACCGGGTCGAGGGCGAACCCGAGGACGCCCACCACTGGGCCTGCCGCCTCCACGCACCCGTCCCGCCGCCCACCCCCACCGAACTCGAAGCCGAGGACGACCTCCAGGCGTACGTGGCCCGCGTCGAACCGGGCATCGAAGAGGTCGACGACCCCGACCTCGGCGAAATCTGCCGCCCCAACGACCGCTTCCCCCGCCTACTGGCCGCCGCCGGGCACGCCTGACCGACCCCACGCACCGCCTCGAAGCGGACGACCCCTGTCCGTCGTCCGCTTCGAAGCGCTCACGCGTACTCGCCAAGTCGAGGACCAGCGTCCCGGCCGTCCGTCAATCTCGGCCAACACCCGTCCAAACACGGTCACTTCGGCTCCCCGAGCTGCAGGAATCCGATCCGGCCCGGCGCGTCCAGGCACGTATTCGAGTCGGCGTTGCCGGACAGTGGTACATGTCCCGCGCAGTCGGTCGTCCCCGCGCCCACCGCACAGGAAGTCACCGCACATGAAGGCTCGTCCGCAACACCGCCCTCGCCCCCGGCGTCGCATGCTGCTCCGGATCGCCGCAGTACAGGCCGCCCTATCACTCAGCCTCGGCCTCACCACGACCTTCGCCGCAAATGCCGCCCCCACCACCGGATCGACCCCCCGGCCCCCGATCGACACCGCCGGCCTACAACGCGACCTCGACGCACTGATCACCAACGGCGACGTGGCCGCCGTGGCCAAGGTCCGCGACGCGAACGAGCCGTCCTGGACCGGCACGGCAGGCGTCGCCGACCTCCGCACGGGTGCCCCGGTAGACGCGACCGGCAAGATCCACATCGCCAGCGTCACGAAAACCTTCGTCGCGACCGTGCTGCTGCAACTGGCCGGAGAGGGTCGAGTCCGCCTGGACGAGACGATCGACCACTACGTCCCCGGCATCCCCGAGGGCAACGTCGTGACACTGCGTCAGATCCTCAACCACACGTCCGGCTACTACGACTTCACGCACGACCACACCATCGTCCCGGACTGGTCGGACCCCGCCATGAACCAGGCGTGGCTGGACCAGGGCCGCTGGAAGACCTGGTCCGCCCGAGACCTCGTGAACCGAGCGATCGGCCCGAACTCCGGCCACTCACCCACCAATCGCCCCGGCGAGGCACAGAACTACTCCAACACCAACTACCTCATCGCCGGCCTGATCATCGAAAACGTCACCGGCAAGTCGTACTCCCACGAGATCGAACGCCGCATCCTGCGCCCACTACACCTGCGCGACACCTCCTTCGCCGGCACCTCCCCGACGATACGATCGCCCTTCGCACACACCTACTTGGTCACCCCGACCGGCCCACAGGACGCCACCACGGGAAGCTGGACGGTCCTCCGCTCCGCCGGCGAGATGATCTCCACGACGAATGACCTCATCCGCTTCGACCAGGCCCTGCTGAGCGGCCGACTCCTGCGCCCGGCCGAACTACGCGAGATGAAAACCGTGTACGGCGACGACTCCACCGGCATCTACGGCCTGGGCCTACACCGCCTGACCCTCACCTGCGGCCCCATCTACGGCCACACCGGCGGCGGCGCCGGCTGGGAAACCTGGATGTTCGGCACGCCCGACGCCAACCGCCAACTGGCCCTGGCAATCAGCACCCTGCCCGGCAACCAGCCCGCCCACGAAGCCACCGTCACCCAGGCCCTGGAACACACCTTCTGCCCGACAACCCCGAGCCCCTGAGCTCACTTGCTTCCGCCAGCCCCACGTGCGCGGGGAGCAGGCGGCCGACCTGGCCGGCTTGGACAAGAGCACGGGACCATCCCCGCGTGCGCGGGGAGCAGCACAGGCCAGCGATGTCATGCAGAATGACAACGGGACCATCCCCGCGTGCGCGGGGAGCAGCCAAATCGCCAAGGCGTCTTTATCTGCGCCAGGGGACCATCCCCGCGTGCGCGGGGAGCAGGGCCGGGCGGTGACCGTCTGCTCGCTGGCCCGGGGACCATCCCCGCGTGCGCGGGGAGCAGTGGGTGTCGGTCGCGTCGGCTGGGGCCTGGGGGGGACCATCCCCGCGTGCGCGAGGAGCAGCGACACGGCCAACGCGGGCCGGCTGCTGAAGCGGAACCATCCCCGCGTGCGCGGGGAGCAGCGGCCGCCGAAGCACGCGGCCGTGCAGACCGTGGGACCATCCCCGCGTGCGCGGGGAGCAGTCACTCCCTCAAGTAGTCCGGGCGCCGGGGCGGGGACCATCCCCGCGTGCGCGGGGAGCAGCGACTGCACATACTGCCAGCGCACGAGGATGCGGGACCATCCCCGCGTGCGCGGGGAGCAGGTGTCGGGTTGCCATCCGGAAGGTTGTGGGTAGGGACCATCCCCGCGTGCGCGGGGAGCAGGGGTCCTCGCATCCGGCGATGGCCGGATCCGCGGGACCATCCCCACGTGCGCGGGGAGCAGCTGCTGACGGATGCGGTCCTCGCGCATCCCGGGGGACCATCCCCGCGTGCGCGGGGAGCAGGGGGCGCTCCCCGGTAGTCGTTGGTGCTCATCGGGACCATCCCCGCGTGCGCGGGGAGCAGGACGAGATCATGCCCATGGACATCAACGACTTGGGACCATCCCCGCGTGCGCGGGGAGCAGAGGGTTTGACCGACGTCATGACAATGGGCGTCGGGACCATCCCCGCGTGCGCGGGGAGCAGGCTCGATGACCTGGGGTTTTAGGTCTCGGGGAGCGTGCTTTTGACTAGTTTCATCGAATCGGGCATTAGCGTTGGTTTCCTTGGTACTTAGTGCAAATCGCACGCCCGCGTGTCTGGCGATCCCCGTCCGAGTTCCGGGGCTCATGGTCCACTTCACTTCCTCGACCATGGTCGCGGTCTGGGGAGGACATCGAGTCTCTCACGGCGCCTGCTGATTCCGAGTCGTGTGCGTGCGGTTGGTCAGTGCTTCGTCTGGGCCCGAGCAGGGGCGCCCAGCAGCCCTCGGAGTGGCCGACGGCCTCATCCTGCGCACCTGCCCCGGGCCGGCGGAGGCGGATTCGGAAACCTGGCTCGGCCGGCTCGGACCATGTGGACGAACGATTTTGCCGGGTCGTCACGATCGATCCGCGTTCTGATCGGCTCTGGTCGAATACGCTCACGCCGTGGCGAGACTCGTGGACGCGTTCAAGCGGTTGGTGATCGGTCGGGCCCTGCCGAGTGAGGGGCTTCAGGAGACGTTGTTGTCGAAACGGCTCGCGTTGCCGATTTTCGCGTCCGACCCGCTGTCCTCGGTCGCCTATGCCACTCAAGAGATCCTGCTCGTCCTGACCGTGGGCGGCGTGGCGTTCCTCTATCTGACCACCTGGGTCGCGGTGGCGGTCGTGACGCTCATGGCGGTCGTGGTGTTGTCGTATCGGCAGGTCGTGTACGCCTACCCGTCCGGAGGCGGGTCCTACGAGGTGGTCGCCACCAATCTGGGGCCTTCCGCCGGGTTGGTCGTCGCCGCGTCGTTGATGGTGGACTACGTGATGACCGTGGCGGTGTCGGTCGCGTCCGGGGTCGACAACATCATCTCGGCCGTGCCGGCCGCCAACGAGTACCGCACCGGCATGGCGGTGGGCTTCGTCGCGATACTGGCCGCGGTGAATCTGCGGGGCGTGCGCGAGTCGGGGCGCGCGTTCGCCGCCCCCACCTATCTGTTCGTGGCCGGCGTGCTGATCATGTGCGCCACGGGCCTGTTCCGCTGGTTGCTCGGCGACGCGCCGGTGGCCGAGTCCGCCGCGTACGGTGTCACGCCCAAACCCGGGGACGAGCATCTCGCGGGACTCGCGCTGCTGATGCTGGGGCTGCGCGCGTTCTCCAGTGGGTGTACCGCGTTGACCGGTGTCGAGGCGATCTCCAACGGCGTACCGGCATTTCGCAAGCCCAAGTCGCGCAATGCCGCCACCACGATGAGCGTGATGGGGCTGATCGCGGTGTTGATGTTCGCCGGGATCACCGCGCTCGCGCTGATCTCCGACGTGCACATCACCGAGGACACCTGCCGGCTGACCGGGATACCCGGCGACTGCCACACCACGCCGCAGCGCACCGTGATCGCCCAGTTGGCGGCGGCGATCTTCGGCGGGCCGCACAGTGTGGGCTTCTTCTATATCCAGACCGCCACCGCGCTGGTCCTGGTCCTGGCCGCGAACACCGCGTTCAACGGCTTTCCGCTGCTCGCCTCGATCCTGGCGCAACACCGGTATCTGCCGCGCCAGTTGCATACGCGCGGCGACCGACTCGCGTTCTCCAACGGGATCATCGCGCTGGCCGTGGTCGCCGCCGGGCTGCTGTGGGCCTATCACGCCTCGGTGACCAGCCTGATCCACCTGTACATCCTCGGCGTCTTCACCTCGTTCACGCTCTCCCAGACCGGCATGGTCCGGCACTGGAATCGCGAACTGCGCGCCGAGACCGACCCGACCGTCCGGCGCCGACATCACACCGCGCGCGCGATCAACGGCGTGGGCGCGGTGGTCACCGGTCTGGTGCTGGTCGTCGTGCTGATCACCAAGTTCACCCAGGGCGCCTACCTGGCGGTGATCGCCGCCGTGTTGCTGTGGGTGACGATGCGCGGGATCCGCCGGCACTACGACAGCGCGGCCGAGGAGATGGCGGTCACCGATCCGGTGGAGGAAAGCATCCTGCCGCCGCGCGTACACGCGATCGTGCTGGTCTCCAAGGTGCACAAGCCGACGCTGCGGGCGCTGGCGTACGCCAAGGCGTCGCACCCGGACAGCCTGGAGGCGCTCACCGTGGTGGTCGATCGCGACGAGGCGGACGAGATCCGGGCCCGGTGGGAGGAGTACGGCATCGAGGTGCCGCTGACCATGCTGGACTCGCCCTATCGCGAGCTGACCAGGCCGGTGGTGGGACACGTGCGCGCGCTGCACAACGCCCGGCCGCGCGACCTGATCAGCGTGGTCATCCCGGAGTATGTGGTGGGCCACTGGTGGGAGAACGTGTTGCACAACCAGTCGGCGCTGTGGCTCAAGAGCCGACTCCTGTTCACCCCGGGCGTGATGGTGATCAGTGTGCCGTGGCAGCTCAAGTCCTCCACGCACGGCCCGAGTGTGATCGCCCGCGCTCCCGGCGCCGCCCGCCGCGGCGAGCCGGCCAACGTCGCGCCCCCGCACCACGACCCGGCCGGCGTCCCGGGCCCGAAGGAGCACTGACGAGGGGCGTCAGGCCAGCAGGTCCTCGTGGTTGTGTACGACCAGCCAGCCCTGCTCGAAGCGGCGGGCCACGGCGGTGTTGCGGATGTGTTCGGCGGGCAGGACCGTGCCGTCCGCCGCCGGCGCGAAGTCGACGCGCAGCGTGTAGCGGGCGAGCGCGGTGTCGTCCCAGACGTCGATCACCTCGTCGCTCGCGTGGATCCCGGTGACCACGGGGGCGTCCGGGCCGACCGGGCGCGCGGCCCGGATCCGGTCCAAGTCGGCGCGGCCGAACAGGAGTTCGGGGGCGGCCGAGTCCCAGATCGTGGCCTCCGGGTGGATCCGGCGGTCGATCCGGTCCCGGTCGCCGGCGGTGAAGCCGGCGTAGATGTCGAGCAGCGCGCTCCACACCGCGGCGCGGTCCTCGGCCGAACCGGCGGACGGGTGGGCGGCGGCGCGCGAGGTGGCGGGGTCGGTCATGGGGTTGTGGTTCCCTTCATACGGAAGATGTGCGGGTACAGCCGTACAGTCTCAGGCCGGATCGTCGTCCCGAACGACCCGCCCACCCTGCATCACGAACGACAGTCGCCCCATCGCCGTGATGTCCTGCATCGGGTCGCCCTCCACCGCGATCAGGTCCGCGGTGTAGCCGGGCGCGACCTGCCCGAGGTGGTGTTCGGCCTGGACCAGGCGCGCCGCCGTGGTGGAGACCGATTGCAGGACGCGGAGGTTGTCCAGGCCGCCCTGGGCCATCAGGTACATCTCGTAGACGGCGGCCGGGACACCCTCGACCAGGTCGGCCGGCGGGATGTCGGTGCCGTTGACCAGCTGGACGCCGGCCGCGACCGCTCGGCGGAAGCTGGCCTGGTGCGGCTCGATCGCGTTGCGCGCGTTGGCCATGGAGGCTTCCTCGAAGCCGTTCTCGCGCATCCAGCCCAGCGAGTTGGTCACGCACAACGTCGGGGTGACGAACGCGCGCCGGTCGGCGAGCAGGCGGGCGGTGTCGTCGTCGAGGGCGTAGGCGTGTTCGAAGCTGCGTACGCCCTGGGCGAGGGCCTGCCGGATGGCGGCGGATTCACCGGAGTGGGCGACCACGTACGCGTCGTGTTCGTGGGCGGCCTTGACGGTGGCGGCGATTTCCTCGTCGGTCATCTCGGCGTGCTCGAAGTCCTCGCCCTCGCGGGCCAGGCCGGAGTTGATGAAGATCTTCAAGTGGTCGGCGCCGGCCGCGAGTTCGCCGAGGGCCGCGCGGTAGAAGCCGTCGGCGCCGGTGGCGTACGAGCAGTCCGCACCCTCGCCGTGCCCGTGCGGCGTGGACAGCGCGCGGCCCGCGCCGTAGATGCGCGGGGCCTGGATCCAGCCGCGGCGGTGCGCGTCGCGCAGGACCAGGTCGATCTGGTTCTGCTCGTGGACGCAGCGCAGCGTGGTGATGCCGGCCCGCAGTGCGTCGGCGGCGCGTTGTGCGGCCCGGAACGCGGTCAGGCCGGGGGATTCGTCCTCGCGGGTGTCGGCGAAGGGGAAGACCACCGACAGGTGCGAGTGGCAGGAGATCAGGCCGGGGAGCAGGTAACGCCCGCCCAGGTCGCGCGCATCGGCGTGCGGCGGCGCGGCGGCCGTCACGTCGATGATCGTGCCTTCCTCGATGTGCACGCTGCGGTTGCGCAGGACGTCGCCGGTGGCGACGTCGACGACGTGACAGTTGGTCAGCCACATGGGCGATCACCCGACTTTCGTGAGGGTCGACGCGAGCACCGTGCAGGCCGCGCGCCGGTCCGGGAGGAATTCGACCAGGGCGGGTTCGTCGATCGCGCACGCGTCGACGGCGATCGGGCAGCGCGGGTGGAACCGGCAGCCGGTGGGCGGGAAGGCCGGGTCGGGGACGTCGCCGGGCAGGTCGACGGGCAGTTCGCCGCTGCCGTCGGCGCGCGGTACGGCGGCGATCAGCGCCTTGCTGTACGGGTGGCGCGGGTCGTCCCAGACCTGGTCGGTGGGGCCGCTTTCGACCACCGTGCCCAGGTACATCACCGCGACGGTGTCGGCGATCTGGCGCACGATGGACAGGTCGTGCGAGATGAACAGCAGGCCGACGTTGCGCTCCCGGGCCAGGGTGAGCAGCAGGTTGGCCACCGATGCCTGGGCGGACGCATCGAGGGCGGCGATCGGTTCGTCGGCCACGATGCAGCTGGGTTCGGCGGCCAACACCCGGGCGATGGCGATGCGTTGCCGCTGTCCGCCGGAGAACTCGTGCGGGAAACGGTCGACGAATTCGGCGGGCAGGCCGACCCGCTCCAGGAGTTCGCGGGCGAGCTCCCGGCCGCTGTCCCGGCTGCCGCCGTTGAGCACGACGGCGTCGGAGATCTGTTCGCCGACCTTGCGGCGCGGGTTGAGCGAGGCGTAGGGGTCCTGGAAGACCATCTGCAGGCCGCGTTGGGTCACCGGCCGCGGGCGCAGCCCGAGCGGGGTGACGGTGTGTCCGTTGAACTCGACGCTGCCGCCGGCGGGCTTGAGCAGTCCGACGGCGGCCTTGCCGAGGGTGGACTTGCCGCAGCCGGATTCGCCGACCAGGCCGACCACCTGCCCGGGCGCCACGTGCAGGTCGACGCCGGCGACGGCGCGCACCGGCGGGCGGCCGGGGGCGCGGTAGGACACGCTCAGCTCGCGCAGCCGAAGCCCGGTGTCCGACGAAGTCGCAGCGGTGGACGCGGTCATGGGGTACCCACCTTCGTGGTGGTGACGGCCAGGGGGTCGATCGGGCAGGCGCCGGCGTGGGTGGGGGTGAGCGCGAGCAGTCGGGGGCGGTCCTCGCGGCAGGAGTCCACGGCGTGCGGGCAGCGCGGGTGGAACGCGCAACCGGTGGGCGCCTGGCCGAGCTTCGGCGGCGCGCCGACGATCGGGACCAGTGCGGCGTTGCCGCCGTCGGGGTGTGGCAGTGCGTCCAACAGGCCCCGGGTGTAGGGGTGTCGGGGTTCGCGCAGGACGTCGGCGCGGGGCCCGCTCTCCACGATGCGTCCGGCGTACATCACGCTGACCCGGTCGGCGAGCGCGGACATCACGCCGAGGTCGTGGGTGATGATCAGTACGGAGAGCCCGTTCTCCCGGCGCAGCCGGTCCAGCAGGCGCAGGATGCCGGCCTGCACGGTGACGTCGAGGGCCGTGGTCGGCTCGTCCGCGAGCAGCAGTGTCGGGTCGCAGGCCAGCGCGATGGCGATCGCGATGCGCTGGCGCATGCCGCCGGAGAACTGGTGCGGATACCGCTTCAACGCCCGTTCGGGGTCGGGGATGCGGACCGTGGTGAGCAGTTCCACCGCGCGTGCGTTGGCGGCGCGCTTGTCCAACTTCTTGTGGTGGCGCAGGTGTTCGGTGAGTTGTTTGCCGATGCTGAGCATCGGGTGCAGCGAGGTCATCGGGTCCTGGAAGACCATCGCGACCCGGTTGCCGCGCAGGTCGCGGACCTGACGGGGGGTCATGGTCAGTACGTCGTCGCCCTCGACGCGCATGCTGCCGCTCGCGGTGCCGCCCTGGGGCAGCAGGCCGAGCAGGGCGAGTGCGGTCATCGTCTTGCCGGAGCCGCTTTCGCCGGCGAGGCCGACGATCTCGCCGCGGCCCACGGTCAGGTCGACGCCGTCGATGGCGCGCAGGCGTTCGCCGTCGGGGCCGGGCAGTTCGACGACCAGATCGCGGATCGCCAGTACCGGTTCCGCGTCGCCGGCGGCGGTCGGGGTCGGGGTCTCGTTCATGTCGGTCACTTTCGGATCGCCCTCGCGGTACGCGGGTCGAGCGCGTCGCGCAGGGTGTCGCCCAGGAAGTTGAAGGCGAGCACCGAGAGCAGGATGGCCGCGCCGGGGAAGACCGCGACCCACCACGCGTCGAAGTTCGCCGAGCCGGCGTTGACCATGGCGCCCCATTCGGCGGCGGGCGGTTGGGCGCCCAGGCCGAGGAAGGACAGGCCGGACAGCAGCAGTACGGCGTTGCCCAGGTCGAGGGCGGCGAGTACGGCGACCGGGCCGGCCAGGTTGGGGCGCAGGTCCACGGCCAGTACGCGCCAGCCGGAGGCGCCGAGGAGGCGGTCGGCCTGCACGAAGTCGCTTTGCCGCAGGGTCAGGACCAGGCCGCGGACCACGCGGGCGTAGGTCGGCCAGCTGACGACCACCACGGCGAGGACGGCGTTCGTCAGGTTGGGTCCGAGCGCCGCGACCACGGCCATGGCCAGGATGATCGCCGGGAAGGCGAGCACCAGGTCGGCGCAGCGCATCACCAGCATGTCGATCCAGCCGCCGAAGTAGCCGGCGACCGCGCCGAGCACGGTGCCGATGACCATCGCGAGCACGACCAGGAGCAGGGCGAGCGGGAGCGAGATCCGGGTGCCGTGGATGACCCGGGAGAGGATGTCGCGGCCGAGTTGGTCGGTGCCGAACCAGTGGTCGCCCGAGGGGGATTGGTACTTGGGCCACTTCTGGGCGAGCGGGTCCTCGGGGGAGATCACCGACGCGAAGACGGCGGCGATCAGGAAGATGCCGATGATGGCGAGGCCGGTGACGGCGAGCGGGCTGCGCCACGGCGACTTGCCGGCGCGGCGGCGCTTGCGCGCGGCGGCAATCTTGCCGCCGGGACTGTCGGGGCTGTCGGGGCTGTTGCGGTCGGCTCCGTGCCGATCGCCGAGGAACAGGCGCGTGGCGTTCACGAGAGGCGAATCCTCGGGTCGATGACCCCGTAGAGCAGGTCCACGAGGAGGTTGATCACGACGTAGACGACCGCGACGAACAGGCAGACGCCCATGATGGACGGCAGGTCGAGGTTGAGCGCGCTCTTGTAGGCGTATTGGCCGAGGCCCGGCCAGGACAGCACGTTCTCGACCAGGACGGTGCCGGCGAGCATGCCGCCGAAGGTGAGGCCGGCGACGGTGAGGATGGAGGTGAGCGCGGAGCGCAGGACGTGTCGGCGGATGACGGTGGCTTCGGGCAGTCCCTTGGCGCGGGCGGCGCGGACGTAGTCGTTGCCGAGGGCTTCCAGGACGGCGGCGCGGGTGAAGCGGGTGAGCACGCCGATGTTGAAGGCGGCGAGTACGCAGGCGGGCAGCAGCAGTCGGGAGAAGGCTTCGCCGAAGGTGCCGGTGTCGCCGGCGAGGAGTGAGTCGAGGGTGTAGAGGCCGGTGATCTCGTCGGGTGGGATGGCGCCCGGGGAGAGTCGTCCGCCTGCCTGGATCCAGCCCAGTTTGAAGGAGAAGAGGTAGAAGGCGACCTGGGCGAGCCAGAAGACCGGCATGGACACGCCCGCGAGGCTGACGATCCGGATCACCCGGTCGGGCCAGCGGTTGCGGGTGACGGCCGCGACGATGCCCAGGCCGACGCCGATGACCAGGGCCAACACGATGGCGAACAGGGCGAGTTCGAGGCTGGCGGGGACCCGGTCGCCGAGGTCGTCCCAGACCGGGCGGTGGGTCTGCTGGGAGGTGCCCATGTCGCCGTGCACGAGGTTGTCGAGGTATTTGCCGTACTGCGCCGGGAGGGACTCGTTGAGTCCGTTCTTCTCCTTGAACGCGGCGACCGCGGCGGGGTCGTTGAGGGCGCGCTGGCCGAGGTTGGCGGCGACCGGGTCGCCGGGGACGGCGTGGGTCAGCGCGAAGGCGAGCATGGTGATGCCCAGGCACAGCAGGATGCCGACGGACAGGCGCACCAGGACGAAGCGGGCGAAGGGGTGGGCGCCGCGGGCGGCCCGGGGCCCGGGGGCCGCACCCCCCTTGGGGGATGCGGCCGGCCGGGGTGCGCCGGGGGCGGCGACGGGGTCAGCCGAGCTGGTCGACATCGATGTACCAGATCGGGTTGTAGTGCAGGTTCTTGACCGAGTTGTTCGCGGCGATCACCTGGGCGGGCTGGAGCAGCGGGATGAACGGGCCGGTCTTGTTCATCGCCTCCTGCATCTGCTTGTACAGCGCCACGCGCTCCGCGTCGGTGGTGGCGACCTTGGCGCGTTGGGCCAGGCCGGTCACCTCGGCGTTGGCGTCGGCCTTCCAGCCGGCGCGCAGGCCGACCAGCTCACCGGGGGTGAAGGCGAGGTAGTCGCTGGCGTCGGGGTAGTCGGCCTGCCACCACCACAGGCCCATCGCCTCGGAGCCGTTGCGGTAGGAGTCGAGCGCGGTCTGGGTGGGGGCCGGCTTGAGGTTGACGGTGATGCCGACCTCCTTGAGGTTGGCCTGCACCCGGGCGCCGAGGTCGCCGAAGTTGATGCCGTTGATGGTGACGTCGGAGGCGTAGTACAGGTCGACGCTGGGGTTGTTCAGCCCGGCGCGGGCCAGTGCCGCCTTGGCGCGCGGGACGTCGCGCACGATCACCTTGCTCGGGTCGAGCGCGCCGGTGAAGAAGCTCGGCACGATGCCCGCGGCCTGCGCGGACCCGGCGCCGGCCACATCGAGCAGGGACTTGTAGTCCAGGCCGTAGCGGACGGCTTCCTGGAAGTCCTTGTTGGAGGTGGTCGGCGAGGTGGCCGGGTTGTCGTTGCTGAACAGGAACGCGGTGGTGGGCGTGGGCTGTTGCAGCACCTGCGCCTGGCCCTTGACCTTGACCGCCTGGTCGGGGGACATGTCCAGGGAGATCTGGCTCTCGCCGCTGAGCACGTTCAGCTGCTGGGTGTTGGCGGGCACGTTGCGCACCACCACCTTGGCGTACTTGGGCTTGCTGCCCCAGTAGTTGTCGTTGCGGGTGAGGATGACCTCGCTGGAGACGTCGTACTTGGTGATCTTGTACGGGCCGCTGCCCTGCGAGTCGGTGTTGAGGAACTGCTCGGCCTTGTCGCCCTGGTCGGCGCCGGCCGCGTCGCTGCCGCCGTGCGCGGCGACGGTCTTGGAGTTGACCACGCCGAGCGCCGGGGTGGCGATGCGGAAGGGCAGCGCGGGGTCGGCGGCGGCGGTGGTGAGCACGACCGTGTGCTCGTCCTTGGCGGTGGCGGTGACGCCGTCGAGCAGGAACGCCGGGTTGCCCTTGAGGTTCTTGACCCGGTTGAAGGAGAAGACGACGTCCTTCGCGGTGACCGGGCTGCCGTCGGAGAACTTGGCCTCCGGGCGCAGCGGGAACGTGAAGGTCTTGGCGTCGGGCGCGGCCTCGTAGGAGGCGGCCAGCTGCGGCACCGGCTTGGTCACGTCGCCGTTCGCGAAGGTGAGCAGCGTGTCGTAGACGGGGCGGGTGACCATGATGCCGGTGGGCTCGAAGGTGCGGCCCGGGTCGGCGGTCTTGAGGCTGAAGGAAGTGTCGACGACGAGCGTGCCGCCGTCTCCGCCGCCGTCGGTGTTCTTCTTGGCGCCGCCACAGGCGGCGAGCATCATCGCGGCGGCCACGGTGACCGCCACTGGTGCGGCGGCCCGGCGTGCTGCCCGGCGAGCGGCTTTGCCGCGGCGGTTGTCCCCGATGGGTTGATTGCCCTGCATGGCGCACCTTTCTCAAGGCACCCGATCGGCCGATGACGGAACCGAGTGTTTGATCTGGCTGAACGGTGGGCTTGAAAGTAGGCGCGGTCCGACCGGATGGTCAATGATTTTTTTCCCGGTCTCGATATTTGGGACCGAAGTTCCATCCATGGTGATCAAGCATCCACATGGAGCGACGATTTTCCGCTTTGATAACGGTTTGATGACTGCTCACAGGCGTCATCGGGCACAAATGCCCTCCGCCTCGGTCGGGTCCGACCCGGTCACCGTTTCCTCGCCGGTACATCCCTCGTAGTACGCGGGCAACCCGCCGGCCATCGAGTCGATCTTGACGGGGAGTCGGCGGGGTGCTTATGTTCGCCCCCAAGCGTTCAACCACACTGAACACGTCGTTACGCACAAGCTAGGATCCGCGAGTCGAGGGTGCTCGGCACCGGTGGCGAACGGGGATCGGACATGTTGGGTGACCGACTGCGCGAACTGCGCCAGGCGCACGATCTGACTTTGCGTCAGTTGGCTGCCGCGTCAGGCATTTCGGCAGGAATGCTCAGCCAGTTGGAGAACGGCGCCGCGGAACCGAGCCTGAGCACACTGCGCAAGCTCGCCCGCGTCTTCGACACCTCCATCGCCACCCTGTTCGACGACCCGGACGTGCCGCGCGTGGCGGTGACCACGCGCGACCAGCGCATGCGGCTCGGCGCCGCCCGACAGCACATCACCTACTCCAGGCTCACCCCCGGAAAAGGCGATCTCGAAGTGCTGGAGGCCGACATCGAACCCGGCCAGGCCTCCTCCGACGAGCCCTACAGCCATCCCTCCACGGAATGCGCCACCGTGCTCGCCGGCGAACTCGACGTCGAGGTGGACGGCCGCGTCCACCACCTGCGCGAGGGCGACGCGATCACCTTCGACTCGCGCCTGCCGCACCGGTTCGTCAACTCCTCCGACGCCCCGGCCCGGCTGCTGGTCGCGGTGACCCCGCCGATGCCGTAGCGCAGGGTCGGCGTCCCGGATCCCGCGTTTGTGCCCCGAAAGGACCGAGGGCATGGACCGCAACACCGTCGACTGGCACGGCTACATACCGGCCGTGACCACCCCCTTCACCTCCCAGGGCGACCTCGACCTGGCCGCCTGGGACGAACAGCTGGAGTGGTTCGCCGCCGAGGGCCTGGACGGCGTGGTCATCGCCGGCACCACCGGCGAGTGGTACACCCTCACCGCCACCGAACGCGCCACCTTGTTCACCCGCGCCGCACAACGCGTCCGCGGCCGATACACCCTGCTCGGCGGCTGCAACGCGTACACCTCCGCCGCCGCCATCGGCCACGCCCGCGCCGCCCGCGCCGCCGGCCTGGACGGCATCCTGCTCACCCCACCCCCCTACGTCGTACCCAACGCGCGCGAGACCGTCGCCTTCTACCGCGACGTGTCCACCGCCGTCGACATCCCGCTGTGCGTCTACAACTGGCCGCGCGGCACCGGCGTGGACCTGGACACCGAAACCCTGCTCGCACTCGCCGAGTTGCCCACCGTGGTGGCGATCAAGAACTCCACCGGCGACTTCGGCGGCTTCGTCCGCGGCCTGGTCGCGCTGCACGAGCAGGTGCGCTACTTCGGCATCACCACCGACGAGGTCGGCGCCGCACTCATGCGCGGCATCGGCGGCGACGGCCTGATGGGCGCCGGCGCCGTCCTCGGCCGCGACCACCCCGCCTTCTTCACCCACCTCGCCGCCGGCGACACCGCCGCCGCACTGGCCGTCGGCGCCCGCGACCGGGTGCTGATGCAGGCCTGGTTCACCCGCGACTACGGCCCGCGCTTCGCCAGCGCCCCGGCCATCCTCAAACACGCCCTCACCCTGCGCGGCGTCCCCGCCGGGCACCCGCGCCGACCGCTGCTCCCGCTGACCGCCGCCGAGGCCGACCGCGTCCGCGCCACGGTCACCGAACTGGGACTGCTCGCGTGATGGAACGCGCGGAGCACATAGCGCGCGGGGCGCACGGGTCGCACGTGGCAGGCATGGAGCGCGGCGGGCAGATGGAAGGCATCGAGCACGGCAGCGACATGGAACGCATGGAGCGCGGGGGGCGCAGTGCGCACACCGAAGTCCTCGTCGTCGGCGGCGGCCTGCTCGGCTGCGCGATCGCCTACCACCTCGCCCGCGCCGGCACCCCCGTCCACCTGCTGGAAAAGGACCAACTCAACCGGCACGCCTCCGGGCAGAACGCCGGCAGCCTGCACTTCCAACTCGAATACCGGATGATCACCCACGGCCCCGCCGTCGCCGCGCGAGCCGCCGAAGCACTCCCCCTCCACCTCGACGCGATGAACTCCTGGGCCGGCCTGGAGGCCGAACTGGGCGAGCCCTGCGGGGTACGCCGAGGCGGCGGCCTGATGCTCGCCGAATCCCCCGAGGACCTGGCCCTGCTCGCGCACAAGACCCACCTCGAGCACACCCACGGCCTCGACGTCGAACTCCTCGACGCCCGCGCCACCCACCATCTCGCCCCCTACCTCTCCGACACCGTCGTCGGCGCCGCGTGGTGCCCCGGCGAGGGCAAGGCCAACCCCCGCCTGGTCACCCACGCCTACGCCCGCGCCGCCCGCCGACACGGCGCCCGGATCGACACCGGCGTACGGCTGAGCGCGCTGCGCCACGACGGCCGGCACTGGCTCGCCGACACCGTCGACGGCCGCCGACTGCGCGCGAACGCCGTGGTGATCGCCGCCGGCGTGTGGACCGGCGAGGTCGCCGCGATGGCCGACATCCGCCTGCCCGTGGTCCCGGTCGCGCTCACCATGACCGTCACCGCCCGCACCGAACCACTGGTCCCACACCTGGTCCAGCACGCCGGCCGGCGGCTGTCCCTGAAGCAGACCGAGGAGGGCAACATCCTCATCGGCGGCGGCCGGGCCGCCAAGTTCGTCCACCACGCCGGCACCCTGGACCTGGACGCCCGCCCCGAACTGCGCCTGGACTCCGTCTTCGCCGGCGCCGACGCCGCCCGCGTGGTACCCGCCGTACAACGCCTCCCCGTCCTGCGTGTGTGGTCCGGCGCCACCTCGCTCGCCCCCGACCAACTCCCCCTGCTCGGCGCCGTCCCGCGCCGCCCGGACCTGTACGTGGCCACCGGCGGATCCGGCTTCACCCTCGGCCCCACCTACAGCCGCCTGCTCGCCGAACGTATCCTCACCGGCGCCACCACACTGCCCCTGGACGACTACTCCCCCGCCCGGTTCGGAGCGCTGAACTTTGTCTGACCACTCTGCCCACTCCGACCACGTTTCGGCCGCCCAGGTGCCCATCACCCTCGACGGCGAAGCCCACCGGGTACCCGCCGGCCGCTCGCTCGCCGCCGCGCTGATCGCCATCGGCCACCCCGTCACCCGGCACGACCACGCCGGCCGCCCCCGCGCCGCCTACTGCGGCATGGGCGTGTGCTTCGACTGCACCGTCACCGTCGACGACACACCGTTGGTGCGAGCGTGCCAGGAACCGGTACGGGCCGGGATGCGGGTGACCACGACCGGCATCGGAGCCACCACATGACCACCGATACGCACCCCGAGCTGCTCGTGATCGGCGCCGGAACGCGCGTACCCACCACCGGCAAGGCCACCACATGACCACCACGCACCCCGACCTGCTCGTGATCGGCGCCGGGCCGGCCGGACTGGCCGCCGCCGTCACCGCCGCGGGCCACGGCGCACACGTCCTGGTCGTCGACGAACAACCGCGCCCCGGCGGCCAGATCTGGCGCCGCCCGGACCCCGCCAACCCCGGCCCCGACCCGCTCGCCTCCCCCGCCTACGCCGCCGGCCGCGCACTCCTCACCCGCGCCGCCGCCCACCCGCGCGTCACCTTCGCCCACGACACCACCGCCTGGGGCGTATTCGCCACCCGCACCGACCCCGACGGCTGGGCCGCACCCCCCGGCACCCCCGTGCCGGCCGGCCCGCGCGTCGCGATACACGGCCCCGACGGCGTGCAGGTCCTCCTCCCCCGCGCCCTGTTGCTCACCGCCGGCGCCTACGACCTGCCGGTACCGCTCCCCGGCTGGACCCTCCCCGGCTTCCTCACCGTCGGCGGCATCCAGGCCCTCCTCAAGGGCCAGCGCACACTCGCCGGCCGCCGCATCGTGCTGGTCGGCGCCCACCCGCTGCTCCTGATCGCCGCCGCCCAACTGGTCCGCGCCGGCGCCGACATCGCCGAAGTGGCCTTCGCCCAACACCTCCCGGCCCCGGCCGACCTGATCCGCGCACTCGCCGCGCTGCCCGGCAACCGGGCCAAGGTCGCCGAGGGTGTCGCCGCGCTGCGCACCCTGCGGGCGGCCGGCGTCCCGATCCACACCCGCACGCTGCTCCTGCGCGCCGAGGGCGAACAGCACGTCACCGGCGCGGTGCTGACCCGGGTCGACCGCAACTGGCGCCCGCTCGGCGGAAGTTCACGCACCGTCCGGTGCGACACGATCGGTACCGGCTACGGCTTCGTCCCCTCCACCGAACTGGCCCGCCAGGCGGGCTGCGCGGCCGACTGGAACGGCCCCGCCGGCGGCTGGGTCCTGGTCCACGACGAGGCGATGCGCACCACGCTCCCGGACATCTGGGCCGCCGGCGAACTCACCGGCGTGGCCGGCGCAGAACACGCGGTCGCCACCGGCCGCCGGGCCGCACTCGACATCGCCCGCCGCCTCGAGCTGCTCTCCGAAACCGGCCACGACCGCGAACTCCCGCCGATCCGCCGCGAGTTGTCCGCGACCGGCCGAATGGCCGCCCTCCTCGAACGCACCTGCGCACCACACCGCGCCGGCCTGCACGCCCTCGCCACGGACGACACGCTCCTGTGCCGCTGCGAGGAGATCACCTACGCCGAGGTCCGCTGCGCCCTCCGGGACAACCCCGGCCTGGACACCGCCGACGCGGTAAAACTCCTCACCCGCACCGGCATGGGCCCCTGCCAAGGCCGCATGTGCGGCCCGGCTTTGACCGAACTCCTGCACCAGGAAAGCCATTTGCCCCGAGAGTCGGCCGGCCCCTTCACCGCCCGCCCCCCGATCAAGCCATTGCCGGTAGCCGCCCTGGCACGGGCCCACGACACGACAAACGGCCTACCGGACGGAGAACCGAGCACCGGCACGGACCGGGAGGAACCGGCGACGTCACCCGACCCCACCCGATGAGCACGAGGATCTCGGCCGACCACCTTGACGGACGGCCGGCGGGCGAGGACGTACGAATCGTGGTGTCGGCCCGGGGTGGGCACGTTCCCCTACCTCGCCTCGGGCACCCGGTTCGCCCTCCCGCAGTCCGGCGAAACCCCGGACTTCGGCGGCACCCGTCCAGCCAACGCGGCAGCCCGGTCGGACGGTTGGCCCCAGGTCCTCGCCCTCCTCGCCGGCCTCACCCGGTAGCCGCCGCGCAACGCCCGCCCCGCGCACGCCGATTCCCGCCCGCACACCCCGCGCGCCGATGTGCGCCCGCAGCGAACCGGGCGCACACCCACACGTACGTGAAACACATCACCGCCCCGCCCGACCCGGCATAGATGAGGCGCCGTTCCGGTTCCCACGGTCAGGGCACGCACGCGCGCGCCCGCCGTCGGTCACGCCAGAGCAAGGAGTTCGCCATGAACACCCTTCGCCCCAATTCCTCCCGCTCCAGCGGGAACCGCTACCCCGCTTCCGCCCGTGGAAACAAGCGATGAACTCCAACGACAAGCGCATCGACCACGTCCTCGGGGCCTTCGGCGCGGGCGCTCTCGTCAACGCCTGGATCGACGCCCTGATCACCGACGACCACCTCGACCCGACCGCCGCCACCCGGGTGGCCTGTGAACGCGTCGCCGACCTCTCGCCCTGGCTGATCGCCGCTCCCGGGCAAACCTGGCGCCTGCGCGCCGAGTTCGAGCCGGCCGCCGACTTCTCCCCCGACCTGGTCCGGATCCTCGCGGTCCGGCACGCGCAGGGCACCCATCCGCGCGACGGCACCGCCGCCGTCCGCATCGCCGACGCCGACGCCGAATCCGGCCAAGCCCTCGGCTGGATGGACCTGGACGACTTCGCCGTCTGCTACGCCATCGAGGAATGGCCCGACCCACACGTCCGCCGCATCGACGACAGCGACGCCACCACGACCCCGACCTCGACCTGACCCCGCCCGGCCCACCCGACCGGAGCCACCCGAGCCTCCGGTCCGGCGGGCAGGTGGGGCCCAAGCACCGACCCCTGTCCGGGGGTTGCGGTCGCCTCCGAGCAGGCACAGCACAATCCTGTACGCCAGGTGCCCCGACCAGCACGATCAACAGGCCGGCTACGCATGGCACCTCGCCGACTACGTCACGGCCACCCAAGTGCAGGGTTGCGCGATGACTGGAGTGGGGTACTTCTTCCTTCGCCCGCCGCGACCGGCACCGCACCTGGACCTGCGCGGTTCCCGTGGTGTTGGTGGGGAGTTCAGGTGTCGGCCGCCGGTGTGCCGGAGGCTTCGAGGAAGGGCGAGTGTGCCTGCTCGCTGTCGGATCGACCGAGCGAAGAGGACGGGACGAATTGCGAACGCATTGGCGTAGAAGAGTGCAACTCACCACCGCCGCCCTGGTGTTCCTCACCTTCGGGCTGTCCGGCGGGCCTGCCTCCGCACAGTCGCAGGCATCGGCGCCGGCACCGACGGGCGTACGGATCAACGAGGTCGAGTCGAGTGGTGGTACGCCCGGGGACTGGATCGAGTTGGTCAACACCGGGTCGAGCACCGCCGACCTGTCCCGGTGGGTGCTCAAGGACAACGACGACGCGCACTCCTACACCATCGCGGCCGGCACGAAACTGGCCCCGGGGGCGTTCCTGGCCTTCGACGTCGAGTCGGCCTTCGGGCTCGGCAGTGCCGACTCGGCGCGGCTGTTCCGGCCCGGCGGCTCGACACTCGTCGACTCGTACACCTGGACCTCGCACGCCGCGACGACATACGGTCGTTGTCCCGACGGCGTCGGCGCGTTCACCACGACCGCCGCATCGACCAAGGGCGCGGCCAACGCATGCGGCGGCGGGCAACCGGGCGCGCGTACCTGGCCCGGGGACGCCGCGGTCACCATCGCCGACGGGTCGAACGTGTTCGGCACCAACCTCAGCGGCCTGTCCTTCCAGGGCCCCGGCGTGTTGTGGGCGGTGGACAACGGTCCGAGCAAGATGTACCGCCTCGTGCCCGACGGCAAAAAATGGCGCCCGGACCCGACCGGCGGCTGGGCCTCGGGCAAGTCGCTGCACTACGCCGACGGCACCGGCGACCCCGACGCGGAGGGCGTGGTCAGCACCCCCGACGGGCTGTTCGTGTCCACCGAACGCGACAACGACGACAAGGACGTCAGCCTGCCCAAGGTGCTCCGCTTCGACCCGGCCGGCGGCGGCGGTTCGATGACCGCGACGGCCGAGTGGAACCTGAAGTCCGACCTGCCCGCCGTACCGCCCAACAGCAGCCTCGAAGGCATCTCCTGGATCCCGGACACCTTCCTGACCGCGCACGGCTTCCGCGACGAGCACACCGGCGCGGGCTACGACCCGGCGACCTACCCGAACCACGGCAGCGGGCTCTACTTCGTCGGCCTCGAAGCCAACGGCACGATCTACGCCTACGCGCTCGACCAGCGCGGCGACGCCTTCACCCGGGTCGCCACCTTCACGAGCGGCTTCCCGGCGGTGATGGACCTCGAATTCGAGCCGGAGACCGGGCACCTGTGGGCGGCCTGCGACAACACCTGCCACGGCCGCACCGCCACACTCGACCTGGACGCAAACGGCCGGTTCGCCGTCACCGCCGTGTACGAGCGCCCGGCCGGGATGCCCGACTACAACAACGAGGGCTTCGCGATCGCCCCGCAGGCGTCCTGCGTGGCCGGCCGCAAACCGGTGCTGTGGTCCGACGACGACAACGACGGCGGTCACGCGCTGCGCGCGGGCACGCTCCCCTGCACGGCGACGCGCACCGGCTGAGGGACCCGCAAAACCCGCAAATCAACGCACCGCCCCTGGAGCGGCCTTGGGCGCTCCAGGGGCGGTGCGTTCGCGAGGTGGATGTCGCCGCGAGGTGGAGGTCAGGCCCGGTCCTCCAGCGCCGGAACATCGGCGGCCGAGGTCGCGGCTTCGCCCTCGGTGGTGGCGACGTCGGCGGCGCCGGCGCGACGGTTGCGGCGCACCCCGAAGCCCAGCGCGACGACCGCGAGGCCCACGACCACGTACTCCGGGATCGGCCCCAGCCGGGTGGCGAGCGTGGTGTCGGTCCGCAGCGGCACCTTCGCCATCAGCACCTCGCGCGCCCACGGGTCGGTGGACTGCTCGATCGTGCCGTCCGGCGCGATCACCGCACTGATCCCGGTGGTGGAGGCGACCAGTACGGACCGGCCGTGCTCGACCGCGCGCAGCCGCGACATGGCCAACTGCTGCTTGGGCTCGGCCAGGCTGCCGTTGCGCATGTAGGTGGCGTTGTTCGTGGGTACGGCCAGCAGGTTCGCACCGGTGCGCACCGAGTCGCGGACCTGGCCGTCGTACGCCACCTCGTAGCAGATCGAGGTGGCCAGCTTGATCGCCCCGACGTCCAGCCGGACCGGACCGGAGCCGGGTACGAAGTCGCGCGGGATGAGCTGGAGTTCGCCCAGGCCGCCGATCAGGCCGCGGAGCGGGATGTACTCGCCGAACGGCACCAGTTGCCGCTTGGCGTAGTACTTGCCGGGACCGGTGTCGGGGAACCACAGCAGGCTGGTGTTGCGAATGTGGTCGTGGTCCGCGTCCAGGATCGCGCCCACCACGATCGGGGCGCCGACCTCGCGGGCCGCGAGCGAGATGCCCTCGCGCAGCCCGAAGTCGCTGCGCGGGTCGCGGTCGGTGGCGTTCTCCGGCCACAACACCAGGTCGGGCCTCGGGTACTTGCCGGGGATGTCGCGGGCCAGCGCCCGGGTGGCCGCGATGTGGTTCTCGGCGACCTCCTGGACCCGGGCCTGCTCCTCCATGTTCCGCCCGCGCGGCACGTTGCCCTGTACGACGGCCACGTTCGCCGTGCGATCGCCGTCCCGGTGGGCGGCCGGCAGGAGCAGTACGCCGGAGGAGGCGAGCGCCGCGGCGACCACGAGGCCCGCAGCGGCCCGTCGGCGGCGCGTACGGGTCGTGGTGAGCAGCGCGGCGAGGCAGGCCGCGGTCAACGCGACGACGGCACTGACCGCCGGTGCGCCGCCGACCGAGGCCCACCCCAGCGTCGGCGCGTCGGCCTGGCTGAAGCCGAGCCGGCCCCACGGGAAACCGCCGAGCGGGACCCGGGAGCGCACCGCCTCGGTGGTCACCCACCAGCACGCTGCCCACAGCGGCCAACCCGGCAGCCGAACGAAGTACGGCACGGCGCAACAGAGCAGTCCCAGGAGCAGTGCCTCTGCGATGCTCAGCGCCAACCAGGGCAGTACACCGAGGTTGGTCAGCCACCACAGCAGCGGTATGAAGAAGGTCAGTCCGAAGAGCGTGCCGAGCCGGAATGCCGCCTTCGGTCCACGATTGCGAATCGCCACCAGGAGCAGCGCGGGCCCGACGGCCGCCGCCGGCCACAGCCCCACCGGCGGGAAGGCGAGCGCCAGCAGCAGCCCGCCGCTACCCGCCAGGATCGGCCCGGACCAGGCCCGCACCTTGCCCACGAAGCCGGCCGCGCGCGTCGAGCCGGCAGTCGCGCCCGGGGTCGGGGTCGGGGTCTGGGTCTGGGTCTGGGTCGGCGTGGGGTCCACGCTCGAAGCCGGGGAGGGAGACGGTGACGGGGGCGGCGTCGCGTCCGGGGTCGGCCCCACCGTCGGTGTCGCGGTCATGACGCGCGGCAGGCGCGGAATGCTCCGCGACCGCCTCCGACGATCGGTCCCGCCGAACCGCGGCCGGGCGGCGGGCTGAGCGTGGATCCTCCGGCAGCCATGGGCAACAGGACCTTTCCGATCGGGACCGGCGTCGGCGTCTCCGGGCCGGAGCCCGGGACGGCGGGGCCGGCGGTACGTGGGGCGGGGAAGCGGGTGGCGCGTCCGACGCGGATGCGGATGGGAACAGGGATGCGGATGGGGATGAGGATGGGGATGCAGGTGGGCATGTCGAGGATGCCGGCCGCGCCGACCGCGCCCCGGCGGTCTCGGCGGCGCCGGCGACGTTCCTCAGCCACGGCCCACGCTCGCGGGTATCGCTGCGTTCGCGGCGCTCGCCGGGTTCACGGCGCTCACGGCGCTCACAGGGTTCGCGGCGTTCACCGAGTTCACCGGAGGCTGGGGGTCGTACGCCGCGCCCGTGCGGTCGTCGACGGGCCGGGACAGCGCCGCCAACTCGGCCAGGGCTCGGGCCAGCCCGGGGTCGGCCGCCTCGTAGCGCACCCGGCGCCCCACCGCGACGGTGCGGACCAGGCCGCAATCGCGCAGGCAGGCCAGGTGGTTCGAGACGTTGCCGCGGGTCAGGTCGAGCCGTTCGGCCAGGTCGGACGGATACGCCGGAGCGGCCAGCAGAGCCAGCAGCAGTCGCCGCCGACTCTCGTCCGCGAGCGCCGTCCCCACCCGGGCCAGCGCGGCGGCGTCCACCGCGACAGCGGAGGCGTCCTCTTCATACGTGTGCACGCGCAGACATTACAGTATCGACTGAATCAAGTGTCCCCTGAATCGAGGCCGAATCGAACCCGTCCCGACATGTAAAGCCGGTATAAGCCCGGCCCGCACCCGAGCCGGGACCGCACACAAAGCCCATGCAACCACGGCCCGACGCCGTACCGGACCGACCCCGACCACGACCCGACGCCGCACAGAACCGCCGCGACCGCAGCGACCGCAGCCCGGCCGACAACGTCGACGCCGGGGCCGGGGCCGACGCAGACGCCCGACGCCCGACGCCGATACCGACGCCCGAGGCCGACACCGAACCCCCCTACCCCCGGCCCCCGTACTGGTCCCCCCGCACCAATCCCCCGCCAAGATTTCGGCCGCGTCGACAGGGCCGTACCTCCGCCCGCTTCCTAACCTGAGGCCCATGACGCGAACCGCCGGGCCACCGTCCCAGACCCACGACCTCGTGCTGCGCGGCGGCCGGGTGCTCGATCCCGAGACCGGACTGGACGCCCCCGCCGACGTCGGCGTGACGGGCCGGGTCATCACCGCCGTGTCCCGCGAGCCGCTCACCGGTCGGCGCACGATCGACGCGCGCGGCCTGGTCGTCGCCCCCGGCTTCATCGACATGCACAGCCACTCGCACGACGTGGCCGGCCACCGTCTCCAGGCCCTGGACGGCGTGACCACCGCGCTCGATCTGGAGGCGGGCCTGTCCCCCGTGGACGAGGGCTACCGGCAGGCCGCCGCCGAGGGCCGCCCGCTCAACTACGGCTTCTCCGCGTCGTGGTGCCAGGCCCGGATGGCGGCCGTCGGTGGCCTGCCGCACGGCGGTGGCATCGCCGCCGCACTCGGCTCGCTGGGCCGCCCCGAGTGGCAGCACGAGGCCACCGGCCCCCAGGTCGACGCGCTGCTCGAACTGCTCCGCCGGGACCTGGCCGCCGGCGCGCTCGGCATCGGCATCGTGGTCGGCTACGCGCCGCGGATCAAGCCCGAGGAATACCTGGCCGTGTCCCGACTCGCCGCCGGCACGGGGGTCGCGACCTACACCCACGCCCGGCAACTGGTCGAGCAGATCGACGACACCCCCATCGACGGCGCGGAGGAGATCACCCGCGCGGCGGCGGAGACCGGGGTGCACGCGCACTTTTGCCACATCACCTCGACCTCCCGCAGGCACAGCGACCGGGTCATCGAACTGGTCGACGCGGCCCGCGCCGAGGGTGGCCGGATCTCCACCGAGGCGTACCCCTACGGTGCGGGGATGACCGCGATCGGCGCGTCCTTCCTGGCCCCCGAGTTCCTCGGTTCGGCGGGCCTGACCCCCAGCGGCATCATGTACGCCCCCACCGGCGAACGCCTCGCCGACGCCGCGCGGTTGCGCGAGTTGCGGGCAACGGATCCGGCCGGCCTGGCGATCGTGCACTTCCTGAACGAGGCGGACCCGTTCGAACAGGGCCTGATCGACCGGGCGTTGCTGCACCCGGCGACCGTGATCGGCTCCGACGCGATGCCGCTGACCTGGACCGGCGGGCCGGTCGACCCGCTGGCCTGGCCACTGCCCCCGTCGGTGGTCACCCATCCGCGGACGGCCGGTACCTTCTCCAAGGTGTTGCGTCGCTACGTCCGCGAACTCGGCGCGCTGACCCTGCTCGACGCCGTCGCGCGCGGCAGCTACGAGCCCGCGCGCATCCTGCAGGACAGCGTGCCGGCGATGCGGCACAAGGGCCGGGTGCAGCAGGGTTGCGATGCCGACCTGATCGTCTTCGACGCCGATACGGTCAGCGACCAGGCCACCTACGAGCACAGCACACGCCCGTCCACGGGCCATGCGCACGTCCTGGTCGGCGGTGTACCGGTGGTCCAGGACGGCGTCCTGTGCCTGGACGCCCGACCGGGCACGCCGGTTCGGGCCTGACGGTCGGGCCCGAGGCCGGCGGCGGACCCACGCCTCCGCCGCCGGCCTCGCGCCGTCCCGCGTCACCCGTGGTCGACCGTCACCACGATCTTGCCGATCTGCGTACCCGCCTCCAGGTAGCGGTGTGCCTCGACGATCTCGTCCAGGTCGAAGACCCGGTCCACGAGCGGCGCGAAGGCCCCGCTGCGCAGCCCGGAGGAGATGAACGCCTCGGCCCGGCGCAGCCGTTCGGGGTTGGTGGTGGTCTCGAACACGGTGAAGCCGCGCATGTTGCGGGCAAGCATGGTGGTCATCGCCGGGTAGGGCGTGTCCTGGCCGCTGAGCAGGCCGTAGATGAACAGGGTGCCCTCGGGCGCGAGCGCCCTGGAGAGTTCGAGCACCCCGGGCCCGGCGATCGCGTCGAAGACGAACTCCGCGCCGCGTCCCCCGGTCAGCGCCAACACCCGTTCGGCCACGTCCTCTTCGTCGGTGACGATGACCTCGGCCGCGCCGGCCTCGCGCAACCGCTCGGCCTTGGCCCGGGTGCGGGTGGTGGCGATCGGTATCGCGCCGACCCGGTTGGCGATTTGGATCGCGGCCAGGCCGACGCTGCTGGCGGCGGCGGTCAGTACGACGGTGTCGCCGGCCCGCATTCCGCCGATCTCGACCAGTGCGCCGTGCGCGGTCAGGTAGGGCATCCACACCGCCGCGCCGCCGACCGCGTCCAGCACCTCGGGTCGGTGCAGCACGGCGTGCGCCGGCACGATCGCGCGCTCGGCGTAGACGCTGTAGTCGTTCATCGAGAACGCCGGTACCACGCTGATCGCCTGGCCGATCTCGAAGCCGGTGACCTGCGGGCCGATCGCCTCGACCACGCCGGCGGCCTCGGCACCGAGTCGGCCGGGGAACTCCTTGACGGTTTCTATGTAGTTGCCGCCGCGGAACAGCACCTCGGCCCGGTTCAGGCCGATCGCGTCCACCCGGATCAGCAGTTCGCCGGGGCCGGGGGCGCCGATCGCGACGTCCTCCAGCCGCAGCACCTCGGGCCCGCCGATCTCGTGGAACCGCACCGTCTTGACCATCACGATCCGCCCTTTCGCAGTTGCCGACGACGCGAACTCCGCGCTGTCGAGGGAGACTCAAGCAGAAAGTACGACCAGAGTCAAACTTTGATGGCTGTCATACTTCGACAGTGGCCATACTTCGACGACGGTCATAGTTTGATGATGGCCATAGTTTGATGGGTACCGTACGATGTAGCCTGCGACGCATCCAGGAGGTAGCCAACGATGACGACCACGACGCGACGGCCCGCGCGCGAGCGTGTACCGCCGCACCCGGACCTGCGCACGATCACCCTCCAGCAGGTGCTCGAAGCCCTGGTCGACCCGGTCCGCCGGAAGATCGTCAGCGAACTGCACCGCGCGCCCGAGGACCTCAGCTGCGGCACGATCGAGCTGCCGGTCAGCAAGTCCACCGCGACCCACCACTTCCACGTACTGCGCGAGGCCGGCCTGATCCGCCAGTACTACGTGGGCACTTCGCGGATGAACGGGCTGCGCCGCGACGAGGTCGAGGAGGCGTTCCCGGGCCTGCTGGCGCTGGTCGCCGCGCGCGACGGGGAATAGCCGGGCACGCGTGTTCGGCACTAGCTCAACGCGTCGTACACGGCCCGGACATAGCCGGCGCTCCGGTCCGAGCCGATGACCCCGTTGCCCATCCGGTTCATCACGTAGGAGATGGTCAGCCGCCGCTCCGGATCCATGATGATCAGCGATCCGCCCCAGCCGCCCCAGAAGCAGATCCGCCCGTCGGGAAGCCACGGGACGGTGTCCCGCTGGGGCAGTCCGTAGCCGATCCCCCAGCGCAGCGGCACGCCCAGGACCAGGTCCACCCCGGCGGCCTGCTCCGCGAAGACCAGATCGATCGTCGCGGGCCCGAGCAGCCGCACGCCGTCCACCTCGCCGCCGCGCGCCAGCGGCGAGAGCACGCGGGCGAGCGACCGCGCGTTGCCGTGCCCGTTCACGCCGCCGAGGTCGGCGCGCCGCCAATCCTCGGTGTTGGCCACCGCGGCGTGCATCCCCGGGCCGGTGAAGGTTTTGAGCGCGACGCTGTCCGCACCCCACGCGCCGAAGTCGAGCGACATCGGCGGCGGCGGGACCACCTCGGCGACCCGCGCCCAGTCCTGCTCGGCGGCCCCGATCTGGAAGTCGGCACCCAACGGCCCGGCGATCTCCTCGGCGACGAACCGCTTCAGCGACGTGCCGCTCACTCGCCGCACCACCTCGCCGACCAGGTGCCCGAAGATCACCGAGTGGTAGCCCGAGGCCGACCCCGGCGGCCACCACGGCGCCTGCGCGGCGATCCGCGCGATGGCGGCGTCCCAGTCGTACAGGTCGGCCATCGTGACCGGTTGCTCCAGGGCGGAGACGCCGGAGGTGTGCGAGAGCAGGTGGCGTACCTCGACGTCCTGCTTGCCGTTGGCGGCGAACTCGGGCCAGTAGCGGGCAACCGGCGCGTGGATGTCCAACTCGCCACGGTCGACCAGGATCAGTGCGGCCAGGCTGGTGACCGCCTTCGTCGACGACCACACGTTGACGATGGTGTGCTCGTCCCACGCCACCGTACGATCGCGGTCGCGAAAGCCGCCCCACAGGTCCACCACGAGTTCCCCGTCGAGATCGACGACCAGGGATGCGCCCAACTCCGCGCCGGAGGCCAGGTTTTCGGCCAACAGGGTACGTACGGCGTCGAATCGGGCGGCACTCGTCCCTTGCACGTCGACCATGGGAGAAAGCCTATGCGGCCACCGCGGAATCGAACAGGATCGACCAGGACGGATGTGCGATCGAACCGTACGCACCACGCGCGTCGCGCGGATTGCGCGGGTTGCGCGGGTGCGGGTGGGCCTGCGAGCCTGCCGTCCGATCGGGGCGCGAGTCCGCCACGAACATCGAAATCGCGAAACGTGCGGTATCCCACGACTTTGGCCTGAAACAATCCGCCCATGGGGAAACACCGCCGACCCGGCCCACCCAATCAACCGCCTCGGGACGTCCCGCACGTCGACGCCGACGACATCCTGGCGGCGTACCACCGACGAAGGCGCCCACCCGTGGACGGCCCGCGCAGGCACCGTCCGGTACACGGCGGCGCAAACCACCTCCGCCCCGACACACCTCGGATCCTGGAGGAATGGGACGGCTTCGTCTACGTCCCGATCGGCATCGCCACCGACCTGACCGCCGCACAGGCCTGGATCGGCGCCCTGCCCCCGGGCGAGTAGCCGCACGTTCGCCGGTCGGCCGCACCGGTGCGGGTGGCGGCATCGGCCGCGAGTGGGACGCTCACCCGGGACCTTGGTCCCGGGCGTGCGCCGACCCGGGACCCGGGTCCGGGGGCGAGATCGTCAACGAGATGGCGTCTGGTGGGTATTCGGCGCGATGGAATGGGTGGGGCTTCCCCGCCCACCACCCATACGCGGTTCACCGCCCCACCCGTCGATCATCGACGACGATCGAAGGAGGCCCGAGGATGGGGTCCGACCACTCCTCTACGGCCCCCCTGTCCCCGCCCGCGCCCGATCTCGGCATGCGGCTCCGCGGGTGGACCCGACGCCCCCTCGCGGCGTTTCGCCGATACCGCGCGGACGTGCTCCCGGCGATCTTCGCGGCGACGGTGGACGTGCTCGCCTACACCACCGCGACCCACGACCCGGTCCGCACCAGGATCTTCGGTCTGGTCCTGATCCTCCTGGGCGCCGCGTTCCTGCTCGCCCGTCGCCGGTATCCGCTGCGGGTCGCCGGAGCGGTGATCGCGACCCATCTGGTCTTCGTACTGCTGACCCGCACACTCGAGCACTCCTACGGCGGCGCATTGGTGATCGCGCTCTACACCGTGGCCCGCTACCTCGGCACCCGCGAGATCTGGGGCATCGCCCTGGTCGCGACGGCGGTCCAAGTGCTCCGCAACGTCGGCGAGGACTCGAATTTCGCCGGGATGCTGGTGGCCGACGCGGCGACCACCGCCCTGGTGGTCGTGACCGGCCTGGGCACCGCCAGATGGCAGCAACAGCTCGGCATCAACCGGCAGTTGCTGGCCGACCGCGCGGTGACCGAGGAGCGCCGGCGGATCGCCCGCGAGTTGCACGACATCGTCGCGCACCACATCACCACGATGTACCTGATGTCCGGCGGCGCCCGCGCCACGCTCGAACGCGAGCCGGAGACGGCCCGGGAGGCACTGATCACGCTGGAGGCGTCCGGGCGCGCCGCGCTGCGCGAGATGCGCCAACTGCTCGGCGTACTGCGCAGCACCGACGGCCCCGAGGAGGCACCCTCCCAACCGCAGCCCGGGGTCGAGGAGATCGACCGGCTGGTGGCCGAGTCGCGCGCGGCCGGACTGCCGGTCGAATACGAGGAGTTCGGCGAGCAACAACCGCTGCCGCCCGCGACGGGGTTGACCCTGTACCGGATCGTGCAGGAGGCACTGACCAACACCCGCAAGCACGCCGGGAATCCGCGAACTCGGGTACAGGTACGGCACCTTCCCGATCGGATCGTGGTCGAGGTGGTCGACGACGGCACCGGCAACGCGGCCACGACCGGCATCGTCGGCAGCGGCTACGGCCTGATGGGCATGCGCGAACGCATCGCCCTGCACGGCGGCACGCTGGAAACCGGCCGCCGCCCCGAGGGCGGATTCCGGGTCCTGGCGAACGTCCCGCTGTCGGGTGACGGCCCGGACTGGACCCGATAGCCGCCGAGCCGCGCTGTCGCTGCGCCGCCGACCTCGCCGCACCGACCCGTCGCCCTACCGCGCTGGTTCACCCCGCCCCGGGACTACCGCCCCGGTACTCCCTCGAATCCCCAACGAGCGTGTGACGACCGGGTGTTCGCCGATTGCCTAACGTCGTACCCGAGCGCGGACACCGGCATCGATCGAGGCGATGCCACCGGGTATCCGGTTCGCCCGAAACTCACACGGGGGAGCTTCGGACGAACCGCGAGAGGACGGCGGGAGTCCTCCCCCGGCCGTACGCGCGGATGGAGGGAGCGGAGCGGGGAGCCACAGGAATCGACTCCCCGCTCCACTACGCCTACACCATGCCTACGAACCACCCTTGGCCTATGCCTATGCCTATGCCTTGGCCTTGTCCTCGGCGAGGGTGTGAGCCACCAGGGCGTTGGCGTGACCGTGCCCCAGCCCGTGCTCGGACTTGAGCCGGCCGACCAGTTCCGAGTGTTTGGTCAGCGGCGAGGCACGGATCAGTTCCAGCCACTCCGCGATCGGGCGACCGTACTTCGCCTCGATCGACGGAAAGTAGCTCGCGGGGCCCTTCACCGGTTCGGTCATGTTGCTGGTGTCCCATCCCTATGTAGTACGTGGAACGAGGATTCTCGCCCACCACCGCCCGACCGACAACCCACTGGTTGGGCGGCCGGGCGTCCCGAAGCCCATCCTCACCACGGCCACCCGGATCAGCCGCCCTCGGGCGCCGGCCGTTCGCCTCGCGCGAGCAGGAGCAGCGCCTTGTCGAGTCGGGCCGACCTGCTCTCCGGCGTCGGCGCCTGGAGCAGCGGCAGGATGATCAGGTATCGCCCGGTCCGGTCCAACGCCTCGAACGCCCGCCCCGCCTCGGGGTTCGCCGCGAGCGCCGCGGCCAGGTCGGCCGGCACCGTCGCCGTCCGCTGCGACTCGTAGGCGCGCGCCCACCGCCCGTCCTCCCGCGCCCGGCGCACCTCGGCCAGCCCCGGTTCGCGCATCCGACCGGCGGCGGTCAGCGTCGCAACCTTGTCCACATTCACCTGTGACCACAGGCTGTTGGACCGACGCGGCACGTACTTCTGCAGGTAGTGGCGCTCGTCGAGGGACCGCCGCTGTCCGGAGATCCAGCCGTAGCACAGCCCGATGTCGACCATTTCGTCATCGGTGACGGACACGATCCCGGACTTCTTCTTGGCCACCTTGATCCACACGCCCTCGTGCCGCGTGTGGTTCGCGGCCAACCAACCCTCGAACTCCGCGGCATCCGCAAAGGCAACGACCGCAACCCCGTCGACCTCATCCATTCCACGAGGCTATCGCCCACCCCCGACAGTTGCGGGTCTGCAAAATGATGTAGTAGAACTGCTATCGATGATCCTGGAAGTAGGAAGGAAAGTCATGCTTCACATACAGGGGGAAACATATGGATGACACGGCCGTGCGACACCCGGCCGCCTCGGGTGACGTCTGATGCCCGCCGGCAAACCGGACCGGGACGAAGGCAACACCTACAACCGGATCCTGATGCTGCGGGCCGAGCGCGGCATCTCACGCCGCGACCTGGCCGCCGCCGTAGGCGTCCACTACCAAACCATCGGCTATCTCGAGCGTGGTGAGTACAGTCCCAGCCTGCACCTGGCGCTGCGCATCGCCGCGCACTTCGAGGTCCCGGTCGAGGTGGTCTTCTCCCTCGAGCCCTTCCCCCGGATCGGAAGCAACTCATGACGCATGAAGAACGGTCGGCGACCGATCGCCACTCCCCCCGTCGCTCCTGGTGGAGCGAGCGGCGGGCGAAGTCGCAACTCGGGCGTGCCGAGCGCCTGCGTGCCCTGAACCCGGAACTGGAACGGATATCCGCCCGCTACGCCAGTCGACGCTCTCGCCGGGCATTGGCGGTCGCGGGCGGTTCCTGCCTCGGGTTGCTCTGGGCGGATGCCGCCGTTTCCTGGATCCTGGCCCCGAGCGACACGGCGATGATCGTCAACTTCGTGATCCTCGGCGTCCTGCTGGTCGCGGGTCTCCCACTGGCCGGCCGGCTCATCGCGACCACTCGCGGCATGATCTCCAGGCGCGAGCAGGAACTCGACGAACGGGAACTGACCGGCCGGCTGCGCGCGTTCACGACGGCGCACCGATGCACGACCACGGTGATGGTCCTCGTCCTGACCGTGACCATGGTCGCGGACCGCGACGGCCGGGACTCCCAGATCCCGGGCGCCGCGCTGTTCCTCATCCTCTTCGCGCTGCTGATGACCCACGTCCTCCTGCCGCTGGTCGTGGCGACCTGGCAGCTGCCCGACCCGCCCGCCGACGACGACGAGTTCGGCGACGGCGAGGACGAGCCCGCCCGCAATGAGAACGTGTTCTAGGTAGATGCGTGAGGTGACGCGTCGCTCGGGTTCCGTCCCGGGCGACGCGTCGGACGACAGTGGGCCGAACCCGGAGGTCGACACCGGGGCGAACGCCGTCCGACCCCCGCCCGTGAACGGCCTCGGCACAGGTGCAGGAAGCTCCGGACATCGTCGAAACCGGCCACGGCCCGACCATCGACGTCCGCCGGGTCCGCCTCGGCATGCGCCGACGGCGACCCCACCACGTGCCCCGCGCGCTCCGCACCCGACCGGCAAGACCAGGACGAACGTTGCCTGATGCGGCGCTACGTCCGTACCCGGTAGCTCCGTAGCCACATCTCGACGCCGTCGTCCACGATCTTCCCGATCTCGGCCGGGGTCACCGTGCGCAGGCCGTGCACGGAGCGATGGATCCCCTCGTGCGCGGTGAGCAGGATCAACTGATGCGCGGCCAGCGGCACGTCCCGCACCTCCAGGACGCCCGCGTGGACGTATTTCTCGACCTCCACGGCCACCGCCGCCTCGAACCCGGGGCCGGGCCGGGCCCATTCCTCGACCAGTTCGGGATGGCGCCACTGTTCCGCGATGATCATCCGGCGCAGCGCCACGATGTCCTGATCGAGGGCCACTTCGGTCCAGATCCGGGCCGCGGCGCGCAGGTCCTGTGCCAGGTCGCCCGACTCGTCGAAGAGCGCGGCGAATCGGGCCTCGGATCGACTCGTCGCCTCCCGTTGGGCCGTCTCGACCACCGCGGTGAACAGGTTCTTCTTGTCGCCGAAGTGGTTGTAGACGGTCTGCTTGGAGGCGCCGGCCTCGGCCGCGATCACGTCGACGCTCGTGTCGGTGAAGCCGTAGCGCAGGAACACCCGCTTCGCCGCGTCGACGATGGCCTGCCGCTTGTCGGGGCGACCCGGGCGCGCGGGCGGGGACGATGCCTGCCCGCCGGCGGCGGGGTCCCGTCGGGCTTGACGACTTGGACTCATGCGTCCAATACTAGCGGAGCAATACTTTGACTGGACGGTCCAGTCAAAAAACTGCGCCGGGAGCAACCATGTCACCTCCCCACCGTCTCGATGCCCGCCTCGATGCCCGTCCCGTGGACCACCTCGTCGACGCCCCGCCCGACGACGTCGTCGTCCGCGCCGAGCGGCTCGCGAAGACGTATCCCGACGGCACCGCCGCCGTGCACGGCTTGGACCTGGCGGTGCGCCGCGGCGAGGTGTTCGCGCTGCTCGGCCCCAACGGCGCGGGCAAGTCCACGACGGTGGGCATGCTCACCACCGGCGTGACACCGACCGCGGGCCGGGCCTGGGTGGCGGGCGTCGACGTGGCGGCCCGGCCCGCCGCCGCGCGCCGCGACATCGGCGTGGTGCCGCAGCGCAACACGCTCGACCGCAGTCTGAGCGCGCGCGAGAACCTGGTCTTCCACGGCCGGTTCTTCGGTCTGCGCAGTGCCGAGGCCCGCCGCGAAGCCGACCACCGGCTCGACCAGGTCGCCCTCACGTCGGTCGCGGACAAACCGGTGGAGATCCTGTCCGGCGGCATGGCGCAGCGGCTGATGATCGCCCGGGCGATCCTGCACCGGCCGGCCGTGCTCTTCCTGGACGAGCCCACCACCGGCCTGGATCCGCAAAGTCGGCTCGCGCTGCACGAGTTGGTCCGCGAGCTGCGCGCCGCCGGGCAGACCATCGTGTTGATCACCCACGACATGGACGAGGCGGACCGGCTCGCCGACCGGGTCGCGATCATCGACCACGGCCGGCTGCTCGCACTCGACTCGCCGACCGAGCTCAAGCGCTCGATCGACGCCGACACGGTCGTCGCGGTGGCCGCCGAGACGACGCCCGCCGAGTTGGCGGCGCTGCTTCGGGCGCGGGTGCCCGGGGTTCGCGACGTGCACCTGCGGGTCGATTCGGTGCTGCTGAGCGTCGGGGCCGAGCGGGCGGTCTTCCCGGCCGTCGTGGCCGCGGCGGCGGAGGCGGGCATCGCGCTGCGCGACGTACGGGTCGAGGAACCGTCCCTGGAAACCGTGTTCATCCACCTCACCGGCAAGGAGTTGCGGGACTGATGGCCGCCACCGACGTCGTTTCCCCGGCGCGACTTTCCGCCGGCGACACCCGGCGCGCCTTCGGCGCGCTGCTCTCCCGCGACCTGACCGTGCTGCGCAAGCGGCCGGCCGACTTCATCGCCCGGACCGTCGTGCAGCCGCTGATGTTGCTGTTCGTGCTGGGCTACGTCACCCCGCGCATCAGCCCGGACGGCGGCGACGGCCCGCTGGCGGCCAAGCAGGCCACCACGCTGCTCGCGGGGATGTTGGCGATGGTCGTGCTGTTCCAGGGAATCTTCGCGGTCGCGATGCCGCTGGTCCAGGAGTTCGGCGTCACCCGGGAGATCGAGGATCGGGTGCTGTCGCCGATCCCGATCGGTCTGGTCGCGTTCGCCAAGGTGATCGCGGGCGCGCTCCAGGGGTTGTTGGGCGCACTGGTGGTCTTCCCACTCGCCGAGGTCGTCCCCGCGTCCCGACCGGAACTGCACATCCACTGGGCGGTGTTGGTGACGCTGGCCCCGCTCGCCGCGCTGATGTGCTCCAGTCTGGGTCTGTATCTGGGCACCGCCTTCGAACCGCGCAGCGTAATGGCGCTGTTCGCGATCGTGATCACGCCGCTGCTGTATCTGGGCTGCACGCTGTATCCGTGGCGCACGCTCGACCCGATCCGGTGGGTCCAGGGGGTGTCGCTGCTCAACCCGCTGACGTACGTGAGCGAGGGATTCCGGGCCTCGGTGACTCCGGCCGACCATCTCAGCCTGTGGTTCGTGTATCCGGCCCTGATGGTCAGTACCGCGTGGTTGTTGTGGCGGGGGATGGCGCACTTTCGGCGGCGGGTGGTGGGCTGAGGGTGGGGTCGGTCGGTGCGGTCGGACGGTGGCGGCGGAGGATGGCGGCGGACGGTGGGCGGCGGACGGTGGGCGGGGGCCGCCGGCGGGGACCAGCCGTGGGGCCGGCCGGCGAGACACCAGGCGGCGCCACCGTCGCGGTCGACGGACCCGAACGCCCCGGGCCGGCAGCGCTCGCCGTCGGGACGGAACCTGTGCGCGGTCCGGGTTCGACCGGACCGCGCACCCGACGATCAGGCGCTCAAGAACTGCCACTTGCCGGCCAGCCGGTCGTTCTTCTCGCACCATGCCGTCGAGCCTCGGCGATCGCCCAGCCAGTGCCACGCCCCCTGGTGCTCACCGCCGTGCCGGCACGTGATGGTCGCACGGTAGCTCGCCGGCCCCCGGCCGTCACACCAGCCGGAGAACCTGGTGGTGTTCTTCTCCCACACGTGGCACTTGGGCGACGCCGATGCCTGGGCGGCGGGCCCCACGACGGCCGCGCCCGTTCCCAGCAACACGGCGGATACTGCCAACGATGCGATCCTGCGCTTGTCCACGATGTACTCCCTGTCTTGTCGCGAATGGTGCGCTCGAGACGAGAAGTTAGGGGCGGAGCCGGGCGAACCGGGTCCAGCCGCCGTTCGATCTTCCGGTCCACCCAGCGCGTCAGCGGGTGGGCCATGCGGGTAAGCCACGGCGGTATGCGGTGGCCGGTCGTCCATCGAGCGCGGCGTGGCCGAGCCCCTGGTCCCGCTCGGCCTGTGGCGCCGCCCCGCGCTGCGGATCGGCAACCTGGTGATGCTCCTGGTCGGCGCGATGATGACCGCGACGCTGTACTTCATGTCCCTCTACCTCCAGGGCATCCTCGGCTACGGCGCCCTGCGGGCCGGCGCCGCCATGTTGCCGATGACCGCGCTGATGCTCGCGGGCGGCTTCTCGGCGCATCTGCTGATCCGCGCCGTGGGCCCGCGTCCGCTCCTGATCGGCGGATCGCTGACGGCGGCCACCGGCGTACTCCTGCTGGTCTGGCTGCCCGCCGACGGCGGCTTCCCGGTCCGCTTCCTGATCGGCTCGATCCTCGCCGGCGCGGGCGCGAGCCTGATGTTGCTGCCCGCCACGGTCACCGCGACCGCCGACATCGACCCGCGCGACGCCGGCGCCGCCTCCGGCCTGCTCAACACCGCCAGCCAACTCGGCGGCGCACTGGGCCTGGCGGTCCTGGCCACCATCGCGGCCCAGGACCCCCCGCACACCCCCGCCGCCATCCTCGACGGCTACCACACCGCGTTCGGCGTGGACGCGGCGCTCATCCTCCTCGCCACACCGCCGGCCCTCCTGCTGCCTCGCACACCCCGCGCGCCCGGCCCACCCCGCACCTGAACTCCCCCTCAGGGCGGTCGTGTTCGACAAGCGGATCAGGTCCGGCGTGGGTGCGGTGCGCCGTCGCTACATCGGCGCACCCACACCGGCCGGCACGGTTCGGCGTGGGGCAGTGCCGGCGTGGGTGGCGATTCGGGCGTGGAACAGGTCCGCGTGGGGATCGGCACCCGGGTCGGTCTCCGGGGCGGCGCCGGGGTCGAGCAGGACGCTGCGCAGGATGCGGGTCCGGTTGCGGTCGGCGACCGCGCGCGGGTGGCGGCGGAGGAAGTCCAGGACGCGGATCGGGACCGTACCCAACTGCGCCGGGGGTGCGGCGTCGGCGGCGCCTGCGGCACCCGCCGCACCCGCGGCACCCGCCGCACTTGCGGCACCTGCGTACAGGATGTGCCGGCTCGCGGCCTCCACCGAGGACATCCTCGGGCGGGGCTCCCCGGCCAGGGCCAGGTAGCTCAGGACGTCCAGTTCGGGGTCCTGGTACAGCATCAACTCCGGTTCGGCAGCGATCAGTTCGCACCAGCGACGGGTACCGCGCAGGCCCGCCGCCAGCACCTCGCCCAGGCCGTCGCGGGTGAGCGGGAGCGCACGGAGGGTCAACCACAGGGCCGCCGCCGCGGCGCCGGCGTGGGTACCGCCGTCCAGGCCCGACTCGCCGGGGCGCAACACCTCACCCGGGAAGTCGGCGCTCCCGAGGTCGCGGCCCACCGCGTCCTCGAGTGCGGCATCCCGGAAGACGGGTGCGGCATCCCGGAAGAGCAGTACGCCGCACCCATACGGATACAGGCCCTGTCGGTGCGGGTCGAGCACCACCGAATCGCAGTCGCCGATCGCCCGCAGGTGTCGCGCGGCGGGGGCCGGGCGCAGCAGGTCGCCGTCCGCCAGCAGGGTGAAGAAACCGCCGTAGCCGGCGTCCACGTGTACCCGTACGCCGTGTTCGCGGCACAGCGGCAGGACGTCGGCGATCGGATCGACTGCGCCCAGCGTGCTCGTACCGACGGTGACCACCACGGTGCCGACCCGCTCCCGGCGCAGTTCGCTCGCGAGCGCGTCCGGGTCCAGCCGCCCGGCGGCGTCGGTGGCGATCGCATACGCCGGCATGCGCAGCAGTGCGCACATGCGTGCATAGCCGGGATGCACGTCGGCGCTGTGCGCGATACCCCGGTCGGGGTGCACCTCCCGGGCCGCCCACAACGCCTCGAGGTCGGCCACCCCGCCACCCGAGGTGAGCCGACCCCGACCGGCGGACAGGCCGACCATCGCCGCCAGTTCCGCGACGACCTCCGCCGCCAACCCGGCCGTGGTCGGCTCGGCGCCGGGCACCGGGTCCTCCGCGCCGGTCAGCAGAGTGGCCAGATGACCCGCGATGGCGGCCCGATGCGGCGGCTTGACCAGGTGCCCGGCGTACGCGGGATGCAGGTACGCCCGGCCGCCGCGCAGCTGGTCGGCCAACACCGCCCGGTCCCCCGGCCGGCCGTCACCGGGCTCCTCGGCCCATGCGCACACGGTGTCGAACGCCTCGATCAACCGGCGACGGGTGTCCATGGGATGTTGCCTCCGGGGGCATGCGGGGACCCGGCGCCGCGCGCGATGGGGTCGGGCGGGACGCGCGCGCGGGACGGCCGGCAGGGGAACCGGAGTCGAAGAGTTCCCGGCCGAGCGCCGATCATGCCCGGCGTGCCGGGCCATCCGTGTGATCCTGCCGCCCCTTCGCGTCGCGTCCCTCCCTTTGCCTTTGCCTTTGCCATTGCCATTGCCAATGCCTTTCCGTCCCGTCCCTGCTGCTCCGCCCTCCCCCGGCCGTCCTGTCCGGGTCTGCCGAGCCGCCGCGATCGCACCGGGCGTCGGCTTCGTACATTCGTTCGTCGACCGTCATCATGATCAATGCGCGCCGTTCGGAGGCCCGGGGCATGGAGCTGCGCCAGATCCGCTCCTTCCTCGCCGTCGCCGAGGAGTTGCACTTCGGCCGCGCCGCCGAACGGTTGCACATCGTCCAACCCACGGTCAGCCAGCAGATCCGGCGGCTGGAACGGGAAATTGCCTCTGGGTCCACGCGCCCACCTGCGGTGAACTGTTCCCACACCGCGACAGCGACCCGAAACCCCGGGGCGCCGCGCCGAGATCAGGAGGCCGTCATGCCCGTCATCACCGTCCAGCAGGGCCCGCGTACCGTCGAACTCAAGCGCGAGCTGGTCCGCAAGCTCACCGACGCGATGGTCGAGGCATACGAGATCCCGGCCGAGGCCGTCCAGGTGTGGATCCACGAGGTCTCCACGGACAGCTGGGGTATCGCGGGCACGCTCACCGCCGACAAGTGGGCCCCGCCCGGGGCCGGACGCTCACCTGCGCCCGGCCCGGGGGGCCGTCGCGGTCGGGGTCACGGCTGGGGATTCGCGACGATGGGCCTTCGCCCGGGACGCCGCCCCGAACTCTGCCCAGGACCCTGCTCAGGACGCCGCCCAGGACGCCGGACCCGTGAACGGCAGGATCTCGGAGGTACGCCCAGCCAGCATGTTGATCAGCCGCAGGACACCGGCGGAACCCGTGGCCAGATCGAGCGAGGCACGCAGATTCCGCTCGCCGGGAAAGATCAGCCCGTGCTCGTCGGTCAGCGCGTACAGATCCAGCGCCCGCAGGCCGGCATCGACCCGCGCGGCCAGATGCGGCCGATGCGAGCGCGCGCCCAACGCGTGCAGCGTCCCGACAAGTCCGGCGCGACCGTTGAACAGCCCGCCGCCGACGCACGCATCGTCCGCGCGGGCTGGCACGAGCGCCGGCACCGAGGCCGCGAGCCGATCGTCGTGGCGGTGCCGGAGGACCAGGTCGCAGACCAGCGCGATACCGGCTCCGCCCGTGGCCAGAGAGGGCAACATCCGGATGGGCAGCGATCGGATGGGCAGCGGCCGGTGCGCGTCGAGGTCGCGATGTATCGCCGCCTGGGCTGCGTGCAACCAGCGTTCGTCGCCGGAGACTTCGTACATCCGGACCAGGAACAGGGCGGGGCCGGACCACCCGTACAGCAGGCCGGGGGTGACGTCCGCCACGGCGTTTCCAGTGCGATCGCGCGGTATGGCCTCGGCCGGTGGATGCGGGGAATGCGGGGAATGCGATGGATGCGGGGGATGGTCACCGGAGGCGATGGCCGCCTCCACCGCCTCGGCCAACTCCCGTGCGTGGTCGAGGTAGTTGCGTTGGCCGGCGGTGCGGCGATGGAAGTCGAGGGCGGTCAAGCCGATCCCGGCCAGGCCGTCGAACAACGTGACGCCGATGGTGGCTGGGATGGCGGCCACGGTGTCGTCGTAGAGCGCCAGGGCGGTATCGATACGGCCCAGGTTGTAGAGCACGTGGCAGCCACCGGCAGCGCCGTCGTACAGTCCGAACCGCAGCCCACGCCCCGCCCGAAGGTCGCGTTCGAGCCAATCCACCGCCTGGTCGAGGTCGTCGGCTCCGGCCGCGTGGAGCGTATCGAGCACCCCCGCCGCGCCGAACGCGATCCCGCCGCCACCGTGCACGAACTGGGCGATGTCACCGGGGAACAGCCGATCCCGGCGATCAGGCGTGGCCGCAGCCCGAATCGACGCGACCAGCGCCTCGGTATGCCGCTCCCACGGACCGACCGCCGAGCCGAACGCCAACTCAGGCCCGGCCGGCCGCAGTCCGGACGCAGCCGAGTCCGACCCGGTGGCCAAGGCGCGGGCAAGCGGCACCACCACGTCGTAGCCCAGGCCGAACCGCTCCCGCGCCTCGGCGATCAGCATCGGCGCCTTGGCCGGACACAGCGCGAGGAGGTTGTTCAACGGCAGGTAGAGGAACAGCCGGACGGCGTTGAGCGAATACCGATCCGCCGCCACGCCGCGAATCCCGCCGGGCGCGGCAAATCCGGCTGTGCCAACGGGACTTGGCCCGGTGTCGTGCATCGGACGGGCGGCCCCGAAGTCGATCAGCGACGGGTTCAGATCGTCGTCGATCAGCACGTTGCCGGGATGCAGATCGTTGAACACGTACCCGCGCGCGTGGATCGCGGCCAGCGTCGCGGCCAATCGGGCGATGATGCGGTCGACGGCTTCCAGGTACTTGGCCACGCCGGGCCGCTCGGGGTCGTCGGCATCCGGGTCCAAATCCAAGTCCGGGTCCGGGTCCGGGTCCGGACCCGGGTCCGGGTCCGGGTAATTGAGAGTCATCCAACTATCCAGCGAGATCCCCAGGGGGTACTCCACGGCAACGAACTCATGGGCGCCGCCCAGGACGTGCTGGTCATGCACAAACGGCACGCCCGGGATGCCCGTCAGCTCGGCCAACACGACGTATTCGCCGCCCAGTCGGGTGGAAGGCGCGTCCGGGCCCGAGCGGCAGCGGTCCGGGGAGTCGTAGAACCTCCTGTCCGCCCGACAGAAGTCCGAGTATCGAACGTGCAATTGGGTGTCTCCCCTCCGGGCGTGACGCAGTCCGCGCACAACGCTGCCCAACGCCCCCACCACCCCTCACCATCCTTCAACCGCAGCCGAAACTCCCCGGTAACCTCACGCCGGAAGGGGAAGGAAGGAATCCGAGGAAGCAACACAGGGGAAACAAATGACGATCCGGATCCACTTCACCGCCGAGGACCTGGCCCGAGTCGTACTCGCCGGGTCCCAACGCCTGACCATGTGCGAAACCGTCCTGAGCCTGCAACTGCTCCAACGCCGCGACCGTACCGTCAGATTCGGCGGCTGGCGCCGAAGACTGGGCCGACTGCCCGCGCACTTGGCCCCACTCGGCGCGCTCATCCCGGCCGACGGCCCGATCCCGACGTTCCTCACGCCTTCGCGCCCTGCGGCATCCTTCCGGGACGAGGTGGAGGCCGTACTGAGTACGCCGCGCCAACGACTCGGCACCCAACTCACCGCGATCGCCACGACCCGCGCACTCCCGACCTGGACCCGATCCCTGGCGGCCGGCGATCCGCACACCCTCACCCAGGTCACCACGGCGCTTTCGGAGTACTACGACTTGGCGATCGCCCCGCACGCCCGACACATCCGCGACCGCCTCCAGGCCGACCGCACCCACCGTGCCCTGACCCTCGCTTCCGGCGGAGTCGGCGCACTACTGGGCACGTTGCACCCGACGGTCCACTGGAACGCCCCGATCCTCGAACTCCCAGCCCACCAGGATCGGGACTTCCACCTCAACGGCCGAGGCCTGGTCCTGTGCCCCCACTTCTTCAGCGGCCCGATCCCACACGCCCTGCTCAACGAGACCGACACCCCCACCCTCGTCTACCCGATCCCGAGCGACCCGGACCACTTCGACCCGCTGTCCGACCCCGAAGGCCACTTCCACAAGGCCACGAACGCCCTGACCAAACTCCTGGGCCGGACCAGAGCCGCAGTCCTCCAATCCATCGCCGACACCCCAGGGCTGACCACATCCCAACTGGCCCACAACCTCGACATCTCCCTGGCCTCCGCCTCCCAACACATAACCACCCTGAGAGAGGCGTCCCTACTGACCACCCACCGCCACCGCAACGCCCTGCACCACTCCCCAACAACGCTGGGCACAACGCTGCTGAACAACAAGGCCTGAGGCCGGCCGGCCCACCCGCGCCCCACATCCGGCGACTCGGAGGCGCCAAAGCACCAAACCCCGCCCTACTACGCGGCCTCACCGCAGCCGGGGACAGATTCCCACCTGCGCCGGGCGGATCGCGGATGCATCCTCGCGTGCGTGGGGCCATGCACGAGAGTTGGTCACGCGGCTTGCCCCGTCATGCCTACCGCCACCGCGCGATTACCTCGCATGCGTGCAATGGCCGCCCCTACCAGAGCGTTTCGCCCTCACGCATGGCCGCGGGCAGCCAGTCGGGGACCGGCATCGCGGCGTTCCGGGCAGCGACGAGCCTGTCGTTCGCGGCGACCTCGGCGCGGAGGATGTCGCTGCGCTCGTTCTGGTCCGCGTGCACCAGGAGCGCGGCGATCAGCACGGGGAGCGTCCGGGACGGAACGGTGAAGGTCTCGAACTTGATTCGGCCGTCGGGGAGTTCGTAGCGCGCCCGCAGGAGGCCGGGGTCGTATTCGTATTCGAGCAGGACCCATCCGGGTTCGGGGTGCGCCATGGTCTCTCCTGGACGGCGGCGGTAAAGGGGCGGGACCGGCCGGTCCCCGGCTGGCCCAGAGCGTGAACTCCTGGCCGGGCGAAGGTCATGGGGGCGGTCCGGCCGCGCGATCGCCCTGGACCCCGTGCGCCCAACCGCGGCTCGGCGCGGCGTGCTCACGGTCCAAAATCATGCGGACGTAGCCCGGCGAGAACCCGCTGGTGACGGCGATCGTGTCGACGGGCACACCGGCACGGTTGGCGTCGGTAACAGCGTCGCGGACCGCAGCCGCACCGGCGCGACAGCACTCCCGGCGGGCGCGCTGCTCGACGGCGGCCGGACGGTCGCTGGTCCAATACATGGCGCTCCCCTCGAACCGGGTCGGCGGGCGGCGGTCAGGGCGTGGTGCCTCACCCGGCCGGGCAAGGATGAGGGGGCCCGGTCCCGCAGCCGCGCCCAGGACTGTGGGACCGGGTGCCGCCCGCCCGATGCGGTCGGGAACGGGCGGCGGCAGGGGACAGTTCGTCAGCCGCCCAAGTTGGACAAGCGCCGCGACGGCGGGCCGGGGATCGGGTACAGCAGGTAGGCCCGGATCTCGTGCTGGAGCGCTACGAGTTCGTCGTGTGTCACGTCCACCAAAGGGCGGCCGAGGAGCGTAATCCGGTTCGGGCGGTGCGGGTCACCGGACGGGCCGATGTACGCTCCGCCGTCCTGACGGTCCGGGATCACTTCGCCACCGCCGGGCAGACCACGTCGAGCAGGCCGTCGACCTCGGGTCCCGACAGGGCGAGATCCAGGTCCCCGATCGGCTCGTCCACGACGTACAGGGTTATCCGCACCCGCAGTTCGTCGGTGGCGGCGTCGAGCGTAGGCCGGACGTTCGGTGTGAGCGCGGCGTGCCTGCATTGGCGCTGGGTCATGGCATCCCTCGCGATCGCGGCGGACAGTCACGCGACCGTAGGCGAGAGCGCACACAAAGACAGGGACAGATTGTCCCTACCTCCGAATGGGCCAATCCGTCCCTGTGTCGTTCCGCCATCAGTTCCCGATGACGCCTACGTCCTCCGCGAGTTGCACGACCTCGCGCCTGAGCGGACCACGCGTCGTCCGCCACAACTCCGCGATCACGCCACGAGCCGCCGGCGTGAACCGCACCGCCTCCGGTCCCACCCCCACCGCGCGCTGCATCAGGTGCAGCGCCGCCGTGTGTTCGCCCCGCTGGACGTGGCTCCGCGCACTCTCGGTCCACAGACGCGATTGCCGCTCCATCGACGGCATGGTCTCCGGGTCGACCTGATCCGCGTACTCCAACGCCGTTCCCGCGCGCAGCAGATCGGCCGCCACCGAGACCGCGTGAATGTCCACGTTCGTCCGCCCGAACACCGTCCACGGGTGCAGGTAGCCGGCGGGCAGGCTCTTCGCCATGGCGTCGCCGCGCTGCCAATGCGCCCAGGCGTCCCCGTCGTGGCCGTACTTCGCGTGCGTGATCGCGGCATGCAGGTGCAGCGCGCCGTACAGGCCCCTTGCGTTCTCGCCCAGGTCGTCGAGGTGGGGCCGCATCGCCTCGGCCGCGTCGATCACCACGGCCAATGCCTCGTCGCCGTCGGCCGTCTCCCGCAGGGCGTTGCCATAGCACCAGGCGGCCCCCGCGAGCGCCTCCGGAGTGTCGGCGTACTGCGCGGACGACATGCCGCGGTCTGCGACCACCCACACCAACTCGGCGGGCGCGATGTAGGCGATGTGCTGTTGCGCGAGGTGGTAGATCGTGGCCAGGACGGCATACGCCTCGCGTCGCTCGGGGCCGTCGAGCACGCGAACCGCAACCTCACCGTCGCCGATCAGATCCGGCAGGAGCGCGCCGACCTCGGTGCGGTTGTACTGCGAGCCGTGCCAGAGTCTCCAGGCGGCATCGACGCGCGAACGAAGAGCCGCTACATCCGGTGGTTCGACCGGATGAACAGCCGAGTAGTTGCGCTTCTTGACGGCGGCCCAGATACCTGGGATCGACTCGTGGTGCAGAGCCGGCGACACGGGCTGCATCACCTCTCCGGTGCCGGTGAGGACTCCTAGATCCGTCAGCCCGAGAGTAGACGCCAACCGCAACATCAGCCTGTAGTCACGCAACTCGCGCTCGCCCGATTCGATCTTCTTCAGCCAGTCCGGGCCGCGACCACACAGGCCTGCGAGCACAGGTCGGCTCATGCCGCGCCGTGTCCGCAGCCACTCGATCCGCTCGCCCATCGTCAGGTCAGCCGGCACATCCATGAATGCCCCCGGGGTGGTAAGTAGGCCTGCTGCCAAGGTACGCCGGGATTTCGAGGTGTGAAGCCACGATCAGATGCACCAGCCGTGGCATCGACACCCGGCAGCTGCCGAACCGGGCCGAAACCGGGCAACCGAATCCCCCACCACAGTGGCGGCGGCCCCCGCAGCCGCAGGGCATCACCATCCAACCAAGAGGAGACGGCATGCGGATCGGAACAGCCACCCGCGAAGGCACCGACGGCCCGACCGCGGACGCCACGGCCGTCTCCCGCTCCACCGCCACCGGCCGCCGCACTGCCGCAGCTCTCGTCGTCGGCATGGGCCACGACGCGGAAATCGTGCGCCGGCAGCGAGTATTGGGAGGCCAGGCGTCGATCCACGACCGCGTCCACGGCCTGCCGTAGCTCGGACAGGGAACGGACCGGGCCGTCGCCGGGGATGTCGTATGCGTCGATCGCGGCGCACATCGCCGGGTGGCCACCCGCGCACGGTACCCGGGGACGCAGCGCCCGAGGGTCGGATCGCTCGTCTATCGCTCGATCAGACGCACCAGATCCGTGAGGTTGTCCACCGTCCAATCCGCCCGGTTCACATCCGGGTCACCCGCCCACAGATAGCCCCACGGCCCACGTCGCACCAGCGCGGTCCGCAATCCGGCGGCCCGGGCCGGGACATGGTCGTTCGCGGGGTGGTCGCCGACGTACAGGATCTCGTGGGCGTCACCGGGAGCCCACTCCACCAGGCGATCGAAGAAGGCCGGGTCGGGCTTGGCGACACCCCACTCCTCCGAGACCGCCAACGCGTCCGCCGGCAGGTCCAGTTCCCGCAGCAACTCACCCGCGCGCCGAGTCTGGTTGCCGGCGATACCCACCCACATGCCCGCGGCGCGCAGTCCGGTCAAAGCCGGCCGCACGTCGGGGTACAGGTCCGACTCATCGAGCCGCTCGCCGACACCGGCCGCCTCGCTCGCGGCCCGCTCCGCCACCAGGTCGAACCCGGGCCGGATGCGCCGCAACGCCTCGGCGTTGTCCATGCCGAGCGCGGTCACCGCACCGACGAGCGCCGACATGGTGTGCGGCGGGACGCCGATCCACTCGGCCCAGCGCCCCCAGAACCGGGCATCGCTGGTCAGAGTCTCACCGACGTCGAAAACGACACTCTTGATCATGCGGGCCAGGGTAGGAGGCGAGCAGGTCGACCGACATCCGGATGCCGCAGGGCGCATCCTCGCCCTGCACGCCGGTCGTGTGCGCCAGCTATCGATCACGGGCGATGCGATACCACCCTGGACGGCATGCCTATCACCCGCGTGCGCGGGGCAGATCTGTTCGTCCAGGGGAATGTCGCGCGCCGAGAGGGCTCATCCCCGCGTGCGTGGGGCCATGCGCGGGAGTGGATCGCGCGGCCTGCCCCGTCATGCCTGCCGCCACCGCGCGATTACCTCGCATGCGTGCAATGGCCGCCCCTGCCAGAGCGTTTCGCCCTCGCGCATGGCTGCGGGCAGCCAGTCGGGGACCGGCATCGCGGCGTTCCGGGCCGCGATGATCCTGTCGTTCGCGGCGACTTCCGCGCGGAGGAGGTGAAAGGTCCTCTCACATGCCAATCCAGGACGCGTAGCCAATCAACGACCCTGCCACCAGGCGCTTGTGGCGAACCAACGCGGCGACCGTCTCACGCGCCGCAGGATGGTAGCGAGTCTGCTGCGGCGACACCGACCGTGCGCTCACCAGGCAATCCATCGCCTTGTCCGGCAGGCCGGCCCAGAGGTATGCACGGCTGAGATCGATCCAGTGGTGCCCGGCCCGCGACTTCGGCCAGTCCGGAGGCAGGACGACACCTTCGGCCGCTGCGATGGCGACGTGCGGGCGCTCCAGGTCGACGTTCACCGACACGGTGTGTACAGCGACGTTCGCAGGGCCCCAGGCCAAACCATAGTGCGGCAACTCGCCCGAACGAGCGGCCAGATCCCTCGCCGAGGCAAGCCGGGCCGTAGCCTGGTCCGCGTTTCCCTCACGCGCCGCCAGAACTGCCGCCTGCAAATCCAGAGCGCCGGTCAGCGCCGCCGACGCGCCACCCGAATCACGCGCGGTTTCCTGGGCGAGGGCCTGCTGAGTCGCGTCAACGAGGCACCGTCCCACGTCGTGACGGCCCGTCGTGAACGTCGACTGCACCCGCAGGAAAGAACGCAGCGCGGGCAGGCACGAGTCGTCGGCCTGCGGAGCGCACCACGCCGGCCGCTCCAAGGCGACCGTGCCCAGGTCCGTCACGCCAAGCTTGTAGGCGAGGGTGTGCACGCATCGGTATACGTCTGCGAGAAGTGAGCACACGCGGCGTCGATCGTCACCGGCGAACACCTGGGAGGCATACACGAGATCATCGATCAGGGCGGGTAGATCCTGAGCCATCGGCCCGTAGTGGGCATCCCGTCGGCGAGTCATTGCCCGCGCGACGTCCACCATCAGTGCCTCGACGCTTCGCGGCGCGCCGTCCCAGTCCAGAGCCAGATCCCAGTTCTGCATCGCGGCTCGGATCGGCTCAACCAGCTCCCCGATCCGATCTCGCCGCAAGTCGGCCAGATAGGGCTGACCCGTCAGATCGAAGGAACTCGCCCGCAACACGCGGGCACAAGCCGCGATCAGCGCCGGCGTCGCCGGCTTGTGACCGGACTCGACCTTCGTGAGCAGGCTGTACGAAACGGCGGCCTGCCTGGCAAGAGCCTGCTGCGTCAGGCCACGCAACTTTCGGTAGGTGGCGATCCGCGCGCCGGTGTGCTCGTCGCTGCGGCTCATGCCGGCTCCACTTCGATACTTCGATCCGCGGGTATCTACGTAGCGTATGCGACCGATTACCTCATGGCCCCCTTCTATTCTCCAACGCATGAGTGATTCCCCGGTGTTGTACATCGTTGCCGGCGCGGCGCCGCCCGTGCTCGGTATTGCCGCGCTCCTCACCGAAGTTCGAGATCGAGGCTGGGATCCGTGCCTGACGCTCACCCCGGCGGCGGCCGGCTGGTTGGAAGACAGCCTCGACGCACTGGCCGCCGCAGCCGGTCGGCATCCGCGCACGCGCGATCGCAGGCCGGGCGAGGACCGGCCCTTTCCTCCGCCCAACGCGCTGCTCGCATGTCCGCTGACCTTCAACACACTCAACAAGTGGGCACTGGGCATCTCCGACAACGTTGCGCTGGGCACCCTCGCAGAGGCACTGGGTGCGCGTATCCCGACGGTCGCGGTGCCCTGGCTCAAGGACACACTCGCCGCGCACCCGGCGTACTCCAGGAGTGTCGAGATCCTGCGGGACGGCGACGTTTCGATCCACGTCGGCCCCGGCGGCCGGCCGCTCAACGGGTACGACCCGGTGGATTGGGCGGCAATCGCAGACCGGCTCCCGCTCGCCCACCCCTAGCGGCGACACACCGTGCGGCTGCGGGCCAAGACCGTGCCGGAACCAGACAACCGGATCCCCACCCCGACGCGGCGGCGGCACCCGGAGCCGCGGGGCACACAGCGGGTCGCGGACTCCGGCCGTGTGGCTCATCCCCGCGTGCGCGGGGCGGATGTCGGCGAGGACCGCGCGGGCCCAGGCGGTCTGGGCTCATCCCCGCGTGCGCGGGGCGGATCCCGGGCCCACCTCGAATCCGGTGGAGGATCCGGGCTCATCCCCGCGTGCGCGGGGCGGATACTGCCTGACCTGGGGATCTACCGGCGGGTAACGTCGTTTTCGTTCAGTTGCATCGTGCCATCGGCCCGTCCCTGTCCGGCACGCTCGGTCCCCCACCCCAGATCGTCCTCCACCCGTCTTGTCAGCGAGGCGAACCCGCCTTGCTATCACCATAGTTGGGCCCGGCGCGTTCAGGGTCGGGATCCCACACTCCCGATCCAGGTGAGACGGCCCAGCGAACACGGACAGCGAAGCGGCGAGGCGGGTGAGTACGACGGGGGACGGCACACGCACGATCCGGCGCAGGACGACCTCAGCCCATCCCGTGCCGAACGGCCCGGGCGCACCGCACCGAAGCGGAACACGTCCCCGGCAGGGGCCGGTCGGCGGGCTCGCCGCGAACTCCTACAGGGGGCACGAAGCCGCCCGCCCGGCTGTCACCGATCACCGATCACCGGTCACCGAGGGCGCCCGGGCCGGGAATCCCATGATCATCAGGCGTGTTGCATCGTGCGTCGGCAGTACCAGCGTGAAGGGCTCTCCGTGCGCGCCATACAGATCGATCGTTTCGGCACACCCGACGTCCTCGGCATCGTCGAGGTCCCCCAACCGGAACCGAACGTCGGGGATGTACTGATTCGGACCATCGCGACCAGCATCAATCCCGTCGACGACAAGACACGGGAAGGGGCCATCGGCGACGGAACGCCGCCGCTGCCGATGATGCTCGGCTGGGAGCTCGCGGGCATCGTCGTGGACGGCGGCGGCAGCGAACTGCGGGCCGGGGAGCGCGTCATCGCGATGTCGCACCAGCTCGACTCCGGTCGAGGTACCTGGGCCGATCTGGTCGCCCTTCCCGCACACGCGGTAGCCGTCGCGCCGCAGGCGATCAGCCTGGTCGAGGCGGCCACCCTGCCACTGCCCGGGCTCACGGCCTTGCAGACCCTGGACTGGCTGGCGGTGTCCGCCGGGGAACGGCTGCTGATCGCCGGCGCCGCGGGCGCGGTCGGCGGCTTGGCGCTGCAGATCGCCCGTGCCCGAGGCGTCGAAGTGGATGCGCTGGTATCCCGAGACGCGCATGTCGACTTCGCCCGTGACCACGGCGCCGGCTTCGTCACCACCGACCACCGCGCTCTTCAAGACCGCAGCTACGACGCGGTCTTCGATACGTTCGGGGCCTTCGCCACCGAGGCCGTGGTCGACCACGGTCGGTACGCGTCGATCGCCACCCAAGCCGGCCCGGTCCCCGACCTGTCCGCACGCGGTGTTCGCACGACCATCAACCAGGTACGCGAGGACGGCGCGGGACTGGCCGAGCTCACCAAGCTCGTCGACGGTGGCTACCTGCGACCGCGCGTGCACTCCACCTTCGGGCTTCACGAGGTCCAGGCCGCACACGAACGCTTCCGCCAGGGTGGCCTGGCCGGAAAAATCACCGTGACCTTCTGAGCCACACACCCGGCGCTCCGGGCCTCGCACCGACCAGGAGGCCCGGGGGCGGCCACTTGCCCCCGAGTCGGTCCGGACGGGGACGTAGCAGACCGATCCCGAACCGCCCGGGGCGCGGCGCGTCGGGATCACCCGAAGCGCCGCGCCCCGAGGCGCGGGGGCTCAGCCCTCGACGACGCCCGAAGCGGCGACCGCGATCTTGCTCTTGGTGGCACCCGAGCTCGAGCCCAGGGCCTCGATCCGGTCGACCAGCTCCTTACCCTCGACGACCTCGCCGAAGACGACGTGCTTGTTGTCGAGCCACGAGGTGATGGCCGTGGTGATGAAGAACTGCGAACCGTTGGTGTTCGCACCGGCATTCGCCATGGACAGCAGGTACTTGCGGTCGTGCTTGAGGGTGAAGTTCTCGTCGGCGAACTTCTCGCCGTAGATGCTCTTGCCGCCCGTGCCGTTGCCGCGGGTGAAGTCGCCACCCTGAAGCATGAACTGCGGGATCACCCGGTGGAAGGGCGAGCCCGCGTAGCCGAAGCCGTGCTCGCCCGTGGCGAGCTCGCGGAAGTTCCGCGCGGTCTTCGGAACGACCTCGTCGAAGAGGGCGAAGACGATGCGGCCCGCAGGCGCGTCGTCGATGGTGATGTCGAAGTAGACGTTGCTCATGAGGCACCATCTTGCCGTACTCACCGCCACCGCCCGGTCGACGGGTCGCCGACGGCGTGCCAAGGCCGTCCGGAACGGTCCACCAAAGGCACGGCATCGTTCCGAAAAGGCCGCCCAAAATCCAACCCGGGATGCCGGTCGCCCACCCCATCTCACCCCGTCTCACCTCACCCGACACGAACCGGCCCGTACCAGGGCCGACCTGAGCAGCCCTTGCCTTCGACATGGGACGCGCTCGCCGGTGGTCGACCAAGTCACCCACTCGACGAAGGCCGGACCGGCCGGCACGCGCCACCATTGCTCGCCCGTGCCCGTGCCCGTGCCGGTACCCGTGCCCGTGATCGACGGGCGCGGCATTCGGCACGGGGTCGGAGAACGGCTGCGGACGGTGAGTGTTAGCTTCCTTCCCATGGCGGAGCACCAGGACGAGACCAGGGCGGCCTACGACGGGGTCGTCGAGCTGTACGCGTCGATGTTCGCCGATCGGCTGGAGACGCAGCCGTTCTCGCGGGCCATGATCGGCACCTTCGCCGAGCTGGTGCGCGGTACGGGGAACCTACGGGCGGCCGACGTCGGGTGCGGGCCCGGGCATCTGACGGCCATGCTGCACGACCTGGGGCTGGACGCCTTCGGGCTCGACCTCTCCCCGGCCATGGTCGACCACGCCCGGCGGGCCCAGCCGGCGCTGCGGTTCGACGAGGCGCGGATGGAGGCCCTGCCGGTCGAGGACGGCACGCTCGGCGGCGTACTGGCCCACTACTCGATGATCCACACCCCACCCCGGGAACTGCCCGCGCTGCTCGCCGAACAGGTGCGTGTCCTGGCACCGGGCGGGCTGCTCCTGGTCTCGTTCTTCGGGACCGACGGCCCCGAGCCGGTCCGGTTCGACCACAAGGTGACACCCGCCTACAGCTGGCCGGCGGACCGCCTCGCAGCGCTGCTGGCCGAGGCCGGGCTCGTCCCGTTCGCCCGCCTGCTCCACGATCCGGCCTCCGAACGAGGCTTCCTCGACGCCCACTTGCTCGCCCGCCTCCGCTAGGGCGTGTCTTCAAGCCCTAGTGCCGCACCCGGCACCAGACGAGTGGTTCCCGATGCGCTCGGTGGGTCGATCAGTGACCGGGCGACGGGCCGGCCATTCTTGTTGGCGTGCCGGCCAGTCTGCCCTGACGTGCCGGAACTAGAGTGGTCCCGTGGAATATCGAACGCTCGGCAACAGCGGACTCCTCGTCTCCGTGGTCGGACTCGGCTGCAACAACTTCGGCGGACGTCTCGACGCGGCACAGACACTGGCGGTGGTGGACGCGGCACTCGACGCCGGGGTGACGCTCTTCGACACCGCCGACATGTACGGCGGCGGGGGCGGCTCCGAGACGCTGCTCGGCCAGGCGTTGAAAGGGCGGCGTGACGAGGTCGTGCTCGCCACCAAGTTCGGCTACCAGCAGGCGGATCTGGGATACGGGCCGGCGGCCGGGGCGAAGGGCGGACGGGCCTACATCCGGCGCGCGGTCGAGGAGTCGCTGCGTCGCCTCCAGACCGACCACATCGACCTCTACCAGTTGCACACCCCCGACCCGCGCACCCCGATCGCCGAGACACTCGCCGCGCTCAGCGAGCTGGTACGCGAAGGCAAGGTTCGCTATATCGGGCACTCCAACTTCTCCGGCTGGCAGATCGCCGAGGCCGCGCACGTGGCCCGGGAGATCGGGGCCGTCCCGTTCGTCTCGGCCCAGAACGAATGGTCGCTGCTCGAACGCGGCGCGGAGCGGGAGGTGGTGCCTGCGGCGCGGCACTACGGACTCGGTGTACTGCCGTTCTACCCGCTTGCCAACGGCCTGCTGACCGGGAAGGTGCGCCGGGCCACGGGCGTGCCCGCGGGCTCGCGCCTGGCGTCGCGGCCCGAGCGGGTGACCGACGCCGGCCTCGACACGGTCGAACGCCTCGCCGCCTGGGGCGAGATGCACGGCCGGAGCGTCCTTGAGATCGGCGTGGGCGCGCTCGCCGCCCGACCCGGCTGCGGCTCGGTCATCGCCGGGGCAAGCAGCGCCGAGCAGGTACGCGCCAACGCCGCCGCCGGGCAGTGGGTGCCGACCTCCGAGGAACTGGCCGAGATCGACGCGGTCCTCGACGCGGGGCCCGCCGTGGTCTGAGCCGTTCGGGAGAATCCGGGCGCTGCGCAAGGCACGTCGGCGAAACGGGTTCCGGCTCCCCCGGTGAGGCGGCCCGTTGCCGCCCGGCGTTCGACGGGTGAAGCAACCCGCCCACCCCGCGAGCCGGTTCTCGACAGGTCGGCCCGCGGGGTGGGCGGGCGGATATTGCGTGGCGGCCGGGTGTGCGGTCGGGCAGGGTTCCGGGTGATGAACGACGAAGACGAGATGTTCTACGCCCACCCCCACTCCCTCGAAGGGCAGTTGCAACGAGGGCAGGGCCTGGGCGCCGTACGGGCCCGACCGGATCCTGCGGCGGGCGCGCCGTTCGTGTACGACGGAATTCGGCGGGATTGGACCTGGGACGGGCTCGTCGACGAACGAGCCCTGTACCTGGCGCGGTTGGTCCGAGACCTGGAACTGTCGCCGACGCGGATCGTGGAGTGGTTGTCGGGGTCCGAGGACGAGTGCTCTCGGGCCGTCGACGTGCTGGTGCTACTCGCCTTGGGCGGCTCGGACGAAGCTCGGGACGGGCTGCGCTCCTACATTCGGGAAGGCGTGCACTGGGTCCCGGTCCTGGAGTCGGTCTCGGATCGCCGGCCGGAGGCCTGGTGGGAAGACCTGGGCGAGGTCGCCCGGGCGCGGATCGGCTCGGAGCCGGAGCCGCCGTGGTGCACCGAGCCGTGGACCCGGTTCGGGATCGCGATCCAACAACCCCACCCGCGGCCGGCCCCGCACGATCTGAGCGAGCACACGGACGGCGAACTGCTCGACCTGCTGACCGGAGCCCCGCCCGACGACCGGGTCCGATTCGACGCCTTCCGCGAGCTGCGCCGCCGGGATCCGGTGGAGGAGCTGATCCCGCTCGTACCCTCACTCGTCACCCCGGACGGCCGCCTCCCCCTGGTCGGACTCCGCCGGGCCGTCGAACACCTCGGCGCCCTGGCCATTCCGGCGGCGCGCCGCTGGGCGGGCGACGAGCGCGCGTGGCTGGCCCGACTCGGTCGGGACGTCCTCGCCGACCAGCTCGTCCCCGAGGCGCTGCCGACCCTCGTGGCCGAACTCGCCGAGCAGTGGCGGACCCGCACCTGGTGTGGTCCCGAAGCCACAGCAAGGCAACTTGCCCGCTTCGGACCGGCAGCCGTCGAGGCGGCGCCGGACCTGCGCCGGCTCTGGCTGCACACCCCGCACTCCTACGAGCGGCCCGCCTAACTGGCAGCGCTGGCCGCCATCGAGGCGACCCAAGGCCTGGACCGCGCCCACACCGAGTCCCTCTGGGACTGCCAGGAGCAGGCCCGACTCCTGGCCATCGCCCACGCACCGGACAACCCCACCACCCGGGCGCGAATCGCGGAGCTGCGCGACGACCCGATGGAGGATGCCGACGTACGGTCCGCCGCCGCGGCGCGGCCGGCCACCCCTCAGTGGTCGGCGCCTTAAGCCCTTCGGGGGTTGACTACGGGATCGACTACCCGGCCGGTGAGGGGCGTGCCGGCGCGTGGACGAGCTGCCGGCGCGTGGACGAACTGCCGGCGAGGCTCGACGCCGGCGTTCAATCGCGACGCCCAGGGGATCCCAGGAACTCGACCAAGAAGGTGTGCTTTTCGCGGACCTGGGGATTCGGGTGATGCTCCGCGGCCCGCAGAAAGGGCTCCGCGTCGTCGGCGTCGACCTGGCCGCGGAACAGAAGCTGGTCGAGGATGCCGATGCCCCAGGTCTGGACGGCCGGATCGGCGTCAGCAAGGAACTCACCGACCAGCGGGAGGTCGTCAGCCGTGGCGACGACACGCAGCAACTCGACCGCGAGATGCCGACGTTCCGGATCCGGGTCGGTGCGGTAGATCTCCAGGCAGCGGGATCGAGCAGCGTCGGGCTGCAGCAGCCGCAGGACCGAACGCGCGTGTTCGGAGGCCGGGAGACCCTCGACGTACCAATCCACCGCCCCACGAATCGCCTCGTCACCCAGCAGAAAGGCGATCGCCCGGCGAGCGGTGCGCTCACCACCGGTGTTCGGATCAGCGCCGATACTGTCGGCCAGTGCCTGCCAGTCGACCGGTTCGTTGCGGCTTGCCACATATCCATGATCGCAGCGCGCCGATCTGCGCAGCAAGCGTCTCTGGTCGGCTCGGCGGTCTGCTCGGCGGTCTGCTCGGCGGTCTGCTCGGGATCTGTTCGAGGTCGCCCGCCCATCCGTAGAGTTCACCCCGCTTCGATGGATGCAGGGCCCGGTCGTTTCCCGGCAACCGAGAGCGGTGCTCTCGCCCTCAAGCTCCGGTCAGGCAAAAGGGATGCCCAGCCGGATCGACCAAGACCCGCCCTCGCTCGCCGTTGGGCTGGTACTCCGGCTTCGTCGCCCCCAACGCCAGCAACAGCGCCTCGGCCTCATCGAAATCATCGACCGCGAAATCAAGATGCACCTGCTGCGGCACGGCCTGATCGGGCCAACTCGGAGCCCGATAGCCATCAACCCGCTGAAAGCCGATAAAGAGTCCATCCTCCCGAGTGAGCCCGGCAAAGTCGCCATCAGACTTCGGATGCGGCTCAAACCCGGTGACCTGCCGATAAAACGCGGCCAACGCCTCGGGATCGGCACAGTCGAGGGTTATCGCTGCCAACTTCATCAACGGGGGCATATCCACTCCCTGACAACCACTCGCATCTCGTATGGCGCCACACCGTATTGACCATCCCCGAACCCGTGCAACCCAGTTCACCTCAACCCACATGCCGGCTGGTTGCCGCTTACGTCGACCGCCTCGACACCGGAGCGAAAATCGGAGCGATCATCGGAGCCACCCTCGATGTCGCCCTCCTCCTCTAGTGCCGGGCGCGGCACTAGAGTCGCCCGGATGACCGAACCCTCCTACCTCGCCGCCATCCGGAAGTCGTACGACACCGTCGCCGCCGACTACGCACAACTCGTCAAGCGGCCAACGGAGTTGGACCCGCTGTCCCGCGCGATGTTGGCCACGTTCGCCGAACTCACGCAGACCACCAACCTCGGCCCGGTCGCCGACCTGGGATGCGGCCCCGGCCTGATCACGGCACATCTGGCCGCCCTGGGCGTACCCGCACGCGGCATCGACCTGTCCCCGAACATGATCGAGCTCGCCCAACGGGCGTATCCGACCCTGGACTTCGCGGTCGGCTCGATGACCGAACTACCGATCCGCGACAACGAACTCGGCGGCATCCTGGCCTACTACTCGACGCACCACACCCCACCGGAGTCGCTGCCCATCCTGTACGCCGAGTTCCACCGCACCCTGGCCCCCGGAGCCCACCTCATGCTGGCCGGCCACGTCGGCAACGACGAACATGTACGCCCCACGCAGGCATACGGCGGCCATCCGGTGACCTACGAGTCCCACCTACTGCCGGCAGCCCGAATCGCCACCCTGCTGACCCGAGCCGGCCTCACCATCACCGCACAACTGATCCAGGAACCCACCCAGACAACCAAGAGAGCAGCCGCCACCTTCCTGGCCCAAAAACCCGAACGGCCGTAGGCACAGGGCTTCCTGTCCGAGTCCGTCCGGTCGAACTCGACGCTCCGTCACGGATGGGCTCGGCAGTCCTCGGGTCGGCGCTTCACTGCGGCCGTCTCTTCACTGCGGCCGTCTCTTCACTCCGGTCGTCTCTTCACTCCGGTCGTCTCTTCACTCCGGTCGTCTCTTTACTGCGGGTCGTCTCCTCGTTCCGATCCTGTGCGACGAAGAGAGCCAGCAGATCGTGCAGTTGCTGCTGTTGCCGGGTGTCGAGCACGTCGAGCAGTTCGAGCATCGCGCCGCGATACAGCTCGCCCGCCTCCTGCAGACGCCGCTCGCCCTCCTCGGTGATCATGATCTCGTACGCCCGGCGGTCGTTCGGCGTCCGTCGCCGCTTCAACAGGTCTCGGCGCTCCAGGTCGTCGACGATCCGCACCAGGGTGGACTTGTCGATGCCGAGTGCCGCGCCCAGTTCGCGCTGGCTGCGGATTTGGCCTCCCTGGACCGCGGTCAGCACGCCGGCGTGCTGTAGCTCGATGCCGGTCGGTCGGGCCGCCTGGTTGGCGCTCGCGCGGGCGAGCTGGTGGGCACGGAACATCAGCAGTCCGAGTGCGGCCGGATCAAACGGTGGAGCTTCCATGGGCGCGATGCTAGCATCCGAGAAAGTCTCATCTGAGATGGTCTCAATAGAGGGTTAATCATGCGTGTTCTGATCATCGGCGCCGGCCTGGCCGGCCCATGCCTCGCTCACGGCCTGCGCCGGCACGGCCATGACGTGCGGCTCTTCGAGCGGGATGCCGCCATCGACGCCCGCGCGCAGGGATACCGGATCCACATCAACGGCGACGGGGACGCCGCGCTGCGCGAGTGGCTGCCCGCCGAGGCGTACGAGCAGGCCGTCGCCACGTCCTGCCGGGAGGGCGGCAGCGTCAGCATGGCCGGCCCCGATCTGCGGGACGTCACCGAGATCGAGCTTCCCCCGGACGCCGCCGGCATCACGGTCGACCGGCTCACGCTGCGCCGGATCATGCTGCGCGACCTGATGGACTCGACCCGGTTCGGGGCCGGATTCTCCCGTTACGAACTACTGGACGACGGCACCGTACGAGTCTTTCTCACGGACGGCTCCACCGCCGAGGGCGACCTCCTGGTCGCCACCGACGGAGCCAATTCCGGCGTCCGGCGTCAGCTGTTGCCCGACTTCTCGGTGACCGTGCAGGACGCCCGACTGATCTACGGCCGTACGCCGCTGACCACTCGGGCGCGGGAGCTGACGCCACCGCCGGCGCTCGAAGGTTTCCTGGGTGTGGCCGGTCCGGACGGTCGCCGCCTCGCGCTGGCCGCACAGCGTTTTCGCCGCGATCCGGCGGATTTCGGGCTGCCGACGGCCGATGACTACGTCATGTGGGCGGTGACCGTCCCGGCCGGTTTCCATGGCTCGGAATTCTTCGAACTCGGCGCTGCGGAACAGTTGGAGTCGGCAGCGAAAACCCTCGCGGACTGGGACCCCTCGCTGAGCACGCTGATCCGGCTGGGGGAACTCGGGTACGTCGTGCCCACGAGCATCCAGACCTCCGAACGCCCCGAGCTGTGGTCGCCGGTACCGGTGACCCTGGTCGGTGACGCGGCACATCCGATGCCCCCGGTCGGAATCAGTGCCGGAGCCGCGATCCACGACGCAAGCCTGCTCGCCTCCCGACTGGTGTCGGGCTCACCCCTGCTCGACGCCGTCCGGTCCTACGAGACGGAAATGCTCGACTACGGCTTCGCCGCGGTCGCCACCGCCACCCGGAACCATGCAGGTGACTACGAGTAGGTCCGGTTCCGAGCCCGCCCGCAGAGCCCGGCCGAGCAGGTCGTTAGGGTGGAAAGTCCCCATGAGGGAGGTTCGAGTCGTGTCCGTCGTCGACCACACGTGGAGCATCGGGGAACTCGCCGAGTACGCGGGTGTCACCGTCAAGACCGTGCGCTTCTACTCGGATCGGGGGCTCCTGCCCGAGGCCGCCCGCAGTGCCGGCGGCCATCGGCGCTACGGCCCCGAGGCGCTCGATCGACTTCGGCTGATCCGCTCGCTGCGTGCCCTCGACCTGCCGGTACCCGACGTCGGCCGGGCCCTCGACCAAGCCGGCGCGCTGGAGGACATCCTCGCCGCGCAGTTGCGCGAAGTCGGCTCGCGGCTGGCCGCGTTGCGTTGGCGGGAGGCCGCGTTGCAGCTGCTCCGAGACTGCGCGCCCGAAGAGCGCGCGGAGCGGCTGCGGCTGCTCGGCGCAGTGTCCGCGCCCGCCCCGCCGACCACCGCCGAGTTGGCGCGTTTCTGGCGGCGTTGGCTGCCTCCGCGGCTCCCGGCCCGGCTGGTGTCGACCATCGTCGAACACTCGGTTCCGCAACCTCCGAGCGACCCGACGCCCGCCCAGGTACTGGCGTTCGCCCGCCTGCACGCGTTCACCACCGGCCCCTGCCCGGGCCCCGCGTACTCCCGACCGGAGGGGCGCCGGCCGGACGCCGACGGTCGCCCGGCCGTGCTGTACGACGGCCTGCTCCAGGCGCACGCGCTCGCCGCGCCGGAGCTTCGGGCGCAGCGCCCACCGCGTGCGGGCGAGGCGCTCGACTGCTTCGTCGCCGCCTTCGCCGACTCGCGCGACACCGCCGATACGCCCGCCTTCCGCCGACAGCTCAGCGCCCAACTGGCCACGGAGGTCCGGATCGACCGCTATTGGCAGCTCGCCGCCGAACTCACCGACCCGGCCCAGCCGACTCCCGGCGCGGCCCACGACTGGCTCGCCACCGCGCTCAGCACCCAGGTGGCCGACGAAGTCGCGGCGTAGGCGGGCCGTTCGCAGCCACACCACGCCGCACCGCACCACACACCACCCGGCGGCGTACCGACGAAGCGGGGATCCTCGTCGGCACGCCGCTCGCGCAGGTCCGGCTGTCGTCACGCCGCGCGATGGTGGTCGCGCCGGCGCGGACTCGACGGTCCCGCGCGGTCGAACGCCCGGCCGCCTCGTCGTTCGACGAAGCGTCCGCGCGAAGTACCGGGACATACCTGACACCCGACATACGTGAGGCGCATGAGACGCGCGAAGCACGCGAAGCATGCGAAGTGCGCGAAGCACCCGAAGTGCGTTCGAAAGAGCGCGCGTACCGTCACCGGGCGGTCCGATCAAATGGCCCCTGCGCATCCGATCCCTCGCCAAGCGCCGTGGTACGCGCGCCACTTCCGCTCCCCACCCCCGTCCGGCAGCTTCGCCCGAGCTACCGTCGGGTGGTCTTCGCCAACCGTTCGCGTGACCGGTTTGCGCTTCGCATATCCTCGCGACAACCGCCGGTACAACGGAATCCCAGATATCTGGGGGGTTTTACGGAACCTCCGGCACGACCCGCGGACGCACCAACCCCGTCTCATAGGCCAGAATCACCAACTGTGCCCGGTCCCGCGCACCGGTCTTCGACAACAACCGGCTCACATGGGTGCGCGCCGTCGCGGGACTGAGGTACAGCCGGGCCGCGATCTCGTCGTTGGACAACCCGCGCGCCACCAGCGTCAACACCTCCCGCTCGCGCGCCGTCACGCCGAGCAGCGTGCGTGCCGGACCGACCGCAGGCTCCGCCCGCCGGGCGAACTCGGCGATCAGCCGCCGGGTCACACTCGGCGCCAGCAGCGCATCACCCGCCGCCACCACCCGAATCGCCGCCAGCAGGTCCTGCGCCGGCGTGTCCTTGAGCAGGAAGCCGCTCGCGCCCGCGCGCAGCGCCGCGTACACGTACTCGTCCAGGTCGAACGTGGTCAGGATGAGCACCCGTACCGACGCGCAGGCCGGGTCGGTGGTGATCCGTCGGGTGGCCTCGATGCCGTCGAGGCCCGGCATCCGAATGTCCATCAGCACCACGTCCGGCAGCTCGGCCGCGCTCAGCCGCACCGCCTCCGCACCGTCGGCGGCCCCGTCGACGCACACCATGCCGGGCGCCACGTCCACGAACGCGCGCAGCGTGGTCCGCAACAGCGTCTGATCCTCGGCGACCAACACCCTTATCTCGTCGCCCACTTCCCCGTCCGCTTCCGCGCTTGCCCGCCCGTCCGCTTCCCCGCTTGCCTCCCCGCCCACTTCCCCGTCCGCTTGCCCATCCACCGGGCGGACCGCGTCCCCACTCACCGCACGACCTGCCCGGCCCGCCCGGCCGCCGGGTCCTGCCCCGCACGGAGTGGCTCGACCGGCAACCGGGCCAATACCCGGAAGCCGCCCTCGGGGCGCGGTCCGGCGGTCAGCGTCCCGCCGCACAGGTCGACGCGCTCACGCATCCCGGTCAGGCCGTGGCCGGCGTACGGGCTGCCGGATTCGCTGCGGCCTCGCCCCTCGTCGCTCGCATCGATGGTCAACTGCCGTTCCCCGTAGGTCAGTACGACCCGTGCTCGATCGGTGTCGGCGTGCTTGACCACGTTGGTCAGCGCCTCCTGGGCGATCCGGTAGGCCGACAGTTCCAGGCCCGGCGGCAGTGGACGCGGGCGGCCGGTCACGACCAGGTCCACATGTACCCCGGCCCGCGCCGTGGTCACGACCAGTTCGTCAAGGTCGGCCAGGCCGGCGGTCGGGCGCAGGTCGGCCGGGGTCGGCGGGCCGTCTCCGGCACCGTCGGGGGCGCGCAACACCCCGAGCAGGTGGCGCAGTTCGACCATCGCCGAGCGGCTCGTACGGGCGATCGAGGCGAGCGTGGGCTGCGCCTCCTCCGGGCGGGCGGCGGCGATGTATCCGCCCAGTTCGGCCTGTACGGCGATCACGCTCATGCTGTTCGCCACGATGTCGTGCATCTCCCGGGCGATCCGCAGGCGTTCCTCGACCACGGTTCGCCGCGCCTGCTCGACGCGGGCCTCGGCGGCGCGCTCGATCTGCTCGCGCAGTCCCGCCTCGTACGCCTGCCGCTTGCGGGCCGCAACCCCGGCAACGCAGGCCGCCGCCAAGGCGATTGCGATCGGTACGAGCCGGGCGAACACGTCCGAGCGCAGTCCGGCCGGGGAGGTCGGCGACGTCGCGCACACCCCGGCGACCGCGAGCGCGCCCAATACCCCGACCAGTGCCCAGGTCGCCGCCCGATCGCGCCCGGTGCGGCCGACCATGAAGACCACCAGGGTCAGGCCGAGCAGCGGCGACTTGGGATACGCGTACGTCACCAGGAGCAACGCACTGGATACGGCCAGTCCCAGGGCGACCCACGGCAGCGGCCGACGCAGCCCGATCGCCAGGGTGGTCGCGACCAGGAACACCACCCCAGCCCATACCGGCATCGCCACATCGCGCATCTGTCCCAGGTCGGGCGTGTCGAACAGGGCGACCGGTAGCGCGATCAGCCAGTCGATCGCGATCCAATGCCGCGCGGACCAGCGCCGCCCCACCGGAAGACGACGTTCGGGCACATCGGCGGTGGTTTCATACACATCGGGAATCTAACCCGTTCACTCGGCGATGGCGTCAGGGCACGGGGGTAGGCCGGTGTGTCGACAGGTGACGTACGCGAGGCCGCCGGGTGGGCTTCGGTACGCCATCACGCCGACCGCGCGGACACGCTCCTGCCCCGATGTGCGGGCGGGCCCGGACCGGCGAGCGTTGGGTCATGATCGGACACACGACCTCGGCGACCTCGGCAGCCTCGTCGCTTCCGCCGGGTTTCGGACCCGGCGGCGCGACCCGCCTCGGCGGACCGGACGGGCCGCCGGGCCCGGCAGTCGGCCCGCCCAGTCCGGGCGCCCCCACTCCCACTCCCACCTCCACTCCCACCCCCGCGTGCATCGGGAAACCGGCGGCGGCGCCGTGCTGAAACACAACCTCCGGACCTTCCTCGCCCACCGGCTGCGCCTGCTGACGTCGGTGCTCGCCGTGGCGCTCCCGATCGCGTTCGTCGCGGCGACCCTGATTCTGACCGACACCCTCGGTGCGGCCGATGCCGCCGGGGCCCGGGCGACGGCCGCCGATGTGACCGTCTCGCCGGTGGCGGGCGGGGATGACGGCGCAGCCGTGCGCGTACCGACCCTGCCGCTCGCCTTGGTCGACCGGGTTCGGCGGGTGGCCGGGGTCGGCGCCGCGTACCCGACAGTGAGTGTGCGTGACGCGGTCGTGGTGGACCGGGCAGGGCATCGGCTCGGCGATCGCTTCACCGTCGCGGGACTGCCCCCGACGGCGGCGGCGGGCTTGGTCGCCGGGCGGGTCCCGGTCGGGGGTGGCGAGGTGGTGTTGGATCGGGCCGCCGCGGCCGCCGCGCGGGTGCGGGTCGGCGATGCGGTCCGGGTGGCGGCCTCGCCCGGGACGTTCTCGGCCATCGTGGTCGGCCTGGTCGCGCCGCCGGCCGACGTCCCGGGCCTGGTGTTCGTGTACCTCGACCCGGCGAGCGCCGCCGCCCGCCTGCTCGGCGCGCCCGATGTGATCACCGCCGTGTCGGTGGACGCCGCGCCGGGTGTCGATGCCGAGGTGCTGCGCGACCGGGTGGCCGGGGCGCTGGCCGACGTACGCTCGATCGAGGTGGGTACTCGGGCCGAGCAGGACTCGGATGCCGACGGCACGGTGGCCACGCTGCGGGCGATGTTGCTCGGCTTCGCCGGGATCGCGTTGCTGGTCGGCGTGTTCCTGATCGTCAATACGTTCGCGATGCTCACCGCTCGGCGAACTCGCGAGCTGGGCCTGCTGCGGGCGCTCGGCGCGGGTCGTGGGCAGGTCAAGCGCGGCGTACTGGTCGAGGCGGCGTTGCTCGGCCTGGTCGGGTCGACGGTGGGGCTCGTGTTCGGCTACGGGGTGGCGTTCGGGCTCGGGCGTTGCTTCGACTTCGGGGCCATCGCCGGTTCCCTGGGCGGGCGTTCGCTCGGTGGGGATGCGCTTGTCGTGGCGCCGACGACGCCGGTCGTGGCGTATCTGGTGGGCGTACCGGTGACCATCGCCGCCGCCTATCCGCCGGCGCGGACGGCGGGCCGGGTTCCGCCGATGGCCGCGTTGCGCGAGGCGCCGCGCGAGCCGGCCCGAACCTCGCGACGCCGTACGCTACTTGGCGTCGCGCTGCTCGTGCCGGTGGCCCTGGGCGCCGTCGCGGGCGGCATGCAGGCGCTGATCCCGGCGCTGGCCTGCTCGTTGGCGGCGTGTGTGGTGCTGGGGCCGATCCTGGTCCGCCGGTTGTTGCCCGTACTCACCAGTGCCCTGCCGGCCGGCGCGGGCGCGATGGGCCGACTCGCCGCGCGCAACGCGGCACGCGATCCGCGCCGGACCGCCTCGACCGCCGCCGCGCTGATGATCGGCGTCGCGGTGGTGTGCGCGATGTCGGTGACCGGCGCGTCGATGGTGGCCTCGCAATCCGCCCTGGCCGACCGGATGCTCGGTGCCGATCTGGTGATCGCCGGCGCCGGCAAGGACCTCGCCGGCAACGCGGGCGACGCGTCCTTCACCGACGAAGTCGCCGCTGCGGTACGGGCCGTGCCGGGGGTGGCCGCGGTCGCGAACGAACGCCAGAGCGGCGTGAGGGTGTTGCTCGGCACGGGAAGCGCGGGGAACGCGGGACACGGGGGAAGCAGGGGAGGCGGGGGTGACACAGGCGGCGCGGGCGGCACGGGCGGCCCAGGCAGCCCGGGCGGCCCGGGCGACGGGTGGGAGCCGGCCGCGACGCTGTACGGCGAGGACCCGGACTTCCCGACCATGCTCAAGGCGCGCTACACATCGGGCAACGCGGCCGACGCGCTCGCGCACGGGAAGGTCGTCGTCGGCGACGACTACGCGGCGCGGCATCATCTGCGGGTGGGCGATACGGTACGGCTCCGCGCCGAGGGTGGGCCCGAACTCCCGTTGACGGTGGGCGCGATCCAGGTCGTGGAGCCGCCGGGGGGCAGTATCGGCCGGGTCCGGGGCGCGCCGATGGTCGGCAACGCCACGTTGGACCGGCTCGATCCGAAGGCCCGCGCGACCACGGTATTCGCGACGGTGGCGCCGGGTGCGGACCGGGCCGGCGTGACCCGCGCGGTCCGCGCCGCGTTGGCCGACCACCCGCAACTGACCTGCCTGGACCGCTCGGGCTACCGCGCGGCGGCCCGGGAGCGGGTCGAGGCGCTGCTGCGGGCGGTGTACGCGATGACCGCCCTGGCCATCCTCCTCGCCGGCCTCGGCGTACTCAACACGCTGGCCCTGTCCCTGCTCGAACGCACCCGCGAAATAGGCCTGTTGCGTGCGGTAGGCGCATCCCGGGTACAAATCGCGCGCCTGATCCGCCTCGAATCCCTGGCCATCGCCGCATACGGCACGCTGCTCGGCCTGGTACTGGGCCTGGGTTGGGGCATAACCAACCAACGCACCACACCGGCAACCACGATCCTGGCCATCCCCTGGCCGACCATCGCGGCGGTATCAATAGGCGCAACGGCAATAGGGGTGGCTGCCGCGATCATGCCCGCCCGCCGAGCAGCCCGAATGCACGTCCTGACCGCCCTGGGCGACACCTGAGGGGCCCGGCAGCGGCATGCCGCCCCCGGTACTCGGGGATCGAGCAACCGAGTTCGACACGGCCCTCGACACCGCCCTCACCGCCGAACTCGGCCGCCATAGGGCCGACGGCCGCCTCGCCAAAACGGTCGGCTTCGCCTATGAGTCGGTGCGAAAGCCGACTTCCGGGCGAGAACACGGAACACACCTAATCATTTGTTGTTTTGCATGATGGTGATATGACTCGACGATTACTCAACGTCGTCGAACATATATTCATGTGGTACATATCGCAGATACCGGGGTATGCCTCGGGCGACGTCAATGCGCGTTTCGTACCGGTCGCGGAGCGCGCCCGGGATGTGCACCGGCCCACCGGAACGGGGCCCGCCATCTCGGTCATCGAGAAGTACGTTCCGCCTGGCGTGAAATGGGGGCGCCCATGGCTACATGGGACGACCTGATCGCACATCTGCAAGCTGTCCCGGAGGGCGTATACGAGGGCTGGAACGCCCAGGACGGCTACGACAATCACACCAAGTGGGGGCGGGAGTTCGGCGAGGACGGCGTCCCGTGGTGCGTCATCTTCGACTGGTGCATGTACAACGAGGTGGGTCTCGCCGACATCGTGCCCAAGGTCGACAACGTGACCGCCTTCGCCCAATGGGCGCGGGCGCACAACCAGTGGTCGGAGTACCCGAGTTGGGGTGCGTGGGTCGACTTCGGCAACGGCGCGCACACCGAGATCGTGGTGCGCTTCGACGACGTACACGTGTACACCAAGGGCGGCAACACGATCCCGACCGGCGGCGACGGCGGTCAGGGGAACGGCGTGTACTCGCACACGTTCCTCCGCACCGACCCGAACGTGATCGGCTACTTCGCACCACGCTTCCCGGACGGCTGCCCACCCACCGCGGACCCCGACGACTACCGAGGCGGTTCGGCCGACGGCGGCACACCGACGGTCAGCCTCGCGAACGTCGTGGACTCGGCCGAACACGACCCACCCGCTCCACAGGGCTCCGCCGCACACCGTACCGACGTCCTCGTGGTCGAACAGGCCCTCAACGCGGAGGGATTGCTCGCGTCGGCGTATGTCGACGGCTCGTACGGGACAGCCACGATCCGCGCCTACGCGGCCTACCAGCGCCGCCTCGGCTTCTCCGGCACCGACGCGAACGGCATCCCGGGCCGAACCTCCCTCACCCGCCTCGGCAACCAACACGGCTTCCGGGTGGTGTGAGACACCACCATCGAGGGGCGACAGGGTCGGGCCGGGCATCCGACGAGTACGGGAACTCGGCCCGACCTTCCCGGACTTCGTGACCGGTCAGGCCGAAGCTCCGGCACCGTCGCCAAAGGTCGTTCGCTCCGGCGGTAACCCCGAGCTCGGCCCTGGCCCCGGCCCCGGCCCCGGCAACGCTTGCTCACGCGCGCCGGTTCCACCCGCCTGAACTCGGATCGGCTTGGCTGGGATCGGCTCGGCTCAGCAGCCGGCGCAGTGTCGTCGGCGTATGGCCCAGGTATTGGCGTACCGTCCGGGTCAGGTGCGACTGGTCGGCGTAGCCGAGGTCGGCGGCCAGGGCGCCGAGGCCGGTTTCGCCTGCCTCCAGGCGGTCGAGGGCTCGGCCGAGGCGGACTCGGTGGCGGTAGTGGGTGACCGATACGCCGAGTTCGCGCGGGAAGGCGCGGCTGAGCCGATATGGGGAGACGCCCAGCAGCTCGGCGAGGCCGAACAGGGTGTGTGACGCGGGGTGTTCCGCGGTGATCGCCTCGCGGGCCGCCGCGACGAGTGGCGCGTCGCGGCGGGAGGCGTCGCCGTTCGGGGTCGGCCGGGTCACGGTCCGGCCGACCGCGGCCGACAGCAGGGCGAGGAGTTCCTCGGCGAGGGCGTAGTCGGCATCCCCCGCGCGGGCAGCCGACAGTGTCCGTCGATGAGCCAGGTCGAGGTGTGCGTCGACGTAGATCGTCCCGGTGGCCGGCCGGGCGTCGTCCCCGGCCATCGTTCGCCACAGGTCCGGCGTCACCGTGATCGACGTACAGACGTCGCCACCGGCCGGGTGGGCGAACTGCTCCTCCTCGCCCGGCGCGGCCAGGTAGGCCATTGTCGCGTCCACGTCGGCGGGCACACCGGCGGCGCGGCGGCGGAACCGGCCGCTGCGGACCAGGATCATGCGGTAGTCGTCGCCTACCTCCGCCGCCGACCAGCCGGTGTGCTCGGCGCGGCACGACACCGCGCTGATGTGGAAGTCGGGACGGGTGACGACGGACAGGGACGTGAGCATGGCTCGCACGCTACGCGCAGGGTCCGACAACCGCGGCCGCGATCTCTCCCTCGCAAGGATCTTCAAGACGAGCACCCACCGCCGCAGGCAGGCTGGTCGAGACACGACGAAGTGCGGTGCGTACTCGGCGCACCGGCGCCGTCGTGGCTCAATCACCGCCGATGGCAAGGATCTTCAGCATGCCCATTCTCGAAAGCCTCGGCACGGTCGTCCTCGACTGTCTCGATCCGGCGGAACTCGCCGCGTTCTACGGAAAGGCCACCGACTGGGAGGTCACGTACAGCGACGACGACGTTGTATACCTGGGCAACGGCGCCTCGACCCAGATCGCCCTCCAACGCATCGAGGGCTACCGGGCGCCGAGTTGGCCCGACGGCACCAAGCACGCGCACCTCGATTTCACCGTCGCGGACCCGGACCGCGCGGTCGACGAACTGCTCGCACTGGGTGCGTCCCGGCCGGAGTTCCAGCCGGGTGACGGCCAGTGGGTGGTACTCGTCGATCCGGCGGGTCACCCGTTCTGCGTCGCTGCCGGGGGCTGAACACCCGGCCGATCGGGGGCTGTTGACGTTCTCGTACGCGCATGAGACGCCGGAGGGCACCGTGCACCACGCGGCGCCCTCCGGCAGATGCGGGCGAGTACGAACCGACACGAACTGGTGCGACTGATGCGAACCGATACCTGACCGGAAACCGACAGAACGAACCGTCGGCTGTGCGTGAATGGCCTCAGGAGAGCAGTCGGGACAGACGGGCGGCCTGTCGCTCTGCGGTGCCCGGTGGGTTGCGGGGGTTCTCGGGGTCGTCGAAGGACAGCAGGAACAACCACACCAGGGCCAGCAGTCGGCGGCACTCGGGAAGTCGGGTGCGCTCGACCGGGTCCAGGTCGAACTCGGCGAGGAACGCGGCGACATCGAGGGGGTGTTCGACCCAGCTCGCGACGTGTTCGGTGATCTCGGCCAGCTCGAAAGCACGATCGCTGCGGCCGGATTCCTCGAAGTCGACGATCCGGACCCGGGAGCCGTCCCACAGGTAGTTGGCAAGATTGCCGTCCCCGGGACCGAATACCGGCACGACGTCCGGCCGGACCGGTCCGTCCATCCCCGAGCGCGCCAACCATTCGAGGCCACGATCCATGGCCTCCCCCACCCGCACGCCCACTCGCGGGCGGGCCTCGGGCGTCCAGGCATGGATCTGGGCGACGAGTTGGTGCTGTTGGCCGGGCCGGATCGGGACCTCGGACAGTACGTCGGGCGGAACGGCCGCGTACAACTCGCCCAATGTCGCGGCCAGGGCGGCGAGTTGCCGATCGGCGAGCAACTGCCCACGCAGCGGCTCACCCGGCAACCGGGACATCACCACGGTCGCCTCGACGGCCTCGAGTTCGGCCCGCTCGGGAACCGGGGCAAGGCCCGGCGCGTAGGTGTCGAGTAGCCCGAGCGCCCGCCACTCCCGCTCGCCCTGCTCCCGACTTCCGGGCCGAAACCTCTTGACCACGCGGTCGGTTCCGAGTGTGAGGTGGTGTGTGCTCCACGAAACAGCGGTCGTCTCCAGGACGGTCTTCCTCTCTCGGCCGCGCCTCCGAGCACAGAGCGAAGTCGCCCGCACCCGCGCACTCCCTGCCACGCTACGTGGCGTGAAGTTGCTCGGCGCAGCGCGCGCGGACCTCGGCTTTCAGTTCCTCCACCGCGCGGCCCCAACCGGCTTCCCATTCTGCGCTCGGTCCGGCGGTTGCGTGGTCAGCGCAGCAGGGGGAGGAAGATCGTGTCGACGATCTCTTCGAGGGCATGGTCGGCGGCGGGGGCGAAGGTCGTGAGGAATTCGTGGCGCAGCAGGTCGAAGGGGAGGGACTTGATGCGCTCGGTGAGGCGTTCCGGGGCGACCTCGCCGCGTTCGACGGCTCGGTCGAAGAGTGTGTCGACGGCTTCCTTGCGCCCGGTGGTGAGCGGGTCGGTCAGGTCGCTGGGGCGAGTTCCGGTCGCCTGATGGTAGGCGGCCAGATGCGCGATCATCACTGTGGCGAGCTCGACCCGGGTGGCGTTGATCTCCCGCATGAGGGTGAGGACGTCCCCGCGCAGGCTTCCCGTGTCGGGAATGTCCAGGCGGGATTCCTTCAGGGTGTGGGAGATGGCGGCCCGGACCAGTTCGTCGCGGTCGGACCAGCGCCGGTACAGCACGGGTGGGCTGGTGCCCGCGCGCTTGACGACGGCGTCGATGGTGAACCTGGCGTAGCCGTGGATGGTGAGTTCTTCCCAGGCCGCATCGAGGAGTGCCTTCTCCAGTGCCGCCCCGCGGCGCCGCTCGGTCATCCGCAACCCTCTCCCTAGATAGACTTGCCTATCTTATTCTAGCGCCCTACGCTGGCGACCGTAAGATAGACACGTTATCTTAAGGAGCCTTCATGGACGCCGCCGGCGCTCGGTCGCCAGCCGTTGCCGCAACCCCCGACCGCATCGACCCGACCCTGCGGCGAATGACCTTCACCCTGATCATCGGCGCGCTCGCGGTCATCTTCGACACCACGATCATGAGCGTCGCCATCGACGACCTCTCCGGGCAGCTGCACGCCCCGCCGGCCACCATCCAGTGGGTGAGCACCGCCTACCTGCTGGCCCTGGCCACCGTGATGCCGGCGGTCGGCTGGCTCCAGGCGGCCCTGGGCGGCAAACGCCTGTGGATCGCGGCGCTGGGCATGTTCCTCGTCGGATCACTGCTGTGCGCCACGGCGTGGGACGCCCCGAGCCTGATCGGTTTCCGGGTGGTCCAGGGCTTCGGCGGCGGCATCATGATGGTGCTGATGACCACGCTGATCATGCAGGCGGCCAAAGGCCGCGACATCGGCAAGGTCATGTCCCTGATCACCGTGCCCACGGCCCTCGGCCCGGTGCTCGGCCCGGTACTCGGCGGCCTCATCCTGCAACTGGGCGACTGGCGCTGGATCTTCCTGTTCAATGTGCCGTTCTGTGTCGTCGGCGCCTACCTCGCCGCCCGCAATCTGGCCGGGGACCGGCCGGATCCCCGCCCCCGCCCCCGGCTCGACGTGGTCGGCATGCTGCTGCTCTCGCCCGGTATCGCCGCCGTCATCTACGGCCTGACCCGGATCGGCGGATCCGAGGGGCCGGCCGACCTCACCGTGACGCTACCCCTCGTCGCCGGGCTCGCCCTCCTGCTCGGCTACCTCGGCTGGGCACTGCGACGCGGACCGGACGCGCTGATCGACGTGCGGCTGTTTCGCCACCGCGCCCTCGCCTCGTCGTCGGTGCTGGTCTTCCTGTCCGGCGCGGCGCTCTACGGCACCATGCTGCTGCTGCCGCTGTACTGGCAGCAGGTACGCGGCCAAGACGCCCTCGGCGCCGCGCTGTTCCTCATCCCGCAGGGCGTGGGCACCCTCATCTCCCGCTCGTTCGCCGGCCGGTACATGGACCGCTTCGGACCGCGCCCGGTCGCCATCGTCGCCTTCGTCCTCACCTGCGCGGCCACCGTGCCGTTCGGCTTCGTCACCGCCGCCACCGACAACACCGCGCTGATGGCCGTGTTGTTCGTGCGCGGCATCGGACTGGGCGCCGCCATGATCGCGATCATGGGCGCCGCCTTCGTCGGACTGGAATCCGCGGAGATCCCCCAAGCCTCCGGCATCAGCCGTGTCGCCCAACAGGTCGGCGGTTCCGCGGGCACCGCGCTGCTCGCGATGATCCTGCAGCGCACCTCCACCGGCGCGCACACACCCGCCGCACTGGCATCGGGATTCGGCAACGCCTTCTGGTGGGCGACCGCGTTCACCGCCGCCGCCGTCCCACTCTGCCTCCTCCTGCCGGGCCGACCCGGCCCACAACCGCAGGACCGGGACCAGGACCAGGACCACGACCAGGACGAAGACCAGGGCGAGGACCGGCGGGATCGCCGAGCCGAGCCCGAACAGGGCCACGGGACCAGCTTGAACGCCTGAGCGTGCCCGGGTTCACCTTCGGGTCCACCTCGGGTTCACCTTCGGTGGCGGGCGGCCGGGACTCGCCCGGCGGCGTGGCAACACCCGCCCGGGCCCGGGCCCCACGCGCACGGCACCCCGGGACGGCCTTCACTCTCACTCTCGTGCGTTGCGCAGCTTGAGAACGTAGGTCGCGGTGAGCGCGACGGCACGGTCTTCATCATGGGACAGCTCGGCAAGGGCACGTGACGTCGTGGCCCCCGGGATGTCCGCGAGCGCCTGGGTCAGCCGTCGACGTACGGGCGCTCCGGTGGTGCCGGAGGCGAGGCGGTCGACAAGCCCGGTGGCGATTCGATCCGCCAACGCGGGATCACTCGCCAGCGCGCTCAGTGCATCGGCCGCGTCGGCGTCGTTCCTCCCCTCGACGATCATCTCGATGAGCGTCGGGATCGCGTCGGCGACACCGCGTGCCCCGAGTGCCAGGGCCGCGTACGCGCGGACCACGATGTCGGGATTCGTGAGGGCGTCTCGCAGGAGTGCGGTCGCCGTACCGTTCGAAATCTCCGCGATGGACCGGACGGCACGTTTCCGCACCTCGGCCGCGGGTGAGCCGAGGCCCTCCGCCAGCAATGGCAGTGCCGGCCCGGCCTCGCCGGATTGTGCCAGAGCCCAACGCAGGGCCCCGGCGACGTTCGGGTCCGACTCGCTCAGCACGGCCTCGACCAGGGCTTCCACCGGCACGGGAACCTCCTCGACCGCGGACAGCGCCGCGCGCTGCCGCGCCCCCGCGCTCTTCGACCCCAACGCCCGGAGGAGCACCACGATTTGCAGGACATCCTCCCAGCCCGCGGGTTCCGCGGCGCCGATCCGACGGAGGCGCGTGAGCAGATCCGTCTCCGCCGCGATGCGGTCCCGCGTCTGGCGGATGAGGTCGTCGACGAGTTCCGCGGGCGCGAAGCCGGGGTCGTCGAGCGCGCGCCCGACGTCGCGCAACGACAGCCCCAACGACCGCAGGCTCTCGATGTGGAAGATCCGCCGGACGTCCTCGCCGGAGTACTCGCGATAGCCGGATTCGGTACGGCCCGTGGGCCGTACCAGGCCGAGCGATTCGTAATGCCTGAGCATGCGGGCGCTGACCCCGGACCGTCGCGCGACATCACCGATCAACAACACCCACCGCTCCTTCTATCCGGCCCCGCCGAGGGCGGCGACGCGCTTCGCCTCCTCGATCGCGGACGCGAATCCGGCATCCGGGTCGCGCCACAGCCGTCCCGTCGCGATCGCGTGCGTGCGCACCCGAGGATCGGGATCCGTGGTCGCAGCGCCCACCGCCGGCAACATCTCCTCCCCGAGCGCGATCAGCGCCCGGCTGAGGCTCAGTTGCGTCTCGTGTTCGCCGCGCCCGAGCTGTGTCGCCAACACTACGGCCAACGCGGGCTCCTCCCCTTCGGGCACGAGCACCACCGCTGCCCGCCAGGCACTCCGGGCCACCTCGTCGTCGGCGTCGGCCAGCAGCGCCGGGGTGATCGCCGGCCACGCCTGCCGATCCCCGGTCTTGGACAGCGTATGCAACGCCTGGCTGCGTGCCTGCGCACACTCCGAGCGGACCTCGTCGAGAAGCAGCGGGAGTGTCCTCGCCGCGGCGTGGCGGGTGAGCGCCCACGTCAGCATCTCGCGCACGTAGAACTCGGGTTCGACCGCGCATCGCTCGACGAGCTTGCCGACGAACCCCGGATCCGGGCTCGTACCGACCGCCAGCGCCGCCTGCAGCCGAACCGACGGGCTATCGCTCTCCAGCGCCTGGAGGGCCCGCATCGTGTTCGCGCCGTTCGCGTCCTTCGCGCCCTTCGCGTCCGCTGCGCCTGTCACATCCACCGCGCCCGTTACATCCTCTTTCGACATGGTCACCGGGATCACCTCCTCGACACAGTGAAGGCCTTGTCACCGTGTCAAGGTCAAGCGGAGCCGGGCCGAGCGATGCTCGGGGACTCGACCACGCAGGGTCGCCGTGACTCCGGACGGATCCCCGCATGCCCGCTGGGGGTGGCCGGACGGTCGGACGGTCGGACCCTTGGACGTGAAACCTCGTCGCCCTCCCCCGAGCAGGGCCCGCTTCGAGCGCGGCCTCCGCATCGAACGGCCCCAGGAGGTTGCCGTCTAACCGATCGAGAAGGTGGCGCCGGGCGCGGCATAGTCGACAGGGCCGTCGAATCGGGCCGAGGCGCGTGCCACCGCCTGCTGCGGAGTGAGGAAACGGCCGACGTGGGTGACGATCAGCCGGCCTGCCCGGGCCGCGCGGGCCGTGTCGCCGGTGTCTTCGGGCGTGTGGTGCACCTGGTCGCCGGCGGCCGGCGCCTGGGCGCTCTCGGCCTCGCACAGCAACACGTCGCAACCGTCGGCCAGTTGCGTGAGGCTCGGGCAGGGTGCCGTGTCTCCGGAGTAGACCAGCGACCGGCCCTCGGCCTCGAAGCGTACGGCGAAGGCCGGGATGCCGTGTTCCACCGCACGGCTGGTCATAGTGAGGGCGCCGACGCGCGCTTGGTGCCCGTCGTGCAACTCATGGACGGCAAAGGCGGACTCGACCGGGCTACGCGTCGAGCTGTTGGTCAGGAAGTGGGCCAGCCGGTCGGCGATGCCAGGCGGCCCGTACAGGGGGATGGGCGCGGCGAGCCGAATGTCCGCGTGGAGCGCCGCGTAATAGGCGGTGAGCAGGTCCGCACTGTGATCGGCATGCAGGTGCGAGATCCAGATCGCGTCCAGCTCATCGAGCCGCACATGCCGCTGCAACTGCGCCAACGTCCCGCTGCCCGCGTCCACCCAGACCCGAGTCTCGCCGCTGGACACCAAATAGCCGGAACAGGGGTTGTCCACGCTCGCATAGGGCGTCGCACATCCCAGAACGGTGAGGCTCAGAAGATCGCTGGTCATCCGGCAGTTTATAGAGCGCGTGCTCCGCAGGTTCCGACAATTTCTGGCGGCTGTCGCCGACCATGGCCAAGCCTGCTGCGGCGACCAGGCAGCGGCCGAGCCCACTGCCCCATCATGCAGAGTGACGCGCCGGCTACGCGACGCTCTCCGCGAGCCGCTCGCGGAACTCGCGCACCACCGGCGCCGACCCGTGCGTGCGAGTCGGCTCGCCGGCAGCCGCGCCGCGTGTGCCGACACGGCGTCGACGGCGAACTCGTCGAGCGTGACCCGCCCTCGAGTACCCATGGTGTCGGGCTTGGGTTGACCTGGAGTGTGGTCCAGGTTGTTGACTCTCGGTCGGGCCCGGGGGATTCCGGGTTTAATCGATAGGGGGCGTTGTGAAGTATCGGGCTATTGGGGTTGAGGTTGCTACTCGGCGTGAAGTCAGTGTGCTTGCGCTTGGGGCCATGTTGTTCGGGTCGGTTACCGACGAGGCTACTTCGTTTGCCTTGCTCGATCGGTATGTGGAGGCCGGGGGGAATTTTATTGATACCTCTGATAATTATGCGTATTGGGTCGACGGGGGGCTTGGGGGGCACAGTGAGGCATTGCTTGGCCGGTGGTTGCGTAGTCGGGGGGTTGGCGATGAGGTGGTGATTGCCACCAAGGTGGGTGCGGCTCCGCTGGCGGCCGGGACGGGGTTTGTCGATAACGCCGAGGGGCTTTCGGCGAAGGTGATTCGGGAGGCGGCGGAGCGGAGTCGGGAGCGGCTCGGGGTGGAGAAGATCGACCTGCTTTACGCGCATATCGAGGATCGTGGGATCGCGCTGGGCGAGACCGTCGAGGGGTTTGCCGAGTTGGTGGCCGAGGGTGTCGTCGGACTGCTTGGAGTCAGCAATCATGCGATTTGGCGCGTGGAGCGGGCTCGGGCGCTCGCTGCAGCCGCGGGGGTTCCCGGGTATGAGGTTTTGCAGTATCAGCACAGTCATCTTCGGCCGCGCTACGACATGCCGAATGCGTTCTCCGAGGATGGCAGCATCGGGCATGCCGGGGCGGAATTGTCGAGTTACCTGCGGGCCGAACCGGAGTTGACCCTGGTGGCGTATTCGCCACTGCTGGGCGGGGCCTATGCGCGCGAGGAGAAGGTACTGCCGCCGGATTATGATCACCCCGGTACTCCCGCTCGCCTTGCGGTGCTTCGGGAGGTCGCCCGGGAAACCGGGGCCACGGTGAATCAGGTGGTGTTGGCCTGGCAGATCGGTGGTGCGCTGCCGATTATTCCGTTGGCCGGGGCGTCCTCCGTCGCGCAGTTGGCGGAGAACCTGGCTGCCGTGGAGCTGGAGTTGACGGCCGAGCAGCGGGCGCGGCTGGACGCCGTCGGGTGACGAGGGGCGACGCCACCGCGCCCAGGGCGTTCAGCATTGCCGTCAGGGCCGGGTGGTGGGGTTCGGCGGAGGTGCGGACGGCGGCGTAGACGCCCCTGACCGCCTCCGGGTTGCGCAGGTCGCGGACGACCACGCCCGGTTGGGGGTGGTCGCCGAGGCCCATGCCGGGGATCAGGCTGATCCCGAGGCCGGCCGCGACGAAGGCCTGCGCCGTGACGTAGTCCTCGGCCTGGACCGCGAAGCGCGGGGTGAACCCCGCCGTGTCGCACACCGCGAAGATGGCGTCCATGCACGGGCCGGGCCACGCGCTGCCGATCCAGGGTTCCTCGGCCAGGTCGGCGAGTTCGAGGTCGGTGTGGGCGGCGAGCGGGTGCCCCTCGGGGAGTACGACACGGTAGCTGTCGGGGCGCAGGTAGATCAGCCGGACGCCGTCGATCGTCGGGGATGCACCGGTACGGATGATCAGCGCCAAGTCGGCGCGCCCCTCCCGGACTTCGGGCAGCGGGTCGTCCGGATCGGTGAGCCGCAGGTCGACCCGGATCCCGGGATGGTCGCGATGCAACGCCGCGACCGCAGGGGCCACCAGCGCCGCCCCCACGCTGGCGAAGTAGCGGACGGCGACCCGGCCCGAGCGCCCCGCGCACAGGTCGGCCATCGCGGTCACCGCGGCGTCGACGCGGGCGCCGATGTCGGCCGCATACGCGGTGAGTACCCGCCCGGCCTCCGTGGGGCGTACGCCGCGCGCGGTGCGTTCGAGCAGTGGGAGGCCCGCCTCACGTTCCAGTGTGGCGATCTGTTGGCTGATCGCCGAGGGGGTGTAGCCGAGCCGCCGGGCCGCAGCGGTGATCGAGCTCTCCGCGACCACCGCGTGGAGCACCTGCATACGCCGTACATCGAGCATGCAGTGCAGCTTAATACCGCGTGAAGATCTTTTCGCTTGTCTTAAGTGATGGGTGGCGGCGACCGTGGTCATTGCGGGGTTCGTTCGCGAGCCCGGAGCAAGGCAGCAAGGCAGCAAGGCAGCAAGAGCAACAGCAGTGACAGCAGCAACAGGTCACGGGACACCGCACACAGGAACACACACGGAGGCACCCCTCATGCCAGGACTGATCGTCGTCGGAGCCGGGCCCCTCATCGGGCAGTCCGTCGCGCGCCGTTTCGCCCGGGAGGGTCTGCCCGTCGCGGTGATCGCGCGGAATCGGGACACCGTGGACAAAATCGTCGCCGCCGTACAGGGCGACGGCGGCCGGGCACTGGGGTTCGTCGCGGACGCCACCGACGAGGACGGCCTGCGTACCGCGATCGACGCCGCGGTGGCTGCGCACGGCGTACCCGACGCCCTCGTCTACAACGCGGCCGTGATCCGCTCGGACCGGCTCGGCGAGTTGTCGGCGGGTGAACTCCTGGACACCCTCGCGGTCAACGTGGTCGGCGCGCTCACCGCCGCCGCGCACATCGGGCCGCGCCTCGCCGAGGCCGGGCGGGGATCGATCATCATCACCGGCGGGATGCGCGAGCCGACGCCGAGCCGGATCAGCCTCTCCCTCGGCAAGATCGGCGTACGCGGGATCACCGCGCTGCTGGCCGGGGAGTTCGGCCCGGCGGGGGTCCATGTCGCCACCGTCACCGTGTGCAACCAGGTGCGGCCGGGAACGGCGTACGACCCGGACGATATCGCCGAGCACTACTGGGATTTGCACGTACAGAAGCCGGAAGACTGGGAGCAGGAGGTCGAGTTCGTCCGCTGACGACCACGGCGGGCGATCGGCGACGTAGGCGAGGCCGAGGACCGAGTGCGAGGACCGAGTGCGAGGACCGAGTGCGAGGGCGAAGACAAGGACGAGGACGAGGGCACCGGGTCGGTTGCGATGCCCTCGTCCCCTGGTCATCAGCTCCAGGTCATGTTGATCTCGCGTTCGAAGTCGACGTAGCCCGCGCGCCGGAAGGCGTTCGCCATCGGGATGTTGCCGAGGTCCGTGGACGCTCGGATGCGTGGGACGTCCTGCTCGGCGAGGATTCGAGTGCCCTCGGCGAGGATCTCGTCGATGTAGCCGTTGCCGCGGTGCGCGGGGAGTACCGCGAGGTAGGCGATGATCGGGTTGTAGGCGTTGCGGGCCGGGATCACGAAGCCCACCGGGTCGCCGTCGGGCAGGGTTGCGATCCGCCACCATTCCCTCGGCGTGGAGTAGCGCGCGAGTTCGTCCTCGTAGTGTCGAATCGCCGCTTCGCGTACCGACATTTGCTCCAGCTCGGCGCGGCTGTGCGCGTCCAGCGTTCCGGTCAGCACGGCGGTCATCAGGTCCAAGAGCTCGTCGGCGTCCCGGAGCGGACGGAACGTCAGGCGCCCGCTCGGTTCCGGAATCGGCGTCCCGGGACGCCATTCCAGCCGCAGTCGTTCGACCAGCAGCCGCGCGCCGAGCCGGGCCAGTACCGCCATCCGGTCCTCGACGACCCGCGCGGTGGCCGGGTGTTCGCGCCAGTCGGGCGGGACGAAGCGGGTGTACTCCGGCGGAGGGGTCCCGGCAGGCAGGATCGCGGCGAGCGCGGTCCGCACCAGGCGCTCCGCGACATCGACACGGTCCGACGCCCAAGCACGTTCGGGCGTCGAGGCGCGCTCGGGCGTCGAAGCACGTTCGGAAGCGTCGTTGCCGCCGTCGTCGACGTCGAGCACGTCCAGCAGCAGTGGTACGTCGTCCCCCGCCCGGCTCCACCACGCGGCCCTGGCCACCAGTCGGTCGCCGCGCAGCGCGACCCACAGCCAGTGCGCTCGGCGACGGCCCTCGGCCAGGTCGTTCGCCAGTTCCTTGTCCAGGGCGTAGGGCAGTCGGGTGAAGAGTTCGAGTTCCTCGGGTCCGGTGATCGGACGCATCGTCAGGTCGGCCGGATCGGCCGGGTCGGTCCGGTAGTTGTTCGGGTTGTGGTCGTTCTGTTCCACGGTCAAGGCACGCTCCGGTGAAGGCGCCCGTCCGCTCCGGGGGTCAGACGCGGTCCGCGCCCCGGGAGGACACAGGCGCAGTGATCATGGCGATCATGGGCTTATCCCCTCCTCTCACCGTCCTGGCCCCGCGGCCTGCCGCCGCCGGGGATCCGGCGATTACGTCTACCCGAGTCGCCACCCGGCCCGCAAATCATTTTCCGCCCCGGACGCCTGCGGTGGCGGGGTTGGGGTCGACGCGGGCCCACCCCAACCCCAACCCCGCCACCGCTACGGCGTAGGCCCTACGCCACCTGCGCCGAAGCCTCCGCGCCGGCTCCCGTTCTCGCCCCCGATCCTGCCCCGGCCCCCGCCGCCACCTCGTTCAGCGGGATGCCCAGGTTGTCGCGCAGCGTCGTACCGCTGTACTCGGTACGCAGCGAACCGCGTTCCTGCAGCAACGGCACCACCTTGTCGACGAACTCGTCCAGGCCCGTCGGGGTCAGGTGCGAGCCGAGGATGAAGCCGTCCGAGCCGTCCTGTTGCACGAACGAGTCGATCCGCTCGGCGACTTGCTCCGGCGTACCGACGAACTCCGTACGGCCGAAGGCATGGATGGCCACCTCGCGCAGCGAGTACGAGTTGGCCTCGGCCAGCGCGCGCCATTCGGCGACCCGCCGGTGGGCGTCCTCGCCGATCCGGGCCCGACCGCGGATCACCGGCGGCCCGTCGAGGTCGGGGTCGATGTCGGGCAGCGGACCGTCCGGGTCGTAGCCGGACAGGTCGCGGTTCCAGACGCCTTCCAGCAGGATCTGCGCGGTACGCCCGGTGATCTGCCGCCGGGTGATGTCGCGGTGCCGCTCGATGGCGTCGGCCTCGGTGTCGCCCAGTACGAAGGACGCGGACGGCAGCAGCTTCACCGAACCGGCGGGTCGACCGAGACGAACCGCCCGGGCCTGGATGTCCCGGTAGAACGGCTGGGCCTCGTCGAGTCGGTGATAGGGCGAGAAGATCGCATCCGCGCCGCCGGCGGCGAAGTCGCGGCCCTGCGGCGAGACGCCCGCCTGCAGGATCACCGGGCGGCCCTGCGGGCTGCGCGGCACGTTGAAGCGGCCGGAGATGTCGAACTGCTCGCCGGTGAAGTCGAATTCGCCGGCCTTCGGGTCCCGCAGGAAGACCCCCGCGTCCCGGTCGGCGGCCACCGCGTCCGCCGCCCAGGAGTCCCACAGTTCACGGGCCGCGGCCAGGAACTCCCCGGCCCGGGCGTAGCGGTCGTTCCGGTCCAGGAACCCGCCGCGCCGGAAGTTGCCGCCGGTGAACGCGTCGAACGAGGTGACCACATTCCACCCGGCGCGACCTCCGGAGAGGTGGTCGAGCGAGCTCAACTGGCGGGCCAGTTCGTAGGGTTCGTTGAAGGTCGCGTTGACCGTACCGATCAGACCCAGGTGTTCGGTGACCGCGGCGAGTGCGCTGAGTACGGGCAGCGTGTCGGGGCGGCCGACGATGTCCTGGTCGAAGATGCGGCCCTGGCGTTCGCGCAGGGCCAGGCCCTCAGCGAGGAAGAAGAAGTCGAACAGGCCGCGTTCGGCGGTCTGCGCCACGTGGCGGAACGAGGCGAAGTCGATCTGACTGCCGGCCTCCGGATCGGACCATACGGTGTGGTGGTTCACGCCGCCGACATAGGCGCCGAGGATGATCTGCTTGCGGGGGCGGGAGGTGCTCGGGGTGCCCAGAGTGTTCGAGGTGTTGAACGTGCTGGAAGTGCTCGAAGTGCCGGAAGTGCCGGAAGTGCTCGAAGTGCTCATCGGGATAGGTCCCTTCGGACGATTGCCGGGACGGCGGCGGGTCGGGGATACGACGACAACGACGACGGGCCGCCGGTCACGACGCGACCGCCGTGGGCTTCGCGTAGCGGCTCGCGGGGCGCGGCAGGCCGAGCCGGGAGCGCAGCGAACCGGCCGCGTACTCGGTACGGAAGGCCCCACGTCGTTGCAGCTCCGGCACCAACTCCCGGGAAATCGCGTGCAGGTCGTGCGGGAGTGCGGCCGGGCGCAGCCGGTATCCGGTCAGCCCGGCCCGCTGCCAATCCTGGAGCAGGTCGGCGAGTTCGGCGGCGGTGCCGGTGAACACCAGGGCGTCGCTCGCGTATTCCGTCCCGTCCAGGTCGTCGAGGCGGGCCTTGCGGTCCCGGGCCGCCGCGGCGCTCTCGTCGAGGAAGACGACCACGTCGCCGAAGACGTGCACGGTCTCGGACTCCCGCCCGGCGTCGCGCTGTTCGGCCCGGATCTCGGTGACGATGGCAAGCGCGTCGTCGTGATCGCGCGGGGTCACATGGACGACGTCGGCCGAGCGGGCGCCGAGCCGGTACGGCACCGTGGCGTGGGCCAGTACGGTGACCAGCGGCTGGCCCTGCGGCGGGCGCGGCACGATCGACGGGCCGCGCACCCGGAACCTGGGCCCGACGAAGTCTACGTAGTGCACCTTTTCACGGTCGATGAACCGCTCGGTCGCCGCGTCCCGGATCTCCGCGTCGTCCTCCCAGCTGTCCCACAAGCGGCGCACCACCTCGACGAAGTCCTCGGCCTCGGCGAACAGTTCCGCGACGGCGGCGACCACCTCGGGCCGGTCGAAGTCCTCGACGGCGAACGGCGCGTGCTCGCGACGCCCGAAGTGCGGGTTCTCCGCCGGCCGCGACACCTGGGCCCGCCAACCCGCCCGGCCGAGGCTGACGTAGTCGAGGGTGGCGATCGCCTTGGAGACGTGGAACGGCTCGGTGTGGGTCACCGTCGCCGTCGGGATCAGCCCGATGTGCGCGGTCAGCGGCGCGACTCGGGAGGCGATCAGTACCGCGTCCAGGCGACCGCGGACCTGGTCGGTACGGGCGTCCGGGCCGTCGAATCGGGTGGACTGCGGGGCCAGGGAGTCCTCGATGGTGACGAAGTCGAGTAGGCCCGCTTCGGCCTCGGCCACCAGGTCGGTCCAATAGCGGGCGGTGAACAACTCGCCCGGCCGCGCGTCGGGTTCGCGCCAGGCGGCCGGATGCCAACCGGCACCGTCCAGGGCGACGGCGAGGTGCAATGGGGCGGCGGAGCGCGCAACGGGGGTCATCGGTGGGTCTCGCTTTCTGATCGACTTTTGCTTCGACGGGTTGCCGCGATGGAATGCGGCGATTCGTCTCGTGCCCGAACAGCGGGCACGAGGACGCTGGGCATGAGGACGCTGGGCATGAGGACGCTGGGCATGAGGGCATCGGGCACGACGGCGCCAGGCGACGGCACCGGACGGCTGTGGGCACGACGTGGCACGACGTGGCGCGACGCGGCGCGACGCGCGACGTGTCGCGACGTGGCGAGGAGCCGGCCTGCGAGCTGTCTGCCGGCCGACGAACGTACGGAATTTCAGGCCGAGTTCACCGGTTGAGGGCGTACGCGTGGCACCCGCGACACACACGACACCCGCGGCGGACCGGCCCGCCGGCCCGAGCGGCCGGAAGTATCGGTCAGGTCAGTGACACAGGGAGCCGGCGGAGCGGCGCAGATCGATGAACAACCGCCGGGTCAACCGCGCCCGGGGCGACGGCGCGCCGAATTCGCGGGCGGCCGAGACGGGCAGCGGCGCCCGGGTGTCGGCGTCCGGGACGGCGGGCGTGGCGGCGCGGCGGTCCGCCGGCTTCACACACCTGCTCATGTCATCGTCCCCTTGCCCGGGCCCGATGGGATGGGCCCTCGTTGCCACGCGAATGACGCGCGACCGTGTCCGCCCCCGGGGGCACCCATCGCGAAGGAGGGTTGCCGACCGACAAGCCGGGGGAACGTCGGCACTCGTGACACGCACTGCGGCGTCGACCGATATCGGCCGATGTCGCGACGCTAGCTCAGCCCGCCGGGTCTTGTCCATCGACCCGATCGGCGGCAACGGCCAACCCGACCAGGCACCTTGGCCACCGCGCAAGCCCTTTGACGGAGGCCGGGCAAACTCGTAACCTGCCGATCATGCAGGCTTGGATCCGGTTCGCGACCCGCAGGCACATCGACCTGCTGCGGGTGACCAGTGCCGCGTGTCCGCCCGCCCCGCGCGGCTGCGGCTGCCGCTGCGGCTGCCGCTCCTGAGTCGTCCCGCCGGCGCCGTCCGGAATCGGGTCACCGACCCGATGACCCGGCGCGCGAACGACCCTCCCGGCACGCGACGCACGCAATGCACGCGACACCACGAGACGCCCTGGATGCCATGGACGCCCGACGCGACAGAGCGGAGTGGATCGACGATGTCCCAAGCCCACGTGCCGATTACCGGTCGGCGGCGCCCATGACCGACGCACACGTCCTGGACAACGCGGCCTACACGTCCCTGACCGGCCCGCATGCCGCGCTGGCCGAGCGTCGTGGGCGGGTGGTGCGCTATCCCACCACCGTGTCCCCGTTCGCGGCGCTCCCCGAGGACGCCGGCCCGGCGGACTGGGCCGACCTCGCCGCACTCGCCGGCCCCGGCGCGGTCGTACCGCTGACCAACGGGGAGCACCTGCGCCTGCCCGAGTCGTGGGAGGTGGTGATGCGGATCCCCAGCGTGCAACTGCTCGGCGACGCCGTCACCGGCAGCCCCGACGACTCCCTGGTCCGGCTCGGCGCGGCCGACGTACCGGAGATGCTCGACCTGATCGCCCGCACCCAACCGGGCCCGTTCCGGCCCCGAACCGTCGAAATGGGTACCTACCTCGGCGTCCGCCACGGCGGGGCGCTGATCGCGATGGCCGGGGAACGGCTGCACCCGCCCGGCTGGACCGAGATCAGCGCGGTCTGCACCGACCCGGCCCGGCGCGGACTCGGCCTGGCCGGCCGCCTGGTCCGGGCCCTGGTCGCCGGAATCAGGGACCGCGGCGAGACACCGTTCCTGCACGCGTCGGCCGAGAACGTCACCGCGATCCGCCTCTACGAATCCCTCGGGTTCCAACTGCGCCGCAACCCGACCTTCCTCGCCGTACGCGTCCCGGCTGCCCGCACGGAAGCGGAAGCACAAGCGCAAGGGCAAGCGCACACACGAGGCCAAGCACGAGTGCAAACACCAGCGGCAACCGAGGTGAAGGTGGACGCGGAACTGCGCGTACCCACCGGGTAGGGGCCCACCGAAACCCAGCCAAGACCCCACCCCGCCGCAGTACCTCACCTCACCCCGACGGCGTCTCCGCCGCAGTGGCGTCCCGATCCGCCCGGTCCGCCGCCTTCTCCGCCTCGGCGACACTGCTCGCCAGGGCCGAGGGCAGGTCGTCCGGAACGGCCCGGGTCGCGGCCGGCGCCGAGCCGTTGCCGGCGCCGCCGCTGTGGTCGGATCCGCCACACGCGCCCAACGACCCGCCGAGCGCCAGGACGGCGACCAGGGCCGCGCCGGCCCGGCGATGCCGCGCACCCATCGCCGCGCCGCCGATCACTTCTTCGCGGCCGACGGCTGTGTGTCGCACCATGTCTTGACGTTCGCCAGGTCCGTCTTGCGCTGCTGCAGCTCCGGCAACAGGCGCTGACGAGTCGTCAACACGTCGTTCAGATAAGCCTTCACCGCCGGTCGGTTCGACTTCTCCGCCTGGGCGATCCGGGCCTGGAGGTGCGCGATCGAGCCGTTGACCTTGGCGTCGCCGCTCAGTCGCGCAATCGACTTGGTCAGACGGGTGTCGATGGTGGGGATTCGCTTGCAGATGGCCGGCTTGTGCTTGGCACCGGCGGGCCGGGCACCCGCCTGGGCGGCGGGGGCCGAGATCAGCGCGCCGAGCGTGGTGACGGCCGCGAGGGCGCCGACCGTGGCCAGGCGTTTGGACGCGCGCGTGCGCAGGGTGGTGGTACGGCGAGACATGGTCGATCTCCCGAGTTCACGGTTCACCACCCCACTTCGGGGTGGCGTGCCGCCGACGGTAGATCCCACTTCTGTGGGGTTCTTGTGGGCCACGTGTGGACTTCTTGTGAAGCAACCAACTAAGCAACCAGCCAACCAACCAACCGAACCCCGAGCCAAATCACCCACCCGCACCCCTTACCCCTCACCCCACCCGGGTCGACCGTGTTCTCGTATAGCTGCCGCCACCCGTCATGTAGCAAAACGTGATGGCCCTGGGGTGCGGTTCAGCGCTTCCCGTCCCGTTGAGACCGGTGATCGCCACGCTGTGGAGATCCAAGTTGGTTGACGCGCGGAGGCATGGGTGCGGCAGGTATGGGAGCCATAGGACCTGATCGAGGTCTGGACGCTTCTTGAGGACGAAGTGGTGCGGCTGCGAAACAAGACTGGGGCGAATCGGCTGGGCTTCGCCCTGATGCTCAAGTTCTTCGAGGTCGAGGCGTGGTTCCCTGAGAATGCGGGAGAAGTTCCGGCGCCTGCCGTGGCGTACGTGGCCCAGCAGGTGAAGGTACCGGCCGAGGAGTGGGCCGCGTACGACTGGCAGGGCAGGGCGATCACCCGGCACCGCACGGAGATTCGTACGGCTTTCGGGTTCCGCGCGGGTACCGAGGAGGACCGGGAGCGGCTCGCGGGTAGCTGGCCGCCGAGCTCTGCCCGGTAGAGCTCTCGCGTGAGCGCCTCATGGCAGCGGTCGCGGCCCGGTGCCGCCGTACGACACATCAAGACTGTCGAAGATCACAGCCGCACATCCCCCCGTGGCACCAGCCACCCTGAGCAGTGACGCTCGACGGGTGACCCCTGCCGCAACGCCCTGCCCTTCCGAAGCTTCGTTGTGCCGCCAGTCTGACACCGGGGTGTGACAGGGAGGGTTGTGGGAGGCCCGCAACCTGGGGTTACCGACGAAATGGGCCGCCCCAGATCTCGCCTCGCCCTGCGCATCCACGACGGTGCGTTCTCCGCGATGGATCTCACCGCTCGCCACCCGCGCACCGGAGAACTTCTGTCACGTCAAGTTCATGGTGCAGACCCTCGCCGCCGCCGGCGAACTCCAGCGTGACCTCCAACGCGAGCTGACGTACGACGGGCTGCGGGCAGCCGAGGCCAAGGGCAACAAGGGCGGGCGCCGCCCGGCTGTTCCGGCCGGGCAGACCGAGGCCGTGCGCACCGCGTACCTGGAAGGTGAGTCCATCGCCGCCCTCGCCCGCAATCACGACGTCAGCCGCGGCGCCATCCGCACCGCCGTCGCGGATCTGCTGCCCGAGTACACGGTCGTCGACGCGGGCACCCCGGCCCCGGAGTTGTCGGTGGTCCTCGATATGCCGGGGAAGGTGGCCGACTTCCTGCGCGCCGCCGCCCTGGCTCCGGTCGAGCGCGTCGTGCTCGAGCAGGGCGTGACCGTACGGGGCGGCCAGGGCTACACCTTGCGCATTACGGCTGTGCCCGCGATCCGCCGCCGACTCCTCGACCTCTGCCAGGCCCTCGACGGCGCTGCGGCGGTCCCGGCTCAGCGCAAGGCCCGCCGCGAGTACGAGAACCGCGTCAACCTGCACACCCCCACCACAGATCTCGGGAGTCAGTCACGCTCCGCTACGTGACGGGTGACGGCAGCTATAAGGGAAGAGCGCCGGGTCAGCCAATCGTGCCGAATCTCCCGGGTCTCCCCCGTCCGCACCGGCAACAACACCTCCACCCGCGTCCCGCTCCCACCCGGCGGCGTCCCCACCACCACCCGCCCCAGATGCAGGGCCACCTGCTGCGCCACCAGCGTCAGCCCCAACCCCGCCCCGGGACTGTCCGGCCCGCGTCGGAAACGCTCGAAGACCGCCTCCCGCCGCTCCTCCGGGATCCCGGGGCCGGCGTCGTCCACCCATACCCGAGCCCCACGAGCCCCGTCCACCCCCGTCTCGACGCCGATCCGGATCGAGGCCGGCTCCCCCGGTCCGTGCCCATGGACGAGCGCGTTGCCGATCAGGTTGTCCAGCACCAGCCGCAACCCGGCCCGCAGCCCGTCCACCTGCACGTCCTCCGGCGCGGCGACCACGATCTCCGCCTCCGGATGCCGCAGCCGCGCATCGTGGGCCGCCGCATGCGCCAACTCCGCCACATCCACCCGCTCGAACGCCTGCTCGTCGGCCAGGTCCCCCTGCGCCAGCGCCCGCAGCGACGCCAACAGCGACAACATCCGCTCGTGACCCGCCGTCAGATCGGCCAGGATCTCGGCCCGTTCGACCGGCGACAGGTCGGGATAGGCCGCCAGGACGTCCAGATCGGTACGCATCCCGGTGAGCGGCCCGCGTAGTTCGTGGTCCACCGTCGCGGCGAACGCGCGGGCCGTGTCCAGTGCCTCCCGGGTCCGCGCGCTCTGCGCGTCGTAGCGGTCCAGGACGTCGGCCAGGGTACGACCCAACTCGTCCACCTCGGCCACGCCCGAGGGCACGTGTACGTCCGGGCGCGCCGCGTCGTCCGGTTCGATCGCCGCCGCCCGCCGGCGCAGTGCCCGCAACGACCGGGTCGCGGTGGTGGCCACGACCAGCCCGGCCAGCGCCGAGATCGGTACGGCGAATGCCGCGACCACGACCACCCGCCGACGCAGCAGCGCGGTCCGGGCCTCGGTCTCGGCGGTCGGCTGGAAGACGCGCAGTGTGGCGGTGCCCGCGCCGCGCATCGAGCCGAGCGGCCGGGTGACCATGCGCCACGCCCTCCCGCCCGCATGCACCGTGACCGGGCCGGTGTGCCGGGCCTCGGGCAACGCCACGTCGAAGGGCGGTTGCGGCCCGGCGGATACCGGTCCGCCGGGCAGCTCCACCCGTACGCCGACGTCGAGCGCGCCGTCGAGCAGCTTGTTCTCCCGGACCCGGACCGCACTCTCCCGATCGTTCGCCACGGCGCGTACCAACGCCCGTGCGTCGGGGGCGAGTCGGTCGGCCCGTTGGCGCAGGGTCAGATCCTGACGGTGGGTCACATCGGCGGTGACCCATCCGACGACCAGTCCTCCGGCGGCGACGACCAGCAGCGGTACGAGGACGGCGACGGCCAGCGCGATCCGGGTGGACAGCCGCATCGCGAACCGCCGGCGCAACTTCGCGACGACCCCGCAGGCCGCCGTCGTCGGTGTCATCGCGGGCCGGCCGCGGGCACCCGCAGTACGAAGCCGACCCCGCGCACCGTATGCACCAGACGCGGCCGACCTCCCGCCTCCAACTTCCGGCGCAGGTAGCTGACGAAGGTGTCGACCACATCGGTCCGTACCTCGAAGTCGTAGCCCCAGACCCGGGCCAACAGCTGATCGCGGGTCAGCACCAACCCCGCATTGCGGACGAAGACGTCGAGCAACGCGAACTCACGTGCCGTCAGGTTCACCACCTCGCCCTGATGGGTGGCCAGATGTGCGGCGGCGTCCAGGATCAGCGGCCCGGCACGCACCACCGGCTCCCCCGTCGCGACCGGCGGCCGGCGGCGCAGCAGTGCCCGCAGCCGCAGTTCCAGCTCGCGCAGGTCGAACGGTTTGACCAGGTAGTCGTCCGCGCCCGATTCCAACCCGGTGATCCGATCGGCCGTCTCGTCCCGGGCGGACAACATCAGGATCGGCGTCTCCACGCCGCGTTCGCGCAACATCGCGCAGACCTCGATGCCGGACAGTCCGGGCATCGCCACGTCCAGGACGATCGCCTGGGGTGGATGCGGCGCGGGTCGTTCGGGGGTGCCGGCGGCGGTGAGCGCGGCCGCCCCGTCGGAGGCCAACTGCACCTGGTAACCGGCCAGTCGCAGACCGCGTTCGAGCGCGCGACGGATGGCGGGGTCGTCGTCGACGACGAGCAGGCGCGGCCGTGGTCCGGCGTCGCCGTCCCGTCGTGCGCCGTCGATTCCTGGGGTCGTGGTCATCGTGTGCCGTCCCGCGTTCGCTGTTCGCTCGGAGGTGGGGAGACGAAGTGGGGAAACTCAGAGGTGGGGAGACTCTATGTCGCCCGGCGCGCTGCGGTACGGCCGGCCGCCTCGCGCCCGCGCCGGCGCCGGCGCGTACCGGGGGGACTGCGGCCGAACCGGGTTCAGGCCGCGACCGCCGCCGCCGTGTCGAGGAGTTCGCGGACCGACCCGGGGAAGTCCGGGAGCAGGGTGAGCGCGACCACCCACGCGTCCGCACGATCGCCCAGGGTGTCGCGGGTCGCCCGCGCGGTCGCGGTGCGAACCCGTTCCAGGGCGGCGGGGGTGGCGTGGGCGAAGAGGGCCAGCGCGCGGTGCGCGGGCTCGCCCTGGCCGAGGATGGTCGCGGTGGACAGTTGGTGCCACTCGTGCGCGTTGCGTACCACGTCGTTCACCGGCCCCGGCGGCAGGAAGCGCAAGCGCCGGAGCACCCGCGCCAGTTCCTCGGGAGTCGCCTTCGCGCGCGGCGGCAGGCGCAGCCGGTCGAGGGATTCCGCCACGCCCTGGGGGAACTCCGGTGGGCAGTCCGGCTCATCGGTCAGGGCGCGGATCATCTCGAAGGTCAGTCGGTCCTCGGCGTGCGCGTGCCGGATCGCCGCCCAGTCCAGCGGTCCGCGTGGCGACGCAAGCAGCAACCCCACGCGGGAGGCGTTGTAGTCACCGGCCCGAGCGGCCCGGAGGCGCTCGATCAGCACCGGCGTACTGCTCAGGTAGTCGAGCGCGGCCAGCAGCGACGCGCGGTCCGTAGGGGCGTCGAGGGCCCGGTTCAGCACCGGATCCGGCTTCCACCGGTGCCACCACAACCGGCGAAGCGCCGCGTCCGTCCGGGCCGCCGCGTCCGCCGCAATCTGCGGCCCGGCCAGATCCAGCAGCCGCAGACATCCTCGCAGCAGCACGGCGTGCGCACCGAGATCGTTCACCTCGGGGTCCAGCAGGGTCAGGGCCGCCACGACCACGCCGGGATCGTCGTGTTCGACCGCCGCGCCGACGCACCGCTGCAGCGGGAAGCCCGGGGCCGTGTGCGCGTTGTACCAACCGGTCTGGTCCAGCAGTTCGGCGGCCGGCACCAGGCGCATCGCGCGCACCCGAACCTCCCGCGAAGCCCGTACGTGCCGGAACAACCGCGCCGCGGTCGCCGGATCGGCGGTGTCGGCGGCAAGGCGGACCAGCAGGTCGGGCCCGGCCTCGGGATGTCCGGCCAGTGCGGCGGTCTCGGCCGGATTGCCGCGCCGCAGCACGCTTTCGAGCAGCACACCCTTGGGCAACGACACGGTGCCGACCAACAGCGCCTGCCGGGCCGATGCACCCAACCGCTCCAGCACCGGCTCCACCAGGTGCGCGGGCGCGATCTCCAACAGGAAGGCCATCGGGTTCATCATCCCAACCACCCGCCCCTCAGCCCCCGTTCACCGTGATCTTCGTCAACGCACCCTCCGGCATCCCGCACTTCGTCAGGATCGCCAGGTACTCACCGCTCGCCGCCACCCCCTCCAACGCCTGCTTGACCGCATCGCGCAACCGCTGATCGGTCTTCCGCACCGCGATGCCGTAGGGCGCGGTCTCGATCTGCCCGTTCACCAACTCCAGTGCGCCCTGCGAGGCCGCCGCCGCACGCGCGCTGATCGGGTAGTCGAACAGGCCCGCGTCCATCGCACCCTTCCGGATCTGAATCGTGGCCTCGGCCAAGGTGGCGAACGAGGTGATCCTCAGCGCACCGGCGGCCCCGCATCGGGTGCTCGCCCTGGCCGCCAACTCCTCCTGGACGGTGCCGCGTTGGGTCGCCACCCGGCACCCGCACAGCTCGGCCAGGGAGCGGATTCCGCGCGGATTGCCCTTGGGCACCAGGATCGCCGTACCCGCGCTGAAGTAGTCGACGAAGTCGACCTGGGCCTGCCGGGCCTTCGTATCCGCCATCGAGGACATGACCAGGTCGACCGAGCCGCTCGACAGCGCGGACAGCAGCCCGCTGAAGGGCATGCTGCGCAGCGTCATTCCGATGCCCAGTTGCTTGCCGATCGCCACGGCCAGGTCGGCGGTCATGCCGACGATCCTGCCGTCGCCGAGGAGGAACTCGTTGGGCGGGTAGCTCGCGTCCAGGCCGACCACGATGGCCCCGGCGCTCCGGTACTTGTCGGGCAGGGCGGCCGAACCGCCTGATGATTGCGGGACGTTCGGGGCCGACCCCGTCCCGGCCGGCGGCTTCGGACTCGAATTCGCGCCCGCCGACGCCGGGTTCGCGGTGCCGCCACCGTCCCGGGTGAGCAGGTACGTCGTCCCGCCCACCGCCGCAGCCGCCACCACTGCCCCGCCGATCAACAACCGCCGCCGCCCGATCCCCGGCTGCGCCGGCGGCAGCGGTGCCCCCTCCGGAACCGGCACCGGGCCGGGCAGCACGGGCGGGCCCGGCGTCACGGGCAGGCCAGGCATCGCGGGCGGCGGCATCGCAGGCAGGGTCGGCTGCACAGGCGGCCCCGACATCGCGCGCGGGCCCGGCATCGCAGGCGAGCCGGGAGCGTACCCGGGCCTCGGCGGCAGCCCCGGCACGACCGTGACCGTCGACGGCTGCTCCGACACCGACGCCCGCTTGGACAGCGTGACCGCGTCCCCGGAGTCCCGAGCCGCCCCGGAGTCCCCCGTCCGCGCACCGTCCGCCCCCACTCCGTCGGCCTCGCCCACCCGCCGCCGAACCAGCGCCGAGTGCGCCGCCGGCAGCCAGTCGTCCACCGCCGCCCGCGCCGGCGTGTCCAACATCGCGAGGATCCGTGCCGGCGTGGGCCGCTCGGCCGGATCCCGGCGCAGACAGGCCGCCGCCACCGGCCGCAACCCCTCCGGGACCTCGTCCAGTCGCGGGTCCTGATACACCACCCGGAACAACAGCTGCGCCGCGTCGCCCGCGCCGAACGGCGAAGTCCCGGTCGTCGCGTACGCGATCACCAGCCCGACCCCGAACACATCGGCGGCCGGCCCGACTTCGTCCCCCTTCGCCTGCTCCGGCGACAGGAATCCCGGCGAGCCGACCAGATGTCCGGTCTGCGTCAAGGCCGTCACGTCCGCCGCCGGCATCCGGGCGATCCCGAAGTCGATCACCCGGGGGCCGTCCGCGGCCAACAGCACATTGGACGGCTTCAGATCACGGTGGACCAGGCCGACCGCGTGGATCGCCGCCAACGACTCGGCCAGTCCGGCCGCGAGCAGTCGTGCGCTCGACTCGGGCAGCGGTCCGTGCGCCGCCACGGCCTGGGTCAGCGACGGGCCCGCGATGTACTCCGTGGCCAACCACGGCGTCTGGGCATCGGCGTCCGCGTCGACGAAGGCCGCCGTCCAGAACCCGCCGATCCGGCGCATCGCCGCGATCTCCGCCGCGAACCGTCGGCGAAACCGCGGATCCGCCGCCAGTTCCGCGTGCACCGTCTTGACCGCGACCAGCCGCCCACCGGGCGAGCGAGCCAGGAACACCTGTCCCATGCCACCCGCACCCAGTCGGCCGAGCACCGCGAACGATCCGATCCATGGCGGATCCTCGGCCCCGATCGGCTCCATCACTACCCCCGCGCTCGGCTCATCGCTCCTTCGAACGCCTCACCGTACGCGATCCGCACCGAGCATCCGCCCGGCGCGCCCCGCCGCCCCTTTCCTGCGCCACCACCGCCACCTCCGCCACCTCCGCCACCATCCGGCGCATGCGAGAGCCGCTTCGGGGGTGGCCGAAGCGGCTCCTGCTCGGGCGGTTGCGGGGTATGTCGAGGCGACGACGACCCGCGGCCCGTTCCTGGGCGCCCTCGTCAGGGCGACGGCGTGGCCGGGCAGACCGGCACGCCGGGCAATCGGTCCTCGGGCGAGACGAGGTAGATGTTGGTGAGATAGCCGCCGTACTGCGGCAGATAGGCCCACCATTTGTTGGTGTACGGCGGCACGGTGACCTGCTCGCCCGCCACCTGGCAGCCCACCGACACCTCCACGCCGGCGGGCAGGGTGGTCAGCACGGCGGACCCGGTCGACGGGCCGGTTCGGACGTGGACCCCCGTGCCCCACGTACCGAACCGGTCGCCGGGTGCCCGCACCGCGCCGGGGACGTTCAGCGCCCGGGTCAGCCGAGTCACGTCGGTGTACGCCTTCCCGTATGTCGTCCCCATCGGGTGCAGGGTCAGCACCGCCACGATCGAGCGGTCGCCCGCGCCGACCGTGCCGGTGGTATGCAGTGCCGGGCGGTCCAGATCCAGGCCGTCCGGTGTCGTTCCCCCGCCGGGCGGGACATCCGTGGACTCGCTGCCCGCGGTGCCGCACCCCCCGGAGGCGAATCCCGACCAGCCCTGCTTGACCGCCCACGGACGGTCGAACGCGGCCGGGATGCCGAAGTGTTGATCGAACGTGTCGCTCGCGCAGCGGGTGGACTGCCGCAGATTGCCCAGTACGAAGTCGCGCACCGGCGCGGGTGCGGCATCGAGCAGGTAGCGGTAGATCCGGACCACGTCGGCGGCGGACAGCGCGGTGTAGCCCCAGAAGTTCGCGTCGTCCGGCGGGCTCGTGTCGACCAGCCGCAGGCGCGCGACCATACGATCGACCACCGCGCTCGACCCGGCCCGGGACCAGAACAGGCCGGCCGCGTCGTCGTCGCTGCTGCGCAACATGCTTTGCAACAACGGGAGATCCGACGCCGGGATCGGGTACGCGGGGCCGCGATCCCACAGGTAGTCGAGCACGATCAGCAGCTTGACCACCGATGCCGAGCGGAACCGCCGGTCGGCGTCGAGCTGTTCGGTGAAGGTGCCGGTCTGCCGGTCGAACACGGCGACCCCGGCGCTGACTCCGGCCGGTACGTCGACGGCCGAGAGCTGCCGGTGCATCCGTGCGGGTGGTCCGGTGGCCGCCGACGCGCTGCCCGTGAGGCCCGCCGCGAACACCGCGAACACCACGAGCACCCCAACCAGCACGGTCGCGAGCAGCGGCCGGCCCGGCGGGCGGGCACCGCGTACGGCGGCGGGTCCGCTGCGAATCCCCACGATCCGTTCCCCTTGCCTGTAACGAAGCGGCTTTCGGTGCTTCGTACGCTAGGCGCAGGCCGGCGGAAACGGTCCCTGACACGTGTCAGGGAGGGTGCGGTGCGGGTGGTGTGATGTGCCGCTACCGGGCGGCGGGCGTCGTGGCGGGGCCTGCCGACTGTGGTGGTCGGCCCGAGTACTCCGCCAGGTAGCGCAGCACGGTGTCCACGTGTGCCTGGACGCGTGGCGGTACACCCTTGGCTTCCAGGATCGCCCGGTCGCTGGTGCGGTAGCCGGCGGCGACCAGGGCCGGGATGTCCTGGCGCAGGCCCTCCTGCTTGAACCGCTGAGCCAGCCAGCACACGTACGCCGCCATGGTCGCGATCGCGTCCGGCGGCGACATGTAGTCCTTGGTGCCGTCGTGATCGCCGTCCACGGCCCAGGCGTTGAACACCGACGGGGTCCACATCGCGATGCCGTACTCGTCGCGCTCGGGCCGCGCGGCCTTGGCGTCGAACCCGCTCTCCGCCTTGATCATCGCGGCCAGCAACACCGGCGTGACCTCCGCCTCGGTGCAACGCTGGGCGCCCTCGGTGATGATCGGCCGCAGTGCCGCCGGCACATCGGAGCCGGCGGGTATCTCGCCGTCGGCAAGCGCCGCGGGCACTGCGGGTGCACCGCCGGTACCCGCACCCCGACCCGGGCCCGGCGAGGTCGGCGGCGTCGGCGTTGCGCCGACCCGCGCGCCGTCGGCGCGTCCGTCGTCGCCCGTCGGCAGCGCCAGTCCGAGGCCGGTGCCGAGGCCGGCGAGCACCAGTCCGGCCGCGACGAGTACGGTCGCCCGGCGCCGCCGCCGGGGCCGCGTGGCGGTGGTCAGCGCGCGCACCCGCTCGGCCAGTTCGGCGGCGGTCACCCGGGCCCGGGATTCGTGGTCGGAGGCCAGGCACTCGCTGATCAGTCGCCGCCAGGCCTCCGGTACCCGGTCGTCCAGGCGCAGCGGGGTGACGCCCCGGGCGTAGGACTGCGCGGCCAGGGCGCGGGCTCGCGCGGTGGAGCCGACGAAGGGGTGCAGTCCGCCGGTCGACACCTGGTGGGCGAGCACCCCGAAGGCCCAGATGTCCGCCGTCGGCCGGATCACCGTGCCGCGTTCCCCGGTGCGCTCGGACCACCACTCGGGCGGTACGTGGTCGAGCGAGCCCAGGGGTGGGATGTACGCGTGTGTCCCGTCCAGTTCGGCGGTGAGGCCGAAGTCGGCGAGCCAGACGTCCCCGTCCTCGGTGAGCAGCGTATTGGCCGGTTTCAGGTCGCCGTGCACCCTGCCGTGCGTGTGCATGTGTGCCAGTCCGGCGGTGACCCCGCGCAGGATCCCCGGCGCGCCGGGCACTGCGGCGCCGGGTTCGGCGGCGTCGAGGAGGTCTTGGAGGCTGCGTGCCGCGCGGTCCATCACCAGGCCGACGATGCCGTGCAGTTCGGGATGCTCGGGGTCGTCGACGGTGGCCGCGGCGTGTGTGCGGACCAGGTTGGGGTGGTCGGCCGTGCGGCTGAAGTGCACCTCGCGGCGCACCAGTTCGTCCATCGTGGTGCGCTGTCCGGGGGTGAGCAGGTCGGTCCGCAGGAACTTGACCGCGGCGGCGGATCCGTCGCTTGTGCGCTCGGCGGCGTACACACTGCCCCAACTGCCGGACCCGATCGGCTCGGTCACCCGCCAATCCGCGATCACCAGGCCCCGGGGGACGTCGAGTGGGGGCGGCGGCGGAAGGTCGGTCATCCTCGGTGTGCCTGCTTCCTTCGAAGGGTCGGGTCCGGGTGGGCCGCGCTCAGCCGGCGCGGTCGCCCGGCGGCGGCAGCAGGTTCAGGTGCTCGACGCGGACCAGGTCGAACCGCAGGGCCAGGGCCACGAGTTGCTCGCGCTTTTGTCCGGTGCGGCCGGCCTCGTCGGCGGATCCGCCGCGCAGTCGCAGCTTGGTCGACGCGAGGTAGTCGACGTGATAGTTGATCGCCGATCGGCTCAGCTCCCGGCAACCGGCCAACGGCCGCAGCCGGTCGAGTACTTCGCCGACCCCCGGGGCGGCGGAGTCGACGGCGCCGCGCAGCCGGGGCTCGCACAGCGCGAGCAGGACCAGGAAGTACTTCGACGTCGGATCGAGGGCGAACGGGCTGGTCGTCCCTTCCCCGCCGGATGGCCCCGGTTCCCGGTCCAGGTAGGCGTGTTGCGGCGCGAACACCTTGAACGACACGTCGCCGTCGGCGACCGGCAGCACCAGCCGGGAGAACTCGAACGGCACCGGCGCGCCGAGCCGACCGGGCGCGACCTTGAGGTATTCCCCCGCACCCTCGAGGTTTTCCACCACGTAGGTGGCGGTGCGGCTGAAGTTCGACAACCGCCAATAGTCCTCGGCCGCCGTGAGCCGCCCGGCCCGCCGGGAGACCCCCGGGTCGGGCAATACGATCGGCACCGGCAGATCGGGCGCGCCCCGCCCGAAGTCGGCGGTCTGCCCGGGGCCCATCGCCAACACGTGGGGTTTCGCGCCCGGAGCCCCGCGTGCTGCCGGCCCCGCGTCCGGTAACTGCACGATCACCGTGTCCACCATGAACCCCCGTACCCCGACGTGCCAGCAGGATAACGCTACGCGACATCGGCGGTCGGATTCCGCGCCGGAGAATCGGGGGCTTGCCGGTCGGGGCCCGTCCGGGGCGCGAGCCTCGTCGGTCGGGGGCCGAGGCTGTCCAAAAGGTGTTGCAGATCGCCGACTTCCGCATCGCGGGCGACCCACGATGGAGGCAAGGACGGCGGCGAGGACGGCGGCGAGGACGGCGGCGTCCTTGCCGATCGTCGCCGCCGCCGGGAAATCGATTGTCCTGCCGTCGCCGGGTCGGGGCAGGATGGGGTGGCCGCCTACGGCGTCCTCGGATCCCCTCCCCCTTACGGAGTCGCACACGTGCATACCGCCGCTGACCTGGGCGCGCTGCTCGACCATCTCGGTGCCGTCGACGCGGTCGCGTTGTCGGCCCGGTTGCCGGCGGGTGTGCGGCGGGACGTGTTGGCCGAGGGGTTGCCCGTCGGGCCGGAGGTTCGGCGGGCGGTCGTCGAGTGGGTGGTCGCGCACGGGGCCGGCGAGGATCGGCGGGCGTTGCTCGGTGGGCCCGAGCCGGAGGCGGAGGCGGACGTGTTGGCGGCACTCGCGGACGTGGCCGATCCCGGGCTGCGGACTGCCGTATACCTGCATCCCGATGCCTCGGCGACGCTGCGACGGCAAATGCTCGCGGGTGGTCCCGGGGCACTGCCGGTGCCGGACGAGTTGCGCACGGTGCTGCTGGGCGCGCGGTCGCGGCAGTTGCTCGGGCCGGCGTGCGGCGCGGCGGATCCGGAGCTCGCGGCACATGCGGCCCGGGTGGTGCGCGGTCCGCGGCGGCAACCACCACCACAGGCGCCGGACGAGGTGTATGCGTGGTTGCGCGGCCTGTTCGCCGCCATGCCGGCGGACTTCCCCGGCACCTTCCCCGAACTCCTCGCCACCGCGGCGGCGGCGACCGACACGTGGCCCTCGACCCCCACGATCCGTGCGGGGGTTCCCGCGTGGATTCCCTGATGCTTCGGCTTCCCGCGCGGTGCCAGACTCCGGGTGCAGGACGACAGGCAAGGTATCCGCGAATTGCCGGAGGGGCGGTCGCTCACCGCAACCTCGGCTCTGAGCAAGGGAGTTCACTGGTGGAGACGAAGCGGACCGGACGGCAGCGGATCGGGCGGGTGTGTAGGGTCGCGGCAATCACGGTGGCCGGGGTGACGGCCGCGTTGGCACTGGCCGCGGGGCCGGCGGCGGCGGGGGAGCACGGGAAGTTCGGTGGGTTCGGGGGCGGTTCCGGGGGTGGTGGCGGCGCCAGTGGTAGCTGGTAGCGGTCCCGGGGCCGGGGCAGCGCCGTGGATACCCACCACACGCCGCACGTTCGGGTGGCACAGGTCGGCGAAGGCGGCGAGGTCGGTTCGGATGCCGCTGCCGTGCGGTTCTCGGTGCTGGGCCTGATCGGCATCGCCGATCGTGCCCAGACCGTCGTGTTCCGTCCGTCCAAGCCGGTTTCCCTGTTGGCCGCACTGCTGCTGTATCCCAATCAGGCGCTCTCCGTCGAGTTCCTCCAGCACGCGGTGTGGGAGGGGGCCGCGTCGGCGACCGCCAAGGCCACGCTGCAGACGTATGTGTTGCGGCTGCGCCGGCTCTTCCGCAAATTCGGGGTCAGCGACAACCTGATCGAGACCGTACCCGGCGGCTATCGTTTCCCGGCGAGCGCCGCCTCCCTGGACCTGTTGGAATTTCGCGAACTGGTCCGGGGCGCGACCGGGCACGCCGACCCCGACGAAGAACTCCGCCGTCTGCACGCCGCGTTGGCGTTGTGGCAGGGGGCTCCCCTGGCGAACGTGCAGTCCGCGACCCTGCATCGGGACGCGGTTCCCCGGCTCGAGGAGGAATGGCTGCGGGCCGCCGAACGATGTTTCGACCTCCATCTGGAACTGGGCCGACACCGGGACCTGGCCGTCGAGTTGCGCGCGGCCACCCAGGCCCACCCGGGCCACGAACGTTTCCGCGAACAACTGATGGAGGCGTTGTACCGGTCCGGCCGACAGGCCGACGCGCTCGCCGAGTATCGCAGCGTCAAGGGCTACCTGCGCGAGGAGTTGGGCGTCTTTCCCGGCTCCGCGCTACAGCGCCTGGAGACGACCATCCTGCGCGGTGAGCAACTCGAACCCCGCACGGGCGCACCGGCGGCATACGCGACCCGCCCCGATCGGGCCGCGCCACCGCCGGGCGTCCGGGCGGCCCGGCCCGAACGCCGGGACGACGACCCCGCGACACCGGTTCCCGTACCGATCCCGCCCGATCTGCCGAACTTCGTCGGGCGGGACGAGGAAGTCCGCCTGCTGGTCGAGCAGTTGACCGGCGAGCGGTCGGGGCCGATGGTGGCCGTCGTCTCGGGGCCGCCGGGCATCGGAAAGACGGCGCTCGCGGTGCACGTGGCGCATCTGGTCCGGGCGCACTTCCCAGGCGGACAGTGGTTTCTGTCGCTGTCGGATGCGGAGGCCGGCCCGAGCCCGGGAGGGGGCGCGAGCGCCGCACCGATGATCGTGGGCACCCGGAATCTGGTGGTCGTGGACGACGTACACGATGCGCGCGGGCTGGCCGCGCTGCTCCCCACCGACCCGCACAGCGCCGCCCTGGTGACCTGCCGGACCGGGCTGAGCGAACTGCTGATCACCCGCGGCGGCTGGGCGGTTCGGCTCGACGCCCTGCCGCCGCCCGATTCCCACCGCCTGCTGACCACTGTCCTGGGCGCCCGCCGGATCGCGGCCGACCCCGAGGCGGCCCACGAACTCGCGGAACTGTGCGGGCACTTCCCGATCGCGCTGCGGATCGTCGCCTCCCGGCTGCTCACCGGACGGCGACAGACCCTGTCCGGTCTGGTCGAGGAGGTCCGGGCCGACCCGGTGCGCGGCCTCACCCTGGGCGCCGACCGGCAGGTGTCGGTGTTCGCGCTGCTCGACGAGTTCCTGACCGGGCTCGACCACACGGTCGCCGACGCCTTCGTTCGGATCGGCGCATCGACCCTGGCGACCTTCTCGCCGAGGGAGTGCGCCGAGCGGCTCGACTGCCCGCTCGAGGAGGCCGAACACCTCCTGGAGGCCCTGCTCGACGCCGGCTTGGTGGAGAGCCACGCGGGCGAGGAGTACCGGGTCAACACCCTGCTGCGCGGGTTCGCCCGCGCGGCTTCCGGGCGCCGGCCCGCGCTCCTGCCCTGAACCGGCACCACCCGTTTCGCCGGCCCCACCGCCCCACTTCCCCGAACACCCCACCGCCCACTGCCCACTGCCCCGCCGGTCCGGAGCCACGCCGGTCCGGTGCCCGGTCCTGTTTCCACATGCCATAGCGAGTTGGATGGGTGACCTCTGATGGCTGATTCCTACCCGTCGGTGGCGGACTGCCGCCCCCGTGTCAAGCACGACGTGCTGTTCGTCCAGACCCCCACCGGGGTGCTGTTCCACGACGCGCGGGGCGGCTTCCAGCTGTCCGCGAAGCCGGCCTACCGGCTCGCGTGTCTGATCGTGCCGTACCTGGACGGCCGGCGTACGGTCGCGCAGATCTGCGCGGGCCTGGACGAGGACCGCCGGGACATGGTCGCCGACCTGGTCTCCGCGCTGCTGGAACGCGGCTACGCCCGCGACGCCGCACCGGCCGAGGCCGCCGCCGGCGAACCCGACTGCACTCCCGCCGAGGCGGAGCGGTTCGCCGCCCAGCTCGGCTACATCGCGCACTACGTCGACGGCGCCGAGCAGCGCTTCGCCAGGTTCCGGCGCACCCGGGTGGCCGTGCTCGGCGGCGATCTGGTGGCCCGCTGGTGCGCCCTGGGCCTGATCCGCAACGGCAGCGCGGTGGTCGGCGTCCAGGACCGCATCCGCCGCCCGGAGAACCGCTTCGCCGAGGTGACCGACGAGATCCGCGACCTGGCCGCCGCCGACTGCCCGGCCGAACTGGTCGAACTCCCGGACACCGACCGCCCGTCGACGTGGGCGCAGCTCGCCGGCTTCGACGTCGTGGTGGCCTGCGTCGACGCGCTCGGCCCGCGCCGCCTGCTCGACCTGGTCGAGGCGGGCGTCCCCGAGGGGGTCGCTCTGCTCCCGGCGGTCACGATCGGCGAGCGGGTGCTGGTCGGGCCGTTCATGTCCGAGGAGCGGACCGGGTGTTGGATCTGCGCCGTACTGCGCCTGGGCGCCAACGACGCGCCCGGGGTCGCCGCGCAGGTGTGGAGCCGGCTGGCGGTACCGGCCGCCGGGCCCGGCACCGGCCCCAGTCGGCATCTGGCCGCGATGCTCGGCAACCTGATGGCGTACGAGGTCTTCCGCCGGCTCACCGGCGCACTGCCCCCGGAGACCGCCGGCCGGGTGATCACCCAGGACCTCGCCTCGATGGACGTGTCCACCGAGGTGTTGGCCGCGCACCCGGCCTGCCCGGTCTGCCGCACCGACGACGCGGCTCGGACCGGGCCGGGCGCGGAGACCGACCCCCTGGCCGGCGTACAACCCCTCCCGGCGCCGGTCGCCGAGGCGGCCGACGCCGAGGACGCGAGCGCCGTGGTCGACGAACTGGCCGCCGTCTCCGCGCTGGTGGCCCCGACGATGGGGGTGTTCACCCGGTTCGACGACGACCCGCTGACCCAGATGCCGCTCAAGGTGGGCCGCGTGGTCCTCGGCCTGGGCGACACCTGCCGGCGCACCGTCACCGCGTTCGACGTGCACCACACCGCCGGCGCCCGGCTGCGCGCGGTGTATCGCGCCGCCGAGGTGTACGCCGAGCATGTCGCCCGCACCCCCGGCCCGGCCCACCGCGAGCTGCCCCGGATCGCCCCGAACCGCATCGACACCGACAGCGGCACCGGCGCGTCCCCGGCCGACGTGGGCACCTGGGTGGCAGCGACCTCGCTGGTGTCCGGCGAGCGCTACGCCGTACCCGCCGGCGCCGTGCGCGGGTTCGGTACGGACAACCTGCACCGCCTCTTCGCCGCGACGTCCGCCGGCACCGGCGCGGGCCGCAACGCCGCCGAGGCACTGGACCGCGGCGCCCTCGGCGCGCTCGCGTACTGCGCACTCACCACGGCCGTCGCCGGCGCGGGTACGGTCGGCGCGGTTCCTCCGGACGAGCTCGACGAGGACCCCGAACTGCGGTTCCTGCTGCGCACCGCGGCCAACCTCGAACTGGACGTGGAACTGCTGCACCTGGCCGCGCCCGACCCGGCCGTGCCGGTGTTCCTGGCCCGCACCGTCGAGGGCGCGGAGGAGACGCCGCTGTGGGCGATCGGCGCGCACCTGAGCCGACGCCGGGCCGCCTCGGACGCGCTGCGCGATCTCCTCGGCCACGCCCAGTTGCGCCGGGACCGGGCGCACGAGGGCGAGGTGGATCCGGGTGATCCGCTGCTGCCCGCGCTGGATCCGTACGCGCTGGCCATCGACACCGAGGCCAAGGCCGACCTGGGCGCGGTGGCCGCGTGGGCGCCGGTCCTGGACGGGCTGCGCGAACGCGGCCGGGACGTCCTCGCGATCCGGACCGCCTCGGCCGATCTGCGGGTCGCCGGCATCACCACCGTGCGGGTCCTGCTCGCCGATCGGGCCTGAGGCACCACGATGAAAACCCTCACCGGCCCCGAACGACCACCCACCAAGGCCACCCCGACGGCCGACCCCGCCGAGCCATGGGCACTCGCGTGCGCCGAACTGCGCGAGCGCATCCATGCCGGCCTGGCGACCGGCCGGTGGGGCACCGGGGCCGGCTCCGCCGCGCCCACCGCCCCCGCCGGGGCGACCGAGGCGTCCGGGCCGACCGGAGCCACCCGCACCGCCGGCTCCGCCGCGTCCACCACCTGCACCGGGCCGACCAGCGCGACCAGGGCAAGCGGGCCGACCACTGCCCCCGAAGTCACCCGCGCCGTCGGCCTCGTCGCGCCGGCCGAGCCGGCCAAGTCCACTCGCCCCGCCGGCTCCGCCGCCCCCGTCCGGTGCGACGTCCGCTTCGACGTCCGGGTCACCGCGCTGGGCGTCCGCAACGAACTGGCCGTCACGGCCGAGGACTTCGGGCTCCCCGAGCACTGGTCCGTGCCCGTCCACCTCGACGGCGCCGCCGCCATCGTCGGCCCGATCCGGCCGCCCGGCCGGATCCGCCAGGCGTGTGCCCGTTGCCTGGCCCGCCGCTGGCAGTTGCTCCGGCACGAGTTGGTCCGCGACGCGCTCGAACTGGGCGACGGCGTACGGGCGGTGGGCGAGCCGGCGGTGACCGCGTTCGGCGCCGACGCCGTGGCCGCGCTGGTCGCCGCCCATGTGGCCGGCCGACTGGCACACGGCTACCCCGAGGACGCGCGCCATCCGTACGTATATCGCGTCGACCTGACCGATCTGACGGTGCATCGGGTGCGCCTGATGGCCGACGCCGAATGCCCCTCCTGTGGGATCCCCCGCACCGACGACCCGGCCGCCGTGCCAGCCGCCCTTGGCCGCTCGCCGCGCCGCGCGCCCGGGGAGTTCCGGCAACGCGCCCTGGCCGACTACGACCTGCCCGAGGACGCCCTGGTCAATCCCGTATGCGGGGTCCTCGGCGCCGGCACCCGGGCGGATCCGAGCCTGCCCACCACCTCGGCCGTCCTGGGCAGTACCACCGACCGGGTCGGCGACGTCCTGCACGAGATCAACTGGGGTGGGCACGCCGACAGTTACGCGGACAGCCGCCGAATCGGCCTCTTCGAGGGGTTGGAACGCCACGCGGGCGCCCGCCCCCGAGACCGCCGCCCGGCCGTGATCGCCGCCCTGGACACGCTCACCGCGCACGGCCGGCCGGCGCTCGACCCGCGCGCCTGCGGCCTGTACTCGGCGAGCTACCACGCGCACGCCCCCGGGGCCCCACGCTTCGACCCCGCCGCACCCATCCCGTGGGTATGGGGGTATTCGTTGCGACACCGACAACCGCTGCTGGTCCCGCAGATCCTCAGCTACTACCACTCGGTCCCCGCCGATCAGCGCTTCGTCCAGGAGTGCTCCAGCGGTTGTGCGTCCGGCGGTTCGCTCACCGAGGCCGCCCTGTTCGGCCTGTTGGAACTCGTCGAACGCGACGCGTTCCTGCTCGCCTGGCACGGCCGGGTCGCCCTCCCCGAGATCGATCCGCAAACCAGCACCCGGCCGCGCACCCGGGCGATGGTGGACCGGCTCGCGCTGTACGGCTACCGCGCCCGGTTCTTCGACACCCGGATCAGCTTCCCGATCCCGGTGATCACCGGTGTCGCGGTCCGCACCACCGGCGGCCTCGGCGCGGTGTGCTTCGGCGCGGGGGCGGGCTTCGATCCCGAGGACGCGCTCGGCGGCGCCCTGGTCGAGATCGCCACCGACGCGCTGCGGTTGCGTGCCCGGACCGCGTGGGACGAGCCCCGACTGCGGGCGCTGAGCCGGGACTTCGGCCTGGTCCGCAAGCTGCACGACCATCCGATGCTCTACGGGCTCCCGGACATGCTCCGCCACACCGGCTTCCTGCTCGACGGCCCGCCTAGCGCGCCTCGTCCGCTCGCCGACCTCGCCCCGGCGGCCGGTCCCGCGCGCACCGCCGATCTGGCGGACGTACTGGCACACGCGGTCGACCTGCTGTCCGGGGCGGACTTCGACCCGATCGTGGTCGACCAGACCGGCCCCGAGCAGCGCCGCCTCGGCCTGCATACGGCGAGCGTGATCGTGCCGGGCCTGTTGCCCATCGACTTCGGGTGGCACCGGCAGCGCGCCCGGCACCTGCCCAGGACCCGAACCGCGCTGCGCGAGGCCGGACTTCGGGACACCGATCTCGACCCGGCGGACCTCAACCCGGCGCCGCACCCGTTCCCCTGACGCCCGATCACCCCGACCGCCAACCCCCTCGCACGACCCAGCCCTGGGAAAGGACTCTCGATGGGTGTCGCACACGAATACCTCGGCGCGGTTCTGCGGCGCGCCCGGGAGCCGATGGAGCCGTTCGGGTTCGAGCCCGACTGGGCCGACCACCCCCGCCGGGGCAAGTTCTACCCCGGCGTGGAGAACCTGGGTCTGCCCGAGGGCCCCGCCCGCCCGGAAGCCACCGTCCAGCAGGGCCTGTTCGGCCCGGAGCCGACCCGACCGGGCACGTTCGACCTGCCGCTGCTCGCCGACATGCTGCTGCACTCGTACGGCCGGCTCGGTCGGCGGCTCGCGCACAACGCCAACCCCAGCCAGGCCTCGCTGCCCCGGTACGCGGACGCGGCCTGGGCCCGCGGCACGGCGTCGGGCGGCGGCTTGTATCCGGCGGCCGTCTACTGGGTGAGCGGCGGCGCGGGTCCGGTGTTGCCCGGGGTCTACCACTACTCCACCACGCACCACACGATGCAACGGCTCCTGACCGGCGACGTCTCCGCGACGGTGGGTGCGGCGCTGGGTGGCGGGGTCGGCGTGGACACCGACCAATACCTGGTCGTGGGCGTGAAGTTCTGGCAGAACGCGTTCAAGTACAACAGCTTCGCCTACCACGCGGTCACCATGGACGTCGGCACCGTCGTGCAGACCTGGCGGATGTGGGCCCGGGCGCACGGCGTCGCGGTGTCCCCGGCGTTGTGGTTCGACGAGGGCCGGCTGAGCGAGCTGGTCGGGGTGGTGCCCGGCGACGAGGGCATCCTGGCCGTGGTACCGCTGCCGTGGGGCCCGCCGAAGCCGCCGATCACCGACCCCGCCGTCCCCGTGCTCTCCGCCGGGCGGGTGCGGGCCGTGGAGCAGGAACGCTCGCGCCGGGTCCGGGCGTTCGACACGGTCACCCGGGTGCACGCGGCGACCCTGGCCGGTGCCGATCGGCGACCGGCCCCCGACGCGCTCAAGAACGTACCGGCCCTGCCCGCGCCGGCCGACGAGCCGCCGACCGTCGCGCTGCCCGAGCCGGCCCCGCTCGACCTGTCCCTGCGCGCCGCGTTGCGCACCCGGCGCAGCAGCTTCGGCCGCTTCTCCGCGCATCTGGAGGTGCGGCCCGATCAGCTCGCCGCGCTGCTGCGCGCGGCCTCGACGGCGGGGCGCTACGGGTGCGATGTCGGCCCGGGGGCGGCGGGTCCGCCGCTGGCCGGGTTGGGGGTGTTCGTCAATCATGTGGCGGGCGTCGCGCCCGGGGTGTATCGCTACGACCCGGACACGAACGGCCTGCGGCTGATCGCCGAGGGCTCACGCGGCCGGTTCCTCCAGCGCACCTACTTCCTGGACAACTACAACCTGGAGCAGGCCGCCGCGGTGATCGTCCCCACCGTGCGGGCGAGCGCCGTGCTGGACGCGGTCGGTGCTCGCGGCTACCGGTTGACCAACGCCGTGGTGGGCGCGGTGGCGCAGTCCGTGTACACGGCCGCGCCCGCGCTCGGCCTGGGTTGTGGGGTGGCGCTCGGCTTCGACAACGTCGCGTACGGCGAGGAGCTGGGGCTCGCCGAGACCGGCGAGGCGCCGCTGTTGATCATGTTGGTCGGGCACGAACGGGCGATGCCCGCCGACTTCCGGTACGACCTCGTCTGAGCCGGTGAGAGCCGCGAAGGGACTCGCGATGAACGCGCCCGCATCCGTATCCGTACCCACCACCACGGCCCGGTCCTGGCTGCTCGGCCGGTTGTTCATGCTTCGGGTGGCGGGCCTGCCGATCGAGGCGGTGCTTGCCCTGCGCGCTCCGGAGGGCATCGCCTGGGCGGATGAAGTATTGGACCTGGAAGGGGAGTTGGCCACCCGGGGCGGCGAGTTGGGGGACCGCCTGGCGGTGCTGGTCGGCGGCAACCCCGACGGCGCCGCCCGCCGCGCCCTGCTCGGGCTGCGCCGCAAGGTGTTCAACAACCGGCCGCCGGGCGACGCGGCGGCGGTGTTGCGCGTGGTGGACGCCGCCGATGCCGCGCTCGGTGCCGAACTGGTCGAGTGGATCGCCGGGCACCGTGTGCTGGCCCGGTTGCGGCGGGTGGGCCCGGACCTGGTCGACCGGGAGCTGACCGCCGCCCGCGGCCGGTTGCGTGAGATCGCCGGCGAACCCCGGTTCCGCTCCGGCCTGTTGCTGGCCTCGCCGACCCTGGACGGCGTACTGGACGGCTATCGGCGCGGCACCGCCGGGCCGGTCGGCAAGTCGCAGCGCAAGGTGGAACGTTCCCTGTTGGAGTACGTCTACCGCACGGCCTGCAAGACCAGTCCGTTCAGCACGCTGACGGGGGTCACGCTGGGCGAGTTCACCGATCCCTACGCCCCCGGACCGGCGCCGGCCCGGGTGGGCGAGGCGTGGCGGACCCATCCTCGCCTGAACGTCGCGGTGTTGTCCCGGCTGGCCGAGGTGATCCGACACGATCCCGAGCTGCGCGAGGACCTCCCGGTGGAGCTGGCGGCCGGTTGGCGCTCGGAGCGCAGCCGGATCCGCTACATCCGACGCACCATCACCCGAGGCGCCGCCGACACCGCGGCCGGCTTCGACTTCGCCCGGGACAGTGTGTTCTTCCTGCGGCACGGCGCGGTCCTGGACCGCGTCCTGGCCCTGTTCGAGGAGCAACCCACCTGGACGTTGCGCGAGTTGACCCGGCGGTTGAGCGGCTCGACGGCCGACCCGGACGCCGAGTACGGACGCTATCCGCGCGCGCTGCTCACGCTCGGCCTGCTCCAGGTGCCCGCGCTGCAACTGGACGTGCACCGGCGCGATCCGGTCCGCGCGTTCGCCGCCGGGCTGCGCGAGTTGGGCCCGCACTGGTCGACCGCACTGGCCGAGGAACTGGTGTTGCTGGCCGGGGAGGTGGATGCCTACGCCGAGGCCGACCCGACCGGGCGGCGCGCCGGGCTGGACCGGCTGCGGACCGGCTTCACCAAGATCACCGAGCGGCTGGGCGCGGCCGACGCAGTGCTGCCCAAAACGCTGATCTACGAGGACGCGAGCATCACCGGGCCGCCGGTGCCGTGGGACGGGCCCGGTTTCGCGCGGACCGTCGGCGATCCGCTGCGGGCGATCGGCGAGGTGTTGCCCGCGTTCGACGTCTCGTTGGGCCACCGGCTCACCCTCAAGGGCTTCTTCGTGGCCCGGTACGGCCTCGGCGGGCGGTGCGACGACGTGCTGAGCATGATCCACGACTTCCACGAGGACATCTACGACCAGTACGCCACGGCCGCCTCCCGACGGCGGACCTTCGACGAGGACGGCACCTACCGGCCGCTGGTGAACTGGCTGCACCGGCCGGAGATCGACGCGGTGGACCGGGCCCGGCTGTGCTTCGTCGACGGCGTGCGCCGGGCCTGGGCGGAGCTGCCGGCCGGGGCCGAGGAACTGGAGCTGGACGGCGCTCTCCTGTCCGCCGTCGCCGACGAACTGACCTCGGCCGCACCGTCGTTGGCGGCATATGCGCACTTCGTCCAGCCGATCGCCGGCCGCGGGCCGCACCGGGCCGTGCTCAACCGCTCGTTCGGGGCGCTCGCGTTCCCGTTCTCCCGGTTCACCCACTGCTTCGAGGACACCGCCGGGGTCGGCCTGGCCCGCGAGGTGGGCGCCGCGCTCGGCGAACTCCAGCCGCCCGGCGCGCTGTTCGCCGAGATCGTCGGCGGCGCCGCGAACCACAACCTCAATCTGCACGCCCGCGTCCTGGACCTGCAACTGGTCTACCCGGGCGAGAAGAGCTCGCTGCCGCCGGAGCACCAGATCACCCTGGACGACCTCGAGGTGCGGCACGACGTGGACCAGGACCGCCTGGTGTTGCGCTCGCACCGGCTCGACTGCGAGATCATCCCGCTCTACCTCGGCTACCTGATCCCGCTCGCCCTGCCCGAGATCCCGCGCACCCTGCTGCACTTCTCCCCGGCCGGCCAGGCCGTACTCGACGTGTGGGGCGGCATCCCCGAGGGCGCCGAGGTCGCCGGCGTCAGCACCCGCCCCCGGGTCACCCACCGCGGCCTGGTGGTGGCCCGCCGCCGCTGGAGCACCACGGTCGAGCACCTGCCCGTCGACCCGCCCGGGGCCGGCGACAGCGACCGGCTCCTGGCCTGGCGCCGATGGCAGCGTGCACACGGCCTCCCCGAACAGGTCTTCGCCCGCTTCCGGGGCGACGGCGAGGGCACCGGCGGCTGGTCCAAGCCGCAACACTTCGACCTCACCTCGGCCCTGTCCCTGTCCCTGCTCGCCGGCCTGGTCAAGACGCCCGGCCGCGAGGTGCTCTTCGAGGAGGTGTTGCCCGACGCCGGGCAACTCCCGGTCACCTCGGCGAGCGGCCGGCATGTCGCCGAGATGTTGATCGAGGTGGTGTCGCGGCCGGCCCCCCGGCCGGGACCGTCCTGCCGCTTCGTCCCGCTGCAACCCATCCGCGAACCTTCGAGGTGATCCGCGCATGAACCCCACCGGCACACCGGCCGCACCCACCGCCCCACCGGGCGCATGGCAGAGCGTGCACGTCTTCTACGCCGCGAGTTCGCGACCCCTGATCGTCGACTGCGTGCAACCCCTCGTCGAGGCCCTGCGCGCGGAGCGGCTGATCGCCGGCTACTTCTTCATCAACTACTGGGTCGAGGGCCCGCACCTGCGACTGCGCCTGAAGCCCGCGTCGGCCGCCGTCGCCGAGACCGTGCACCGGCGCACGGAGGAGGCGCTGCGCACGTTCCTGCGCCGCCGGCCCGCGCTCTACGAGGTGCAGCACGACTTCTCCGCGGTCGCCGCGGACACCCTCTTCGATCTCGAGTTCACCCCCGAGGAACGGCTCCGGTACCAGGACGCCGACGGGCGGATGCGGCTGCGCCCGACCAACACGTTCAGCGACGAGCGCTACGAGCCCGAGTACGGCAAGTACGGCGGCCCGGCCGGCGTCGCGCTCGCCGAGTGGCACTTCGAGCGGTCCAGCGACCTGGTCATCGCGGCGAACCAGACGATGAACCTGCACGTGCGGGCGATGCTCCTGGGGTTGTCCGCGCAGCTGATGATGGTCACCACCACCGCGTTCCTCCCCGACCCGGCCGCCGCGCTCGGCTTCTTCCAGAGCTACCACGACTTCTGGAGCGGCTCGTTGGACGAGACCGACTTCATCCGCGACGCCGACTACGCCCGGGCCTACGAGCGGATGGGCGACCGGGTCGCCCGGCGCTACGTACAGGTGCGCGAGGCACTGACCTCCGACACCCCGCAGGCGCTGCCCGCGGTGCTCGGCGCGTGGTATGAGCACGGCCTCGAACTGCGCAGGCGCGTCGCCGAGTTGGCGGTGCGCGGCGAACTGGTCTTCGAGTCCTGGGAGGGCCGGCGCGAGCAGCGGATCACCGATCCGGACCAGGCCGCCGGGCGACTGCTGTTCCCGTACATCCACATGACCAACAACCGGCTCTACGTGACGTTGGACGACGAGGCCTACCTGTCCCAGGTGTTGGCCAACGCGCTGCGCGACGCCGACGCCTCGGCGGTGTCGTGATGACCGCCCCCACCCTGCTCGAACTGCGCCCGGCCCGCCGGCCCGACGTGGTCATCGGCGAGCCGCTGCTGCGCGGCGCGACCACGATCCACGTGGTCGGCAACGGACCCAGGATGTACGAGATCGGCGCCCGCGAACACTTCGTACTCTCCCGCCTCGACGGCACCCGCACGCTCGCCGAGATCGGCGAGGCGTACGCCGCGCACTTCCACCGCCGGCTCGGCGACGACAGCTGGCGGCAACTGCTCGCACTGCTCGGCAGCCGCGGACTGCTCGCCGGCTCGGCACGACCCGAACCGGCGCCACCCGTCGACGAGGCCGGAAACCCGATACCGCCCAAGGCCGTCCAGGGCAACGTGTTCCAGGGCCGAGTGGTGCTGTCCCGCGATCCGGGGCCGCTGGTCGAGCGGGTGTACGCGCGACTGCGCCGGGTGCTGACCCCTGCGGTGCTCGTCCCGCTGCTCGTCGCGGTGCTCGCGATGGAGGGCTTCCTGCTCACCCGAGTGCCCGAACTCGCCCAGCAGACCGGGCGGTTCTATCACCGGCCGGACCTGGCGATGATCGTGATGGTGCTGCTGTGGTGCAGCGCCGGGTTGCACGAGCTGAGCCACGGCCTGGTCGGGCGGCACTTCGGCGCGCCGCCGTCGGAGATCGGCATCAAGTGGTGGTTCCCGATCTCGGCGATGTACTGCACGGTCGAGGGCGTCCCGCTGCTGCCCGGCCGCCGGCCGAAGCTGGCCACCGCGAGCGCCGGCGTGCTGATGAACCTGGTATTCCTGCTGCCGTTCTTCGGCCTGTGGCTGGCCCTGCCCGCCGACGACCCGACCCGGGTCGCGCTGAGCGCGATGTTGTTCCTGGGCAGCATCGAGGCACTGCTCAACCTGCTGCCGATGCCGCCGTGGGACGGCTACGTGCTGCTCGGCCACACACTGCGAACCAGCAGGCTGGCCACCGAGAGTCTGCGCTTCGTCGGCGCGGTCGGCCGGGCGACCGCGCGGCGCGGCCCGTTCCCGACCCACTATCCGCGCCGGATGCGGGTGGTCTACCCGGCCTACTGCGTACTCCTGATCGTGTTGGTGACCGGGACGCTGCTCGCGACGGACGCGAGCTTCGCGCACTTCGTGCCGGCCCCGTACGGACACCTGATCGTGCCCGCGCTGCTGACCCTGGCCGTGCTGCGCTACGTCGGCCTGCGGTTCCGGGACACCATGGCGGCCGAGCAGGCGGCGGCAGCGCGACCCGAGACCACGCCCGCACCCGTGCCCGAACCCGAGCCCGCCGCCGCCGCGCCGAGCCCCGTCCCGCAGGCCCCGCCCACCCCGTACATCCGCAGTGAGGAGCGCAACGTGAAAGCCCGCGATTCCGCCGGTGGACCGGCGGTGCGGCTCGACGCAGTGGGCAAGCGGTACGGCGACCTGGAAGCCGTCGTGGACGTGTCGCTGACCGTGCACCGCGGCGAGTTGTTCGGCGTGCTCGGCCCCAACGGGGCCGGCAAGACCACCCTGATCGAGATCATGGAGGGTCTGCGGCGCGCCGACACCGGCACGGCCGTCGTGCTCGGTCGCTCGCCGTGGCCCAGGAACATGGAGTTGCTCCCGCTGGTGGGTGTGCAGACCCAGGCCGCCGCGTTCTTCACCCGGCTCACCGCGGCCGAGCACCTGGAGACGGTGGCCGCGCTCTACGGCGCCCGCCCGGGCCGGGCCCGCGAGGTGCTCGATCGAGTTGGCCTGACCGACAAGGCGCAGACCAGGGTCGAGCGGTTGTCCGGTGGCCAGCGGCAACGCCTGGGCATCGCGGCGGCGTTGACCCACGATCCCGAACTGCTGTTCCTGGACGAGCCCACCGCCTCGCTGGACCCGCAGGCCCGGCGCGATCTGTGGGCGCTGCTGCGGGAGATCCGCGACCAGGGCAAGACCATCGTCTACACCACGCACCACCTGGACGAGGCCGAGGCGCTGTGCGACCGGGTCGCCATCATGCGCGCCGGCCGGGTGCTGGCCCTGGACTGCCCGCAGACCCTGGTCGACGACCTGGACGAGCCGCTGCGCCTGGTGGTGCCCGGAGGGCGGTTGTCCGCCGAGGACGCGCGCGACATCGCGGGCGTGGACACCGCCGTCGCCGAGGGCGACTCCGTGGTGATCGCCACCCGCACCCTGGTCCCGGTGCTCTCCGCGGTCTCCGCGCGGGTCGGCGAGAGCGCCGTCCGGACCCGGGCCCCGTCCCTGGAGGACGTCTATTTCCGGCTGACCGGAACGGAGTTCAAGGTATGAAAGGCATCACCGCGACCCCGGGCCCGACCGGCCCGACCGGCCCGAAGGGCACGACCGGCGGCAAAGGCCCGGGGGGCTATCACGCGTTGTCCGCCGCGGCGGCCAAGTCCTTCGTCCGCGATCGCACCACGCTGTTCTTCACGTTCGCCTTCCCGCTGGCGTTCCTGGTGGTCTTCGGGCTGCTGTTCGGCAAGCAGACGTACGACTCGCACCGGATGATCGACTATCTCGCACCGGGCGTGTTGTGTTGGGCGGTGGCCAACGGCGCGCTGTTCGGTGTCGCCTACACGCTGGCCCACTGGCGCAACACCGAGGTGCTGCGGCTGCTGCGGATGACCCCGACACGGGTGCCGACCATCCTGGGTTCGCGCTTCCTGGTCGCCCTCGGGGTGGCGCTGGTCCAGGTGGTGTTCTTCACCGGCGTCGCCGTCCTGCCGATCTTCGGGCTGCACGTGGCCGGCGAGGCGATCCTGGTGTTGCCCGTCGTGCTGTTCGGGGTGACCGCGTTCTTCTCGCTCGGCCTGGTCGTCGGCACCTATACCTCCTCCCTGGAGGCGGTGGCCGCGATGGGCAACTTCATCATGCTGCCGATGATCTTCACGTCGGGCACGTTCTATCCGATCGACGGCAGTCCGCAGTGGTTGCAACTGTTCTCCCGGCTGCTGCCGTTGCGCTATATGACCGACGGTGTGGCCGGCGTGCTCTCGGGCAACAGGGGCCCCGGGTCGATCGTCCTGCCGTGCGCCGCGCTGGCCGTGTTCACGGCCGTGTGCTGCGTGTTCGCCACCAAACTCTTCCGCTGGAGTGACGACGCGTGAATCCCGTGCCGACCACCGACACCGGACCCCTCCTCCCCTACACCGAAACCCGGCGCGCGCTCCAGGAGTTGCTCCGGGCTCGGGCCGCGCGGCAGGGGGCGGGGCCGCCGGGCCCGATCGTCGCGGTCCTGGGCGTATCGGATCTGCTGAGCCGACCCGCCGAGGACACCGTCGCGGTCCATCGCCGGGCCGACGTGCATCTGACCCCGCAGGCCGTGTTGGTCGGGCCGTGGGGGCCGGACCCGGACGCGCGGGCGCCGGGCGGGGCGCCGCCGGCCTGCGGGTTGTGCCTGGCGATTCGCTGGCAGCGGTTGCGCCCGCAGTTGTTGCGCGAGGCACTCGAGGGCCCCGGCGCGCCGCGCGCCGCCGGGGTCTGGCCGGTCCTCACCGACCATCTGGTGGACACGGTGTGGGCGTGCTACCAGGCCGCGTACGGCGAGCCGCGCGCGGCGCCCGCCGGCGGGGTGGCCAGGGTGACCCGGATCGACCTGGAGTCGCCCGCCGTACGCACCTTCGAACTGCTCCCGGAAGCGCTGTGTCCGGCCTGCTCGGCCGCGGACCCCGAGCGGCGCGACCCCGAGCACGCCCGACAGGCCGCGCTCGCGCTGTTGTGCCTGCGCTCGCGCCCGCGACCGGCCGCCGACACGTACCGCCTGTGCCGCCCCCAGGACTACGCGCTGCCCGCCGGCGCGCTGGCCAACGAGGTGTGCGGCGCGCTCGGTCCCGCCACCGCACCGCACCTGGGCTCGCCCACCACCTCGCCGGTCGCCGGCCGCGCACTGGTCCGCTCGTACAGCGGACTGCACGAGCTGACCTGGAGCGGCCAGGCGAACTCCTTCGGCCTGAGCCGGGAGTTGGCGTTCCTCGAGGGGTTGGAACGCTGGGCCGGCAACTCGCCGCGAACCGGCCTGGGTTCGCCCGTGGTCGACTCCTACGCCAACCTCGGCGACGCCGCCCTTGACCCGCGCGACTGCGGCACCTACGCGCCGCGGACCTACGCCGAGGACCCGCACCTGAAACCGTTCGACCCGGACCGGCCGATCCGCTGGGTCTGGGGCTGCTCGCTGCGCGACCGGCGACCGATCCTGGTGCCCGCCCGGATCGCGTATTACGGGGACGGCGACCCGGACGACGACTTCGTCTTCGAGTGCTCCAACGGGTGCGCGGGCGGGAGTTGCCTGGAGGAGGCGATCCTGTTCGCGCTGTTGGAGGTGATCGAGCGGGACGCGTTCCTGCTGGGCTGGTACGGCCGGGCCGCACTGACCGAACTGGACGTGCGGGACAGCACCGACCGCCGGCTGCCGGTGATGATCGACCGGGCCGCGCTGCTCGGCTACGACATCCGGGTCTTCGACAACCGGATCGACCTCGAGGTGCCGGTGGTCACAGGGCTGGCCATCCGCCGGGACGGCGGGCCCGGACTGTTGTCCTTTGCGGCCGGCGCGAGCCTGTCCCCCGAGGGCGCGGTCGACGCGGCGCTGTCCGAGATCCTCACCTACATCCCGCACCTGGCCCGCAGCGTCGCCACCCGAACCCCCGAACTGGCGGCGATGGCGCGGGACTTCTCCCTGGTGCGCAAACTCGACGACCACGCCGCGCTGTTCGGGCTGCCCGAGATGGCGCAGCACGCCGAGCACTACCTGACGCCGCGTCCGACCCGGCCGCTGGGCGAGGTGTACGCGGACTGGGCGCGCCGCCGGCCCAGGTCCCGCGACCTGTTGGACGACGTGCGCTTTTGCCGCGACGTGCTGGTCCGGGCCGGGCACGACGTGATCGTGGTCGACCAGACCTCGGCCGAACAGCGCCGCCTGGGGCTGCGCGGGGTGCGGGCGATCGTACCGGGACTGCTGCCGATCGACTTCGGCTGGGCCCGGCAGCGGGCATTGCGCATGCCCAGGACGCGTACCGCGCTGACCCGGGCGGGCCTGCGGACGGACGACCTGACCGAGCACGACCTGCATCGGGTGCCCCATCCGTTCCCGTGAGCGGGCCCGGGACCTCGTCCGACCCAGGCGCGCGTACTCGTTCCCCACGAGTACGCGCGTTCTCGCATGCGCGCCCGACCCGCACACGGCCGATGGGGTCGGCCGGGAACTCCCGGCCGACCCCATCGTGTGCGTGGTGCCCGGGTGCGATCAGGCGCAGCAGCTGGTGCAGCTCGTGGTGCTGCTGCAGGTGCTGGTGCAGCTGCTGCAGCTGCACGGTTCCATCTTGTGCGCGGTCAGCAGGTCGCCGGTCTCGGTGTAGTCCTGGATCTCGAAGGTCTCGGTCTCCAGCGTCCGCAACTCCTTGGCCAACGTGGTCAGGTCGAGGCTGTCGTCCATGGTCGGTCTCCTTCGGGTGCGATGGTTCGCGGGACGGTCAGGCGCAGCAGCTGGTGGTGCTGGTGGTGCTGCTGCACGTGCTGCAGCTGCTGGTGCTGCACATCGACTCGGCCTTGTGCGCGGTCAACAGGTCGCTGGTCTCGGTGTAGTCCTGGATCTCGAAGGTCTCGGTCTCCAGCGTCTGGAGCTCCTTGGCCAGCGTGGTCAGGTCGAGGTTCTTCTCCACGGCGTTGTCCTCTTCGCTCGATCGGAATGCCGAACGCCGGGCGGGCGTGCGCTCGGGTGCGGCTGGTCGTGCCGGTGGTCGCGCGGCACACGGACGGGTTTTCGCGTCCCGAGTCCATTGCGCCGCACGGCACTGTCGGCGGGGCCGTCGGGTCGCCGGCACTTCGCCGACGGGTCGGCGCGCGGGTGCCGGCGATGTGTGAGCGGTTTCGCCGGCGGCGCGGCGCAGGGTGGGATCGCGGCGCCTTCGCCGCGCACCCGCGATCGAGCAGACTGGGGCCCGAAATGGAGCACGGAATCTCGTTTCTGCCGGACTGTCGGCCCGATCGGCGCTCGGCCGTCGACTACTACGACGACGCGCTGCGACTGGCCCGGCAGGCCGACGAGGGCGGCCTGGACTACGTCAAGATGACCGAGCACTATCTGGGCACCTACGGCGGCTACTGCCCGAGCCCGCTGACCTTCCTGGCCACGGTGGCGGCGCAGACCGAGCGGGTGCGGTTGATGACCGGCTGTGTGTTGCCCGCGTTCCACCACCCCGTCCAACTGGCCGCGCACGCCGCGATGGTCGACGTGCTCAGCCACGGGCGCCTGGAGGTCGGCTTCGCCCGGGCCTGGTTGCCCTACGAGTTCGAGGCGCTCGGCGTGCCGTTGGACACCAGCCGGGCGCGCTACGAGGCGACCATCGCGGCGGTGTTGCGGCTGTGGAGCCAGGACAAGGTCACCGAGGACACCCGGTTCTTCGCCTACCGCGACGCCACCTCGACCCCGCAGGTGGTGCAGCGTCCGCATCCGCCGGTGTGGGGCGCGGCCACCCGATCGCGGCAGAGCTTCGCGTGGCTGGGCCGGCAGGGCTTCGGGCTGCTGGTCTCCCCCGCGCCGCTGCGCCGGGATCTGCCGTACACCCGCACGCTGGTGGGCACGTATCGGGAGGCGTTCGCGGCGGCCCACGACGGGACCGGCCGGGTGCCGCGGGTGGCGATCAGCGTGCCGCTGTATGTGGCCGAGACGGACGAGGCGGCCTACGCCGAGGCGATCCCCCACCTCCAGGAGTATCTGGCGGTCACCGCCGAGGCGGCCGATTCGTGGTCGCGCGTGCAGTCCACGAACTACCCGGGCTACGAGAAGATGGGCGAGCAGTTCGGCGGGATCACCGACGCGGCGCTGCGCGACGCGGGTACCTCGGTGGTGGGTTCGCCGGCGACCGTGATCGCGTCGATCCGGGCGCTGCGCGAGGAATTCGCCCCCGACGTGCTGTTGTGGAACATCGACTTCGGCGGGCAGACCGGCGCGTCGATGCAGCGCAGTCTGCGGTTGTTCGTCGACGAGGTGCTGCCGGCCGTGCGAGACTGATCGGTTCCCGGTGAACTCGCCCATGGATCAAGGGATTCGGCTGGTCGGGGCGGTTCGCCCGGCGGGCCGCGGTCGGCCGATTGAACAGCCGGCCACCGGTAGGAAAAAGCCCGCCCATACCCCTGTGCGCACGTCCGCCCCGCGCGTAGCCTGCCAACGCAGCTGCCCCCGGGGTTGGAGGTATCGGTGCGTGCTCCTGATGGTCCGAACGATCCGACCGATTCGACTGGCGCCGCGCACACCGAGGGATGGGCGGCGGCCCCGTTCGTCGGTCGGGCACCCGAACTGCGCGCCGTCGAGGAGTTGATGGTCCGGGCCGGGGACCGCCCGTGGGCCGCGGTGATCGACGGACCGGCCGGGATCGGCAAGAGCCGACTCCTGGCCGAGTTGGGCGAGCGGGCGAGCGGGCGCGGCGACCGGGTGGTCCAGGGTCGGGCCACCGAGTTCGAACAGGTCGTCCCGTTCGGCCTGTTCCTGGACACGATGGACGCGCTGCCGGGGCTGAGCACGGCCGCCGAGCGCACGGACGACGGCCGGTGGGCACCCTCCGATGTCGAGCAGCACCGGCTCTACCGGCGCTTTCGCGAGGCCCTGCACACCCTCGCCGACCAGGGACCCGCGTTGTGGGTGGTGTTGGACGACGTGCAGTGGGCCGACGAGGCGTCCCTGGGGCTGCTCGAATTCCTGCTGCACCGGCCGCCGACCCACCGGGTGGGCCTGGTCCTCGCCCACCGCTCCGGGATGTGTCCACCCCGGCTGGCCCACGCGCTGGCCCGCCTTGCCCGGCCGCCGAAGCGGCTGCGGATCCCGCCGCTCGCGCCGGCCGACCTGGATCTGCTGCTCCCGCACGTCCGGCCGGGCCGGCGGCGGATCCTGGCCGAGGCCAGCGCGGGCAACCCGCTCTACCTCAAGCTGCTCGCCGACTTCCCGGCGCCGGCGGTGGACGCACTGGTCGGTCGTACCCCGGCGGTGGAGGACGCGGTGGCGGCACTGATGCACGACACCATCCAGGCCGACCTGAGCCGACTCACCCCCGACGAGCGACTGGTCGTGCAGGCCGCGGCGGTCGGCGGCCCGGAGGTGGGCCCGGATCTGGCCGCCGCGATCGCCGAGTTGCCCGAGGAACGGGTGCTGGCGACCCTGGATCGGCTCACCGATCGGGGCATCCTGGTCGCCGGCGACGACCGGTTCGGCTTCGGCCACCCGCTGCAGCGCGCCGCCGCCTACCGGTTGGCCGGGCCGGGCTGGCGGATCGCCGCGCATCGCCGGGCCGCGGTACATCTGACCCGATGTCAGGCTCCGCTGATGTCCCGGGCCCAACACCTCGAACACTCACTGCGACCGGGCGACCAGGCCACCTGCGCGGTGCTCACCGAGGCCGCCGAGTCGGCGCTGTCCTCGGCGCCGGCGACCAGCGCGCACTGGTTCACCAAGGTGCTGGCCGCCCTGCCCCACCACCAGGGCACCGCCGAGTTGCGGGTACGCATCCAACTCCTGCTCGGCCGGGCCCTGTTGGCTTCGGGCCGGCTGGACGCCGCCGGCCGGGTACTCCAGGAACTGCTCGACCGGGTCGGCCCGCACCACCGCGAGACGATCACCCTGCTCGCCCAGTGCAACCGCATCCAGGGCCGCTCGCGCCCGGCCTACGCCCTCCTGGAGGCCACCGCCGCCGACGCCGACGGCCCCGACCACGCCCTGATCCTGATCGAACTGGCCACCCTGGACCTGATGGACGGCCGGGTGGACCTGGGCCTGGAACGGGCCCGCTCGCTGGGCCGGGGCCAACACGCCCAGGACCCGGTGGTGCACGCCGCCGCCGGCACCTTCCGGGCGCTGGCCGCCGCCGGGCACGGCGACATCGACCGCGCCGGCGCCGAACTCGCCGCCGCGGACCGGGCCGTGGACGCGATGCCGGAGGACGGCCTGCGCCGGATCCTGGACGCGGTGGTACCGCCCCTGACCTGGACGGCCTACCTGCTCGAACACCACGACCGGGCGATGTACTGCCTGGACCGGGCGGTGCGGGTGGCGCGCACCTACGGCCACAACTACGCGCTGCCCCACCTGTACACGATCCAGGCCTGCACCCTGACCCGACTCGGCCGGCTCGGCGAGGCGCTGGAGGCGGCCGAGGACGCCGAGGAGAGCGCGCGCACCTTCGGCGCCGGCGACATGCTCGCGATGGCCCGCGCAGTCCGCCTGCGTGCCCTCCTGTGGACCGAGGGCCCGGACGCGGTGCGCGGCCCGTGGGAACAGACCCGGCGGATGCCCGGCCCCGACTCGCAGTGGTTCGCGCTCAGCGTGACCACGATGCTTCTCGACGTGGGCCTGCAACTGGGCATGGATCCACCGCCGGACGTCGGCACACTGCTCGATCTGCACCAGGACCGGCAACGCGACCCGATGTTGCCCACCCGCTGGTCGCAGGCCGCCCGGTTCGCCCTGGCGAGCGGCCGCCAGGACCGGGCCGTGCAGTGCGCCGACCACGCGGTGACCGTGGCCGAGGAGATGGGCCTGTCCGGGCAACTGGGCACCGCGCTGCTGGCCCGCAGTCGACTCGCCGACGCGCTCAAGGACCCGATCGCGGCCGGCCTCGACGCGGCCCGCGCGGCCGGCTGCTTCGAGGCCGCGGGCCAGCCGATCCAGGTCGGCCAGGCCCACCTGTGGGCCGCCGAGGTGGCCGACCACGCCGACCGGGCCGACGACGCGCGCACCGCACTGGGCCTGGCCCGCGCCCTGTTCCGCACCCACGGCGCGACCTGGCTGGAGACCCGCGCGGCCCGCGCCGCCCGCCAACTGGCCGCCCGCCGGCCGGCCCGGGACGGCGCCGGACCGCCGGTGCTGACCGAACGCGAGTCGCAGGTGGCCGAGTTCGTCGCCCAGGGGCTGACCAACCAGGAGATCGGCGCCCGCCTGTTCCTCAGCCCCCGCACCGTGGAGACCCACGTCACCCGGCTGCTCGCCAAACTCGGCGTCTCCTCGCGCGCGGGCATCGCCCGCCGCCTGGCCGCCGGGTCGACCCGCGACGGATCCCGATCCGACGCCCGACGTGACCCACCTCACACAACGTGACCGGCGCCCACAGCGGTCCCGGTGATGTGAAGCGAACACCTTGCGCGAACGATGCGCTCGAACTGTCGGTCGTGATCCCCGTGTTCAACGAGTCGCGGCGACTGCCGGCCACCCTGGCGGCGGTACTCGGGCATCTGCACGACCTCGGGGTCCGGTGGGAACTCGTCCTCTCCGACGACGGATCCACCGACGATACGTACACCATCGCCATCGCGGCGGCCCGGCACGATTCGCGCGTACGCGTCGTGCGGCACCCGGACAATCGGGGCAAGGGGCACGCCGTACGGGTCGGCGTCGCGCTCACGCGCGGTCGCCGAGTGCTGCTGTGTGACGCCGATCTGGCCACCCCGATCGCCGAATCGACCCGCCTGTGCGCCGCGCTCGACGCCGGATTCGACGCCGCGATCGGCTCCCGCGGCCCGGCCCTCGCGGTGGTCCGACCGCCGCTGCGCCGGGCGTTGTCCGAGGTGGGCGGGCGACTGATCCGAGCTCTCGCGCTGCCCGGCACGGTGGACACCCAGTGCGGGTTCAAGCTGTTCGACGGCGACCGGGCCCGGGCCGCGTTCGCCCGGGCGAGCGTGGACGGGTGGGCCTTCGACATCGAAGTGCTCCGAATCTTCCTCGGCTTCGGCTGGCATGTCGTCGAGGTGCCGGTGGCCTGGACCCACCAGGACGGCTCCAAGCTCCGCGCCGGGCACTGCGTCGCGGTGCTCGGCGACCTGGCCCGGATCCGACTGCGCTACGGGCCACCTCCGACGCCGGGTGCGACCGCGCCCGGCGCACCGGCCCCGGCCCGGATCCCGCCGGGCCGAGCCGCATGATCGCGCTCCGCGAGGCCCTCGCACCGCCATGCCCGCCCGCCGCGCCCACCGCACCCACCGCCCGGCCGGCGCGGGTGGTCGACGTGCTCGCGTACGCCGCCTACCTGGCCGCCGCACTGCTCCTGTACCGCGGCCTGTGGGCGGGCGGTCCCGGCGGGCGCTACCTGGTGGACAGCGGCCAGGACCAGTACCAGTGGGAGTGGTTCTTCGCGGTGACCGCGCGTGCCCTGGCACACGGCGACAATCCGCTGTTCACCACGCTCCAGAACCACCCGGCCGGGGTCAACCTGATGGCCAACACCTCGATGCCGGGCCTGGCCATCCCCCTCGCGCCGATCACCTGGCTGTTCGGCCCGGCCGCGACCTGGGCGCTCGTCCTCACCGGCGGACTGACCGCGACGGCCGCCGCCTGGTACCACCTGATCGCCCGACACCTGGTCGACTCGCGGCCCGCCGCCGCACTCGGCGGCGCCTTCTGCGCATTCGCGCCGCCGATGATCTCGCACGCCAACGCACACCCCAACCTCGCGGTGTTGTTCGGCATCCCACTGATCATCGACCGGCTGATCCGCGTCGCCGGCGGCGCCCGACCGATCCGCGACGGCGTGCTGCTCGGCCTGTTGACGGCGTATCAGGTCTATCTCGGCGAAGAGGCACTGCTGTTGGCCGCGACCGGGATCGCGCTGTTCGCGATCACCTACGCGGGCGCCGCACCCGCCGCCGCGCGGGCCGCACTACCCGCGCTCGCGCGCGGACTCGCGGTCGGCGCGGCACTGTGCGCGGTGCTCGTCGCCTATCCGCTGTGGTGGCAGTTCACCGGGCCGCAGAGCTACACCAACCTCCTGCACGGTCCGGCGGGCAACGACCTCTCCGCGCTGACCGCCTACGCCGACCGCTCACTCGCCGGCAACCCGACCGAATCCGCGCGGTTGTCGCTCAATCGCACCGAGGAGAACGCCTTCTTCGGCTGGCCGCTGCTCATCCTGGCGATCGCGATCCTGGCCGGGTTGTGGCGCCGGGCGCTGATCAAGGCCCTCGCCGGCACCCTGTTCGGCGCCGCGCTGTTGTCCCTCGGCCCCGAGGTCGTTCTCGACGGCGAACCCACCGGGATCGCCGGGCCGTGGCGATGGGTCGGGCAACTGCCGCTGTACGAGTCGGTGTTGGAGAGTCGGCTGACCATGGTGTGCGTCCCCGTGCTCGGCATCCTGCTCGCCCTGGCCGCGCAGACCGCCGCCCGCACCGGCGATCGGCGGATCCGCCTGGTGTGGTGCGTCGCCGCGCTCCAGGCGCTACTGCCGCTGCTGCCACAACCGTTGGCCGCCGAGGCACGCGCACCCACACCCGCGTTCTTCGCCGACGGCACCTGGCGCCGCTTCGCCGACCCCGGCCGGGCCATCGTCACCGTGCCGCTGCCCGACACCTCGGACGCCCGCGCGCTGGGCTGGCAGGTGCGCGCGGGGCTCGGCTTCCCGCTCGCCGAGGGCTACTTCGTCGGCCCCTTCGGACCGGACCGACTCGGCGGCTACGGCGCGGTCACCCGCCCCACGTCCGACCTGCTGCGCGCGGTCCGGGACGGCGGCCCGGTACCGGCGGTGACCGACCGGGACCGGGAGCAGGCCCGCGCGGACCTGGCCTACTGGCACGCGGACGCGGTGGTACTGGGACCGCACACCCGCGCCGACGCGCTCCGCGCGACCGTGGACCGGCTGCTCGGACCCGGGCAGGCCACCGGCGGGGTATGGGTGTGGGACGTCCGGGCAGGAGGCGCGGCCGGTGCCGGCTGAGCGGGCCGCGCCGTACCGGACCGGGGAGCGCACCACCAGGATGGACGGGACGAACAGTGAACCGGGTACGGATACGGGTACGGGAAAATCGGGGCGGAGCAGGGTGCGAGCAAGCGAGGAACACGCGTACACCGAGTACGTGGCCGCCCGCCTGCCCGCGCTGCGCCGGGTCGCCCGGTTGTTGTGCGGCGATCCGCACCGCGCCGACGACATCGTGCAGAACACCATCACGCGCCTGTACGTGCACTGGCGGCGGGCAAGTGCCGCGGACGACCTGGATCGTTACGTACACCGCATGCTGGTCCGCGCGTTCCTCAACGAACGCCGACTGGCCTGGGCCCGGGTCCGGCTCACCGGCGCCCCACAGGACACCCCGCTGCCGGCCGCACCGCCGGGCCCCGATGTGGAGACGCGCGACGCGGTCCGGATCGCGTTGTCCCGGGTCCCGCCCCGACAGCGGGTCGTCCTGGTGCTGCGCTTCCTGTGCGATCTGCCGGTCGTCGAGGTGGCCGAGATCCTGAACTGCTCGCCGGGCACGGTGAAGAGCCAGACCTCACTCGGCCTCGCGCGGCTGCGCACACTGTTGGACGGGCCCGTCGTGGCCCGCTGGGAAGGGGAGTAGGCGGGCGATGGACACCGACGAGTACGAGGGCGTCCTACTGCTGGCCGCACTGCGCGAAGCACCGCACATCGGCACCGACGAACCGGGCGTCAACCTCGCCCGCGCGATCCGCGACGGCCGCCGCGCGGTACTGCTCCGCCGGGCGATCGCGGTGACGGCCGGCGCGGTCGCGGTGGCCCTGGTGGCCCTGGTCGCCGCGGTGATCGCCGCCCCCGGACACCACGACCGGCCCGGACCTGCCTCGGGCCATGCATTCGACGTCCGCGAACGGGCCTTTCGGGTCGGCTCGGCCGGCGGCTTCACGCCGCTGTCCTACGAGACCGGCCGCTACCGCCAGCGGGTGGTCCTGGGCCCGGAACGGGTGGACGCGGCCGCGGGGTCGGTCGCCACCCCGGCGTCCGTGACGATGTACGCGCCGAGCCGGCCGCCGACCCCGGACCCGGCGGCGCGTCCCGTCGCCCCACCGGTACACGACCGCCCGGCCGCCTGGCTGATCGGCCCCGACCCGGGCGGCGGCCGGCTCGAACTGGCCTGGCAGTGGGCCCCGGGCGCGTGGGCGATCGCCACCATGGTCGGCCCGGCCGCCGACGCCGAACGTATCCACCAGATCGCCGAGAGCGTCCAGCCGGGCGCCCGCCTCCCGGTCACCGGCCCGTTGTCGCTGCCCGAGGGCGCGTTGCGAACGGGGGAACACCTGATCGCCGTGGTGACCCCGATGGGCGCGGACCGGTCGACCCGGTACGCACTGCGCTTCGGCACCACCGACCCGCCGGCCCCCGACGGCACCGAACCACCCTCGTTCACCATCGGCGTCGGCGCCCCACCCCTCGGCGAACCGGGCCCACTCCCCGACCGAATCACCCGCCCGGACGGCACCTTCGCCGAATCCCAACCGGCCATCGACGCCGGCCGACTACGCGCCCTGCTGAGCGCAACCACGGTCACCGGCAACCACCAGACCACCGGGACCCCGTCCATCCCACCGACACTCCCACCCGTGTCGACCACCGCAAGCTCGACATCCTTGCCCACCACGCGCGCGCCCACGACGGGTTCGCCCACCTCCAGCTGGGGCGGCCCGACCCCACAGGGCCGGTGAACACGCCCGAAGCGGCGTCCGGCAACGCCGGAACATCCTGGCCCCGGAGCGGAGTTCGGCGCCACGCCCGGGCCCCTGCTCACCCGGACCGAAACGCGTCGGCGCCCCCGCGGACGAGTGCCTGCCGTTGCGGGCTCGTCGAAGCAGTACAGCCGCGCCGGCGGGCCCACTCGACGTGCCCGGGGGTCACGACGCGTCGGTCGTACGGTCGGTGCTCCACACCTGCCGCAGGTGATCACCGAGAACGCGGGCGACGGCCATGGTCCCTCCGCCGTGGGGCAGGACGTAGTCGGTGTCGCCGTAGCCGTTCTCGACGCCGTCCTGGGTGTTGAACACGATTTCGGCGCCGGGGGGAAGCACGCCGAGGAACCAGGTGGTGAGGACTTCGGCGGCGGCGAGGGCGGTGCACATCTCGAGGGTGAGGGATTCGCGGTCGGGGGCGTAGGCGCCGCTGAACATCCAGTCTCCGACGGGGAAACCGAACTCGATTCTGTCCCGTCCGGCGATCGTGCGGTGTGTCGTGCACACGGCGTCGGGGCGTCGGGCGAGGTCCCTGGCGAGGTCCTCGGCGGTCAGTCCCCAGGGGTGGCCGTCGGCTGGGGCGAGGAACCAGTGGGTGGCGTAGGTGGCGGGGTCGGTCATCGATCCTCCGGCTGCGTGTGTGGTCAGGGGGTCAGGACGACGCGTCCGGGTGTGTGGTGGGCAGCCATGAGGACCTGCCAGTAGGCCACGCTCGGCGCGTGGTTGGTGTGGAGTTCGACGTTGCGTATCCGGCCCTCGGACTCGGTGACGGCGTCGTTGTATCGGCGTATCTCGGAGTCGTCCTGTTCGAAGATGTTCTGGTCCCGGATCATGGGTTCGTTGACCTTCGAGTCGGCGAGTCTGACTTCGGTGCGGCACGTCGACTTGGTGTTGCGTACGTTCTTGGCCTCGACGATCGCGCCGTCCTCGGGGCGCAGTCCGTCCGCTTGGATCTTCTTCTCCGTGCCGGGCAGGGGAAGGTCGTATTCGGGGTATCCGGCGGTCCGCCGCTGGTAGGCGTTGTCCGGGTCCTTCTCGTCGCGGTTGTTGGCGAACGAGTGGCTGGTCGGTCCGGCCCGCCAGGCGTCGAATCGTGCGCGCTCCTGCGGAGTCAGGAGCGGGGTTCCCGGGGGCGGTGGCAGCGGCGGCGTGATCAGTGTCGGGTCGACCGGGGGCGGTTGGCCGAACGTTCCGGTGAAGAATCCGGCGAGGCTCATGTTCGTGGTGGAGGCCAGGGCCACCGGCACGGGCGCGATCGGGACGGGGACGGGGAGGACGGGCGGCAGGCCGGGCAACCCGGGCGCTCCGCCGCTGCCTTGGGGAAAGACGACCCTGGCGCGTGTGCTGTCGAGGATGGGCGGGAGGTCGCCCAGGGCCCTGATGACGGGGTCGGACAGCACGGCGTTCTTGAGGTCGTCGGGGCCGCCGAACACGCGGGGCGGGAAGTGGAAGTCGTTCTGGTCCTTCTTCACGTGGGCGGCGTAGTTGTCGCATGCCTGGGCGAGCTGCCGGCAGGCCGCGGCCAGGTTGGCGACCGGGGTGGCGCAGTCGGTGGGTACGTTCGGCGCCGGCTGGTAGCCGACGAACAGTTCCACGGCGGACGTCGACGTGCCCGTTCACCGGACGGGGGCGATCGGCGGGAGGATTCGTTCACCGGACCGCGCAGGCAGTCGCCGACCCTGCCCAGGTAGAACGACCCGGTTCCGTGCGCGATGATCGGTCTGCGGCAGCCCGGTGACTGTGTCGACCACTCACCTGGGACCGACGACCTGTCCGAACCCCGGACCGGCCGGCCGATCAGGGGTTGGACGTACAGCAACCCCGGTGTCTCATCGACAGGTTCGGCGACATCGGCGCGCAGTCGGCGCCCCGAGCAGCCGCGTGTACGCCTTCTCCTCACTCGTGGTCGGGAGCTCGGGTTGACGCAAACGCGTGCAGCCGGCTCTTACTTACCAAGAGGGCCCGTACGGACCCGTCGAGGGAGAGGTGGCCGATGGACATTTGGACACAGGCAACCATCGTCGCGAAGGTATGTGCGCTGCTGCCCACACGGTGGTGGGGGCGGCGTGAACCGGCCCGGGGCCGATACGTGCCGTCCGCCGTGCACACGGTCGGCAGCGGCGGACTGCTCCACGTCGAGGAGCACTTCCCGGACGGCCACCGCATCCGCTTGCACGTCGAGATCCCGGCGAGGGGGCGCTGAAGAGGTGGACGACCACGAGGGCGCGGACTCAACCGCCGGACCACCGGCCTCCACCGACATCGCCGCTGCTCTGCGGTCACGCGATCTGCTCCGCCGCCACAAGACCGACGCGGCCTTCAGCGAGTTCTACCGCGACCACATCCGCCCCCTGACCGCGTTCCTCATGCGACAGGGCGCCTCGACCGCACTGGCAGCCGACCTCGCCCAGGAGGCGATGGCCAAGGCGTACCGCAGCTGGAACGAGATCCACGACCCGCGTGCCTGGATCCGCACCGTCGCCTCCCGTGACCTGTTGCGCTCGAGGATGCGAAACTGCATCGCATCGCAGCACACACCGGCCCCGGCCCCCTGCGCGACCCTCAGCCCTGGGCCAAGGGCGTTGCAGCGCTGACCACACGGGCAATGGAGAACCGAGAGGTGCGTATCGCCCATGTACGCGGGGCACGTCAGGATCTGGCGGATCTCCTCGACTGGTGCGTCACCGCGTTCCAGGTCTTGATCCCCCGAACTCTGAACTCCCCGCCCCCTCGTCACAGATTGCGGTCGCCGGGCTGGCTCGATGCGTTCCTGAACGACTTCATCGGGGCCGACCTGCGCTCCGAGGACCTCGCACCTACGGACCTCGACGGAGTGCGCTGGTCCTACGACACCTGCTGGCCCCCGGCCATCGACATCGAAGACCTCCGCAACCGCTCCCAGGAATCACCGGTCGGCAGCGGCATCTACGTCGGGCAACCGGGCCCGGCCACCGTCAGTCGGTAGCGGCTCCGGAACCATGTGAGTCGACGCCGATGTCGTACAGGTCGAGCACCTCGCGGATTGGATTGATCAGCGCATCCAGTCGGTCCTCGCGCAGTTCGTGCAGATACGGCTGCGAGGTCAACGTGGCGACGTCGACGGACAGCGCTCGCGAATTTCAGGTACCGCCAGAGTACGCAGAGCCGTGCTGCGGTGGGCAGTTCCGCCCCGTGCGCGGTGCACACGGGTCCGGCCCGGTTCACGTCCGCATTCGCGGTCGGCCGGGCCGTCGCCTTTTTTGCGATCGATGTTGCCTGACTCGATACCGCCCGGATCGGTGATTTCGGGAAAGTGGACGCGACAATTATTGTCGGCGCAACTCCCTTTGCTGTACCGGGAGTTCGGCATCCGATGGTTCCTTGTTGGTTGCGAAGGCTTCAGGTGATCGTTGTTGATCGATTTTGATGGGCCGCAAAGACTTGTGGCAGGCCCCACCGGGCCGTGAACCATCGAAATCGAACGGGGAATGTAATGAGCCTGGGTAAAAAGATAGCCACCACCATCGGCGTATTCGGCGTCGCCATGGCCGCCGTCGCCACCGGAACGGGCAGTGCCAGTGCGGGTGTTCTGCCCGACGGCCAGTTCCGGCTGCAGCGGGTGCTGCCCGCCGGCCACACCCCGCTGTGCCTGGGCACCGAGGGGGGCCACGAGGACGACGGCACCCGCGTGATCCAGTGGCCGTGCAACGGCAACGCCGACCAGAAGTGGTACACCGAGCTGGACGCGTACGGCGGCAGGCGCATCGTCAACGCCAAGAGCCACACGTGCCTCGACGTGCCCAACGGCGACCCCGGCGCCGGCCTGATCATCTACTTCTGCCACAGCACGTACAACCAGCAGTGGTCGCCGATGTACGCCGACAACGGGGCAGTGCGGATCAACAGCGGGGTCCAGTCCATGGCGCTCGACATGCCGGGCGACAGCGAGGAATGGGGTTACCAGGTGAAGCTCTACGGGCCCAAGAACGTGCCGAACCAGATGTGGTTGACGCCGGCGGCCTGATCCGGGCGGCCGACGCCGGTGCGCCCCGCGAAGGTGCACCGGCGTCGGCGCTCACCCCGACGCGGCGGTGGAAGCGGGCGTGGTCGCCGGTGCCGGTTCGCGGTCGGGCGCCGGCCGGCCCTTGGGCCCGGCGGAGCCGCGTACCGTCAGCAGCGTCAGCCCACCCGCCACGATCCCGAGCACCCCGCACACCACGAACGTACGATCCAACCCGGTCGCGAACGCGTCCTCCAGCGCGCCGCGCAGCGCATCCCGAGTGCCCGCCGGCGCCGTCGCCACCAGGTGCTGCGCCTGCCCGCCGCCCAGTGCCTCGGCGGTGGCGTGCGGGTCACCGCCGAGCGGCGCGGCGTCGCGCAGCGAGTGTTCGGCCCCACCCCGGAAGATCACGCCCGTCACCGCGATGCCCAACGCGAAGCCCAGCTGACGGAACGTGTTCAGCGCGCCGCCGGCCATCCCGGACCGCGCCGGCGGCACCGACGCCAGTGCGGCACCGGCCAGTTGCGGCATGGCCAGCCCGACCCCCACGCCGGCCAGGACCAGGCCCGGGAGCAGCGCCGTCCAGTCCGAGCCGCCGTCGACCAGGGTCAGCGCGAGGGCGCCGCCGCCGACGAACACCGCGCCGATCCCCAGCGGCCACCGCGGTCCCACGCTGTGCAGGTAACGGCCGGCCAACGCGGAGACCACGAACGAGACGCCGGCCAGGGGCAGCAGCGCCAGCCCGGCCCCGACCGGGCTGTAGCCGAGCACCGACTGGAGCCACACCGAGAGCTGCGGGAAATAGGCGAACGCCGAGAACTGGACGAGCAGCCCGACCGCCATGACCCCGCTGAACGACGCCCGTCGAAACAGCGCCAACTCGATCATCGGCTCGGCGACCCGGCTCTCCACCAGGGCGAACAGCACGAACGAACACAGCGCGGCGGCGAACACACCCACCGTCGTGCCCTCGGTCCACCCCTCGCCGCCCGCGCGCACGAAGCCGTAGGTCGACAGCGCCGCGCCGAGCGTGAAGGTGAGCATCCCGGCCGGATCCGGGCGCGCCGCGCGATTCCCGTGCGACTCGGTGAGCACCAGCAGGGACAACACCACGGTCAGCACGCCGATGGGCAGGTTGATCAGGAAGATCGCCTGCCAGCCCAGGTGTTGCGTGAGCAGCCCACCGATGATCGGACCCACCGCGGCGGCGGCGCCGCTGATCGACCCCCACACACCGAACGCGACGCCACGATCGCGGCCCTGATAGGCGTGTCCGAGCAGGGCGATCGTGGTGGCGAAGATCGCCGCGCCGCCGACGCCCTGGACGACGCGCGCCGCGATCAGCGCCGCGCTGTCCGTGGCCAGCGCGCACAGCAGCGATGCCACGGTGAACAACACCGTGCCGCACACGAACACCCGCCTGCGCCCGACCCGGTCGGCGAGCGATCCGGCGCCGAGCAGCAGCGCGGCCAGGGCGAGCGAGTAGGCGTCCAGCACCCATTGCAGACCGGCATAGGAGGAGCCCAGGTCGGCGCCCATGTCGGGCAGTGCGACGATGACGATGGTGAGGTCCACGAGCAGCATGAACGATCCGAGACAGACCGCGAAGAGCGGTCCCCACTTGCGCACGATGACTCCTTGAATTCCTGAATCCCCGACTGCCCGACGACTTCGACGGCATGAAGCGGCACGAGTCGGAGGTGACATGCTCCGCTCGGGCTGCTGACGGAAACAGTCGTGGATGCGCGGGATCGAGTCGAGTCGTTACCGGCCGCGCGGCGGATTTCCTCCATCGCTAGTCTCGGGTCGGTGGAATCAATCGAGTTCGACACGATCGACCGGGCTATCGTGCACGCCCTCGACCTGGACGGCCGGGCGTCCTTCGCGCGGATCGCCGAGGTGCTCGGGGTGTCCGACGCGACCGTGGTGCGCCGCTATCACCGGATGCGGACGAGCGGCGCGATGCGGGTGGTGGCGATCAACGACACCCGGCGGACCGGCCAGACCTCGTGGGTGTTGCGGGTGGCCTGCGTTCCGGACGTGGTGGAGGCGGTGGCCCAGGGCCTCGGCCGGCGGGCGGACGTGTCCTGGCTGCACCTGCTGCCGGCCGGCACCGAGCTGATCTGCGTGACCCGGCCGCAGGGTCCGGAGCAGCACGGCGACGAGTTGTTGCGGCAGTTGGGCCGCGCGGCCGGGGTCACCGGGCTCGAGGTGCACTGTGTGCTGCGCTCGGTCGTCGGCGGGCCGGCCAGTTGGCAGCCGCTCAACCGGGGACTGACGGCCGATCAGGTGGAGGCGATGAACCGGACGGCCCCGCCGGTGTCGTGGGACGCGCCGCCACCCGCGTGGGCGGACGGCGATCAGGTGTTGTTCGCCGAGTTGGCCCGGGACGGGCGGGCGTCGTACGCGGAGTTGGCCCGGGCCTGCGGCAGTTCCGAGTCCGCGGTCCGACGCCGGGTGGAACTGCTGCGCGGCGCGGGGGTGTTGTTCTTCGAGGTGGAGACGGCTGCGGCGAACCTGGGCTACGGGACGCCCGCGTTCCTGTGGATGTCGGTACGTCCGTCCGCATTGGAGACGGTCGCCGAAGTGGTGGCGGCCGATTCCCGGGTGTGCTTCGCCGCGGTGACCACCGGATCGGCGAACTTCCTGGTCAGCGTGCTGTGTCGGGACACCGGCGATCTGTACGACTTCCTCGCCCGCTCGCTCGGCTCGGTCGAGGGGATCACCGGCGTGGAGACCACCCCGATCGTGGAGACGCTCAAGCGCGAAGGCCCGATGCGTTTGCCGCGCAGGCGGCGCTGAAACACGCGGCGGGCGTGGACGGGGACGTGGACGGGGACTTCGACCCGGGCGCTGAGGTGGACGTTCGGGCGGCGCGTGGTGGGCGTGCGGGTGCGGCGTCGATCATTCAGTCACGCGGTGCGTTCGTTGCGTGATCCGGCGTTGTTCCGCACTCGTGCGTGGCCGAGAGTCGAGGGGTGCCTTCGTTGCATCCGCGACGAGGGCTTCTCGATGGAGGAGCACCACCGTGGCCGAAATGTTCGATGCGCTGACCGTCGGCAAACTGGAACTGCCGAACCGCCTGGTGATGGCGCCGATGACGCGCAGCCGGGCGAACGACGCCGGATTGGTCGGGGCCTCGGCCGCCGAGTACTACGCGCAGCGCGCGTCGGCGGGCCTGATCATCACCGAGGCCACCCAGGTCAGCGAACTGGGCCAGGGGTATGTCCTGACCCCCGGCCTGCACACGGACGCCCAGGTCGCGGCCTGGCTTCCGGTCACCGAAGCGGTACACGCCGAGGGCGGGCGGATCGTCGCCCAGCTCGTGCACTGCGGCCGGATCGGCCACCCGAGCCTGTACGCGGACGGCGCACACCCGGTCGGCCCGTCGCCGATCGCGTCCGGCGAGCAGATGTTCTCCGCCGCCGGCCTGCTCGACCACCCGACGCCGCGCGAGATGGGCCACGACGACATCCGCGCCGCGATCGCGGACTTCGTCGGCGCCGCGCGCAACGCGCTGGACGCGGGCTTCGACGGCGTCGAACTGCACGCGGCCAACGGCTTCCTGCTGCACCAGTTCCTCGCCGACGGCGCCAACACGCGCACCGACGAGTACGGCGGTTCGATCGAGAACCGGATCCGGTTCACCCTTGAGGTGGTCGCGGCGGTCGCCGAGGCAATCGGGCCGGAGCGGGTCGGCGTGCGCCTGTCGCCCGGGATCACCTTCAACGGGATCGCCGAGAGCGACACCACCGAGTTGTACACCGCGCTTGTGCACGCGCTCGCCCGCACGCCGTTGGCCTACCTGCACGTGTTCGAGATCCTCACCCGCGATATCACCCGGCTGATCCGGGCGGCCTGGCCGGGGGTGCTGATCGTGTGCGCGCACCCGACGCCGGAGTCCTTCCCCGGCACGCCGGAGATCGCCGCCGCAGCGCTTGCGGACGGCGTGGCCGACGCGGTCGCGCTGGCCGAGGCATGGCTGGCCAACCCCGACCTGCCCGCGCGGATCAAGGCGGGCGGTCCGTACAACACGGCCGACAAGGCCACCTTCTACGGCGGCGACGAGCGCGGCTACACCGACTACCCGACGCTCGACTCGGCCGCCTGACCGCCGCCGACCGCCCGTCGCCGATTGCCGATTGCCGATCGCCGACCCGCGCCGGAGCCGGTGCGGTCGGTGGTCGGCGATCGGTGGTCGCCACCCACCGATGCCCCGGGAGTCGGGGCGGACCAGGACATCCCATGCGAGCACTGACCCACGGCCCCGACGGCCTGCACACCATCGACGCACCCGAGCCGCGCCCCGGACCCGCTCAGGCGCTGATCGCGGTCGCCGCGTTCTCGCTCAACTTCGGCGAGATCGCCTATCGGCCGACCGGCGCCGGGAACGGCCACATCCCCGGCTGGGACGCCACCGGGACCGTCGTCGAGGCCGCCGCCGACGGCTCGGGACCGGCGGTCGGCACCCGCGTGGTCGGCTTCGGCTGGGCCGGCGCGTGGGCCGAACGGCGCGCCGTGGACACCGAGAACCTGGCGGTCGTCCCGGCCGGCGTCGACCCGGGCGTTGCCGCTGCCCTCCCGGTGGCCGGTGTCACCGCGTTGCAGGCCGTCCGCCGGCTGGGCTCGGTGCTCGGCCGCCGGGTCCTGGTCACCGGCGCCTCCGGCGGGGTGGGCCGCTTCGCCGTACAACTCGCCGCCCTCGCCGGGGCGCACGTGATCGCCTCGGTCGGCGCACCCGAGCGTGGCGAGGGCCTGCGGGAGCTCGGCGCCGCCGAGATCGTGCTCGGCCCGAGCGCACTGTCGGCCCCGGTGTACGGCGTCCTGGACAACGTCGGGGGGCGACAACTGGCCGACGCCTTCTACCGCCTGGAACCCGACGGCGTGGTCCAGGCGATCGGCCGAGCCGCCCGCGAACACACCACGATCGACTTCGAGTCGGCCGGCACCAACTCCGCTCGGGGGCGCCTGGAGAACTTCAACGTATCCACGCCCTTCGCCCCGGACCTCGCGGTGCTCCTGGATCTGCTCGCGACCGAGCGGCTGCGTCCGCAGATCGGCTGGCGCGGCCCGTGGGACCGGGCCGAGGAGGCGGCAACGGCCCTGCTGTCCCGCCGGGTTCAGGGCAAGGTCGTACTCGACATCGCCGACCCGCACCAACACTGACCGACGCCCACCCCATGCCATATTCCACTGATTCGGAGCACCACCATGTCATTTTCCAGTCCCCGGCCGGACGGTCTCGAGGTGCGCCTGCGGGCCCGCCCGGTAGGCGAACTGCGCCCGGAACACTTCGAGTTCGTGCACACGAAGGTCCGCGAACCGGGCGCCGGGGAGGTGCTCGTGCGCAATACCTGGATGTCGGTCGACCCGTTCATGCGCGAGTGGATGGACGAGGACGCCTACGCGCCGCCGTTCCTGCTCGGCGAGCCGCCGGCCGGGAGCACGATCGGTGCGGTGGTCGCCTCCGGCGTGCCGGAACTGCCGGTCGGGACGGCCGTTTTGCACTTCGCGGGCTGGCGGGAGTACGCCGTACTGGCTCGCGACGAGGTCACCGCCGTGGATCTGGCCGTGGCACCGGCGGAGACCCGTCTGGGCGCGCTGGGCAGTACCGGGCTGACCGCCTACGCAACACTGACCCGGCTGTTGCCGGTGCGGGCCGGGGACGTGGTCTACGTCTCGGCCGCCGCTGGCGCCACCGGGAGCATCGCCGGGCAACTGGCCCGACACCTCGGCGCCGCGACGGTGATCGGCTCGACCGAGGGTGCGGCCAAGACCCGGGCGCTGACCGAGGAGTTCGGCTTCGACGTCGGCATCGACCACACCCGGGGCCGGCTGCGCGAGGATCTCGCCGAGGCCGCGCCCGACGGCATCGATCTCACCGTGGAACTGGTCGGCGGCGCGCACCTGGCGGCGGCCCTGGACGCCGCCCGGATCGGCGGCCGGATCGCCGTGGTCGGCGCGATCGCCGGCTACGACACGGCGGACCCACTGCCCGGTCCGGCCAACATCTTCGCCGTCGCCACCAAGGAACTCACCGTCCGCGGCCTGGCGGTGACCTCCTACTTCCACCTCGCCCGGGAGTGGACCGAGCTGGCCCTGCCACTCCTGGCCGACGGCACGCTGCGCAGCCGGCACACCGTGGTCGAGGGGTTGCACCGGGCCCCGGAGGCGCTGATCGCACTCCTGCGCGGGGACAACCTGGGCAAGATGCTGGTCCGGCTCGACGGCTGACCGCGGGGCCGGTCGCGGCCTCGGCCTCGGCCCCGACCCCGGCTCCGGTTCCGGCTCCGGCCCCGGCTCCGGCCCCGGCTCCGGTTCCGGCTCCGGCCCCGGCTCCGGTTCCGGTTCCGGTTCCGGTTCCGGCCACCGATTGTGCCGCCCGGGTCGACGCAGGGTGACTGTCTCGCGTCGACCCGGGCGGTTTCCAGGGAAAGGTTGAATAGGGGGTCTAGCTCTACCGACTCGCCGACCCGGCGCACTTCATACTGGCTGACGAGGCGGTCCGGACGGGCCGGGATACCGCAGTCGGTCGAACCGGGAAGGCGCAGGTCGGATGAAGCACACGGGGTGGAGCCGCGGCCGAATCGGGCCGCTGAGCGTGGGTGAGGGCCTCCCGATCGCCGAAGGTCTGGTTGCGCTGCGGCGCTCGTTGACGCTGTCGCGACTGGCGATCCGGGCGACCGTGCTGACCCTGGCGGTGTCGCTGGTGGTGGTGTTCGCCGGTACGGGCCTGGGCCTGGTGTTCCTGGTGCCGGTGGTCCGTGCGGTGCGGGCGCTGGCCAACCGGCAGCGGGAGCTGGCGCAGCGGTGGTCGGGGGTGCGGATCCCGGTCCACTACGAACCGGAGCCGGCGCCGGCCGAGGGCGCGGAGGGCTTCATCGGTCGGCTGCTGTGGGTGATTCGGGATCGGCAGACCTGGCGGGACTGGTGGTGGCTGGCGACCGAGCCGATCGTCGGCGCCACGCTCGCGCTGGCCCCGATCGCGATGATCGTGAGCGGGCTCTGGGGGATCGGGATGGCCTTCTACGGCGTTCCGCTTTCGCACACGTGGGACGGTCTGTGGTACCTGTTCGTGCCGATCGACGGTGAGTTCACCGCGATCCTGGCCGCGCTGCTCGGCCTGGTGCAACTGCCGCTCGCGTTGTGGCTCGCGCCGAAGACGGTACGGCGGCATGCCCGGTTCACCCACGCGCTCCTGGCCCCGAGCGAGCACGCGCTGCAGGCCCAGCGGATCGCGCACCTGACCACCACCCGCGCCGAGGCGGCGGACACCCAGGCCGCCGAGATCCGCCGGATCGAGCGCGACCTGCACGACGGCGCCCAGGCCCGCCTGGTCGCGATGGGGATGACCCTCGGCGCGGCCGAACACCTCCTGGAACGTGATCCGGCCGCGGTTCGGGCCCTGCTGGTCGAGGTCCGCGAGTCGTCGGCCAAGGCGCTGGCCGAACTGCGCGACCTGGTCCGGGGCATTCACCCGCCGGTGCTGGCCGACCGGGGACTGGGCGACGCGGTCCGCTCGCTGGCGATGATCTCGCCGCTCGACGTCGAGGTCACCGTCGACCTGCCGGAACGACCCGAGCCGCCGGTGGAGTCGGCCGCCTACTTCGCGATCTCCGAGGTGCTCACCAACGCGGCCAAGCACTCCGGCGCCGACCGGGTGCGGATCGACCTGCGCTACGAACTCGGGCTGTTGCGGATGGTCGTGCACGACGACGGCCGAGGCGGCGCGGACCTCGACCGGGGCACCGGGCTGCGCGGCATCCAGCGGCGACTCGCGGCATTCGACGGGGTGCTCGCGGTACACAGCCCGCCGAACGGCCCGACGGTGGTGACGATGCAGATCCCGTGCACCCTGTGCCCGCCCGCCTCGCTGTCCGGGGCGGCGACCACCGGACAGCCGTGACCGGCCGCGCGCGGCGGCCGCTGCTGTTCCTCGACGTCGACGGACCGCTGATCCCCTTCGGGGGCGACGAATATCCGACCTACCCGATGGACCCCGAGCTGCCGGAGGCGGTCGCGAACCCGTTGTTGGCCCGGGTCGATCCGGCGCACGGGCCGCGACTGTCGGGCCTGCCCTGCGAGTTGGTCTGGGCCACGGCCTGGACGGCCGACGCCAACAGCCACATCGCGCCGCGCCTCGGGTTGCCCGAACTGGCCGTGGTGTACTGGCCGGAGGCCTCCGACCGCGACGACCGGGACGAGCGGGAGGGGCTGCACTGGAAGACCCGCGCCCTGGTCGCGTGGGCATCCGGGCGGCCGTTCGTCTGGGTCGACGACGAACTCACCGACACCGACCGGCGGTGGGTGGCCCGGCACCACCGGGGGGCTGCCCTGCTGCATGGGGTCGACTCACGATCGGGCCTGACCGAGGCGGACTTCGCGACGGTGGACGCGTGGTTGCGGACGACGGGTCATGGACCTGGTCACGGGTCCGGCCATGGGCTCGATCACGGGTCGACCAGGCGCGCTTCGTAGGCGAGCAGGGCGGCCTGGTGGTGGGGAAGTGACCCGTGCTTGCGGTGGCTGCCACTGACAAAAGGCGACGGCCCGGCCGGCCGCGAATGCGGACGTGAACCGGGCCGGGCCGAGCCGTCGCGCTCGGGAACACTCGGGACCACTCGGGAACGCTCAACAGCGCTCGGAAACCCTCGGGAGAACTCGGAAACCCTCGGGAGAACCGAACCGTGGGAGCGTGGATACGCGGCGTCAGGCGTGTGCGAGTTCGACCACCTTCGCGTCCGCCGCGTTGCGTTTGATCGAGTCGATCCCGTTCACACACGCCGCATGCGTCTCGTACGCCTCACCCACGGCGATGATCTGTCCGTTGCCGGCCTTCAACCGGAACCGGTACTTGCCGGCCTTGTCGGTGTACACCTCGAACTTGGCGGCCATGACATACCTCCGTGCTCATCTCGCCCCTCCCTCCATGGTTGCGCGCACCGTCCCCGACGGCATCCGGGCCGCCGACCGGTTGGCGCGAACGCACCCCACGGCGGCGCCGGTCCGGCCAGACTGGACCCGCACAGGGCACGTGTTCCGACCACGGGGGGATCGACATGGGCAACACCGGGCGGCGCAACTCGACGCCGGAGCCGCCGCGTTCCGGCGCGGTGCCGAGGGCGGGCATCGGCATGGCGGTGGCCGTGACGGCGGTGGTGTTCATCGTCGCGGGCCCGTGGTACACGCTCGCGCTCGTCCTCGCCGCCGGGCTCGCGGGAGCCGGGTGGCGGGTGTGGCGCGCCCATCACCGGGCGCGCGGCGCGGATCGGGAGTGGCGGCACCAGGACGCGGTGGCCGCCGGGCGGCGGACGCTGGCGGAGGTGGACCTGCTCACCGGTACCGAGTTCGAGGAGTTGGTCGCCGACCTGTGCCGCCGGGATCGCTGCACCGAGGTACGCCGGGTCGGCGGGTCCGGGGACAACGGCGCGGACGTGTTGTGCCGGCTGCCCGACGGGCGCAGCGCGGTGATCCAGTGCAAGCGCTACGCGCCGAACCGGAAGATCCCGCCGAAGGAGGTCCGCGATCTGCTCGGCGCCAAGACCCACTTCGCGGCCGACGTCGCGGTGTTCGTGACCACCACCACGTTCAGCGCGCAGTCGACCGCGTTCGCCGTCGACAACGGCATCCTGGCCATCCATCGCGACTTCTTCGGCCTGTGGCACGGCGGCACCGCACTGGCCCGCCTCGAAGCCCTCAACGGCACCGGCCAGGGTCGGCGGCGGCGCTGAGCCCGGAGCGGCCGCCGACCGGGGATCCCCGTCCGCAGCCGCTCCACCTGCTCCCTGCCCCCGCTCCCCGCTCCCGGCTACCGGCTACCGGCTACCGGCTACCGGCTACGGCGTATTGCCCAGCGCCTGACGCAGCGGCAGCCCGCCGGTGGCGATGTGGATCCCGCGCGAGACGATCCGCGCGTTGGTGGTGTCCAGCGAGGCCAGTCGCGACCACGGCGCCGGACCGTCGTCGTGCAGCGCGCAACACAGCAGCAGGATCGTCCGCAACGCCCCGTCGGCGTAGGGACTGTCGGCCGCGTCGACCACCTCGCGCAACGTCTGCCATTGCACCGAGGCATAGCGGCCGTCGTCGGACCAGTCCAGACACACCGCGTACAGATCGGGGCGGCGGACGAACGAACCCTCCTCGGTGAGGATGTACGTGGTCGCCTGGGCCGCGTCGTTGCCCTCGGCGGCGCGATACAGCGCGGCCTCGATCACCTCGGACGACATGGCCGGCACCGCGGCGCCGTCGCCGTGCCGGACCGCGTGAACACTCTTCCGCTCGATCCGATGCCTGCTCTCGGCCCGACTGCGTCGGCTGCCGGGACGTCGTTCGTTGCTCATCAGACCGTCCTCCGGGCCGGGTCGGGTGCCCACGTGTGGGCGGGGGCGAGCAGGTGGGCCGGTTCCACCCGGAACAGTCGGGCCAGGCGTTCGACGTCGTTGAGGTCGAAGGGGAGTTCGCCGGTGAACCGCCGCCAGGCCCACGAGCGGCCGTGTCCGAGGGCCTCGCCGATGGCGCCGTCCGTGTAGCCGTCGCGGCGCGCGAGCATCCGCACGTTGCGGGCCACGATCATCCGAATCGGTTCGTCCGAGTCCGCGTCCGGGTCCGAACCCGGGTCCGCGTCCGGCGGTGAACCCGGATTCGGACTCGATATCCGCTCTGCCATTCTCGTCCCACGCACCCCAGGCGCAACATCCCTCATTCGGGCAGCGTAGAACGCCAGGTGCGGGAAGGGTAGCTCCCGAGCAGTACAATTCTCCCTCCACGCGGGAGAGTTGCCCGACGCGCGAACGCGGAACCGAATCCGGCTATCGCGCGTCCTGGTTGATCAGCGGGTCGGACCAGATGTCCAGCGGGACAAAATCGGTGCCGTGCCCGTCGGGGCCGACCACCCGGCCCATACGTTTGATCACCTGGATGGTCACCGCACTGTCGAGCACCTCCAGGCGGGGGAAACGACGCGACCAGTCCGCCTCCAACGTCGGTACGTCGCTTGCCCGGCGCAGCCACACCACGATGATCAGGTTGGCCGTACCGGTGACCACCGAGCACATCCGCACATCGCCGAGCGCGGTCAACCGGGCGGCGGTCTCGTCCAGTTCGGCGGCCGGCGCGCGCAACCACCAGGTCACGCAGACCGGCCAGCCGGTGAGCGAACGGGCCACCTCGCAGCGAAATCCCGCCTGCCCGGAGGCGGTCAGCCTGGCCAACCGCCGAGCCACGGTGACCCCGCTCGTGCCGAGTCGCCGGGCCAGTTCGGCGGTGGCGAGGCGCCCGTTGGGACCCAGGGCAAGGAGCAGCGCCCGATCCGCCTCGTCCAGGGCCCGGGGCACCGGCGCCGGCTCGCGCGGCACGCCGACCAGTCGCGCCCGCTGCTCCCGGTCCAGGGCGCGCAGCCGCCACGCGCCGGAGTCCTTGTACAGGCGCAGCGGCAACTGCACCCGGATACCGGTGATCCCGGCCACCGACGGCAGCCGGACCTGGAGGTATTGCGCCAGCGCGTCGGCGTCGGCCGCGGCGGCGGTGATCAGCAGGTCGCGGTTCCCGGTGAGGTACTCGACGTTCATCGCATGCCGGTGTCGGGCCAGCTCGGCCGCCACCTCGGGGATCCGGCCCGGCGCCACCTGGATCTCCACCAGCGCGACACTCGTCCCGCCGAGCGCGCCCGCGCCGCTGCCCGGATGGCAGGTGATCCACGCGGCGCCGCTCGCCTCCAGGCGCCGCCAGCGGCGGGCCAGGGTCACCGGGTCGGCGCCCAGTACCGGGCCGAGCTCGGTCCAGGTGGCCCGGGGCGCCAGTTGCAGCGCGTGGATGATCGCCAGGTCGAGTTCGTCCAGCGCGTCCGGACCCGGCGCCGCGTTCGATTCCTGCATGTGCCGGGCCTCTCGGGATGTCTTCCGGCATCCACGATGCCGGCTCGCCTGTGGCGGCAACCCTGGCGGGGGTCCGTGGCGCCGCCATGGACGGATCACGACTGCTGCGAGGACGTCCGGTGAAACTGCTGCGCCACCTTGACGGGACCCGGTTTCGGGACCTCAACCACAACGGCACGATGGAGCCGTACGAGAACCCGGGCCTGCCGATCGAGGAGCGGGTCGCGGATCTGCTGGCGCGGATGACGTTGGCCGAGAAGGCCGCGCTGATGTGCCACGGGCGGATCGCCACCGGCCGGCCGGACACCTTCCCGACCGGGTCGCGCGAGCTCACCGAGCTGGGCATCACCCACTTCCTGCTGATGACCGTGCCGGCGATCGAGGTGATGGCGCGCTGGAACAACCACCTCCAGGACCTGGCCGCCGAGACCCGCCTGGGCATCCCGGTGACGCTGTCCTCCGATCCGCGCCACGGGTTCGCGCACAATCCGGCGGCGGCGCACACCGGTGGCGGGTTCAGTCGCGGCCCGGAACCGATCGGGTTGGCGGCCACGGACGATCCGGAGCTGGTCCGCGAGTTCGCCGCGGCGACGGCGCGCGAGCTGCGCGCGGCCGGGATCCGGGTCGCGGTGCACCCGATGGCCGACCTGGCCACCGAGCCGCGCTGGGCCAGGATCAGCGGCACGTTCGGCGAGGACGCGGAGACGGCCGCGCGGATGTTGGCCGCCTACATCGGCGGCATGCAGGGTGCCGCGCTCGGCTCGGACAGCGTGGCGTGCATGGTCAAGCACTTCCCCGGCGGCGGTCCGGCGGCGGGCGGCGAGGACCCGCACTTCGCCTACGGCCGGTTCCAGGCCTATCCCGGGGACAACCTGGAATACCACCTGCGGCCGTTCGAGGCGGCGTTCGAGGCGGGCGTCGCGCAGGTGATGCCGGGATACGGCATCCCGGTCGGCACCGGGATGGCCGAGGTCGGCGCGTGCTTCAACCGGGACGTGATCGCCGGGCTGTTGCGCGGGCGGTACGGCTTCGACGGCGTGGTGTGTACCGACTTCAACCTCCTCGAGGGGATGCGCATCCCGGGCGTCGGTACGCTCCCGGCGCGCAACTGGGGGGTCGAGGAGCTCCCGCTCGCCGAGCAGGTGCGGCTGCTCCTGGACGCCGACGTGGACCAGTTCGGCGGCGAGACCCGCCCCGAGCTGATCATCGACGCGGTCCGCTCCGGGATGGCGACCGAGGCCCGGATCGACGCGTCGGTACGGCGCATCCTGCGCGACAAGTTCCGGCTCGGCCTGTTCGAGGACCCCTACGTCGACCCGGCCGCCGGCGCGGATCTGGTCGGCCGGCCGGCGACCCGGGCCCTGGGCCGCCGGGTGCAACAGCGCGCCCTGGTCCGCCTGCGCGGTGTCGCTGCGGTCGAGGTCGCCCCCGACCCCGCGCTGTACGTGGAGAACATCGCCCCGGAGGTGGCCGCCCGCTACGGCCGCGTCGTGGACACCCCGGCCGAGGCCGACCTGGCGATCATCCGTCTGGCCGCGCCCTACGAACGGCGCGAGGGCCTGCTCGAGCGTTACTTCCACTCCGGTTCGCTGGAGTTCCCGCCCGAGGAGACGGCCCGCCTCCGGGCCTTGGCGGCGGAAGTCCCCCTGGTTGCCTGCGTACACCTGGACCGCCCTGCGGTGCTGACCGAACTCGCCGAGATGGCAACCCAATTGCTGGCCGACTTCGGCGCCGACGACGACCTGGTCCTGGACGTCGTCCTGGGCCGTGCGCAGGCGACCGGCCGGCTGCCCTTCGACCTGCCGTCCTCGATGCGCGCCGTCGAGGAATCCCGCGAGGACGTCCCCTTCGACACCGAGGCCCCGCTCTTCCACTGCGGCCACCCGGGCCCGTCCCGACACCGCGCCCCGGAGCACGTCGACGTGCCGGGGACCGAACCGACCCATTGACCCACCCCGAACGCCGAACGGCGGTCACCGGCACCCTTCCCGCGTCGGCGGCCGTCGTCGCGCTCCGGCAGGCCCCCGTGCTCAGCGTCCGGGAAGCGGTGGGGCCGTGCGGGGCGGGGCGGTTCGGCCGGGGGGCGCGGTCGGGGGTTCCCGGGGGGTGGTGGCGACCTGTCGCGGGTTCGTGGTCGGCGGGGTCGTCGGTGCCTCGGTCGCCGGGGAGGGCGGGGTGGTGGGGATGGTGGATACGCCGGTGGCGTCCGCCGTGGCGCCGGGCGCGGCCGGTGGGACCACGACCGGGCGCGGCGCGTCGGAACCGGTGCCGAGGCCGAGCACCGCCCACCCCGCCGCCGCCAGCGCGAGGGTCGCCGCCGGTACCGCCCAACGGAGCCGGAGCGGGCCGCGGGCCGCCCGGGTCGGGGGCAGCGGTACCTCTCCCGGACGCAGCGTCTCGGGCGTCACCACGTCGGCGCGGCGGCCCAGCCAGTCGCGGAGTTCGGCCTCCAGGGCCGCGTGCTCACCACCGTGTCGGATCACGCGTCGTCCTCCAGGAGCAGCCGATGCAGCGCGGTCAGTCCGCGACTGGCGGTGGATTTCACGGTGCCGGACGGGATGCCCAGCGTGCCGGCGATCTCGCTCTCGCTGAGGTTCCCCCAGTAGCGCAGCACCAGTACCTCACGTTGCCGCCGGGTCAGCCGCCCCAGCGCGTGCCGCAACCGCCGGTCGCGCTCGGCGCGCAACGCGTCGTCCTCGGGCGAGGCCACCGGCGGGGCCACCGGCGGCACCCACGCCCGCGCGGTTCGCCGCCGGCGCAGCACCGAGCGGGCGCCGTTGACCACACAGCGGCGCAGGTACGCGGGCGGATCGTCGAGTTCGCCCAGCCGCGCGCCGTGCCGGCGAAAGGCCGCGGTGAACGCCTCCTGGACGACGTCCTCGGCGGTCTCCCGGTCGTCCACGAGCAGTGTGGCAAGGCGCACCAGGCGCAGCCGATGCGCGTGGTAGAGCTGCGTCATGGTCGGCGGCGGCTCGCCGACGTCCCGGATCCGGCGCCGGAACAGGCCGAACGCACGCCGCCGCGCCGGCGCGGCCTCACCGAACGGCGCCTCGCGGGCGAGGGCTTCGCGGGCGGGGTCTTCGCGGTCGGGCGCGGCACGGGTCGGGGCGAAGGGGTCGGGGCGACCCCGGACATGGGATTCCTGGATGGCGGTGTACTCCTCCGACTGGTGTACCGGTGCGGCGGCGGCCGATCCACCCGGGATGTCGACGTCCCGGGTGGATCGGCCGGTTGCGGCGTCGGTCAGGCCGTGGTGCCGCGGCGGCGCCGGGCGAACCCGACGGTGCCGCCGCCGACCAGGAGCAGCGCGGCGCCCGCGCCGACGTACAGCGCGGTGTGGTCGTTGCCGCCGGTCTGGGCGAGCCGGGGGGTCTCCGGCGGCGTGGTCGGCACCGAACCCGGCGGCCGGGTCGGCACCGACCCCGAACCGGGCGGCGTGGTCGGCGCCGAACCCGGCGGCCGAGTGGGCGCCGAATCCGGCGCCTGGGTCGGGGCCGAACCCGGCGGCCGGGTGACCGGCGGTGTGCCGTCGGCGAAGGCCGGCTGCGCAAGCAGGACGACCGAGGCGGCCAGCACCAGACCGGCACCGACCACGCGCCCGGTCCGCGGGGAACGCCCGGAAGGCCGGGAACGCGGGTTACCCGAAGGAGGATTGAACACCGTTCTCCTCATGGAGCTTCGAAGTGGGGTTCGCACAGGTCACCGTGTGGTGACGGACATCCAGACGCACGACCCGACCCGGGGTTCCCGATCCCGACCGACTTTTTCGCGGCGACATTTCCGCCGACCTTTCCGCCGACGTTTCACCCGTCGGGCGTACCTGCGCCAACCACCCACACGTGCGGCCCGGTTCGACCGCCACCCGCGTCGCCCTGCTCCACAAGGGCCAACACTTGCTATATTGCGCAACTATACAAGTGAGGGGCGGGGCCTGCCGGTCTGTCTCGACGAGCCCACCCGGATGAGGATGCGCGATGACGGGAAGCCACAGGCCCAAGGCAACAGCGGGCAAGGCCACGCCGACCGAGACCGGCCGACCCGAGGCGCCGCGAGGCAGGAAGGAGGTTCCTCCCGAGGTACGCGCCGCGCGCCGGCGCAGACGCCGATGGATCGGCGGCATAGCCCTCGCGCTCGGCTTCCTCCTGGTGGCCGGCGCCGGTTGGCTCTATGTACGGCTCAACGGCAACATCCGCACCTTCTCCGCCGACGGCGTGTCCACCGACCGGCCCGAGGACAGCGGCGGCCAGAACGTACTGGTGATCGGCTCGGACTCGCGCTCGGGCGACAACAGCAGCTTCGGCGGCGGCGAGGGCGACGTGGGCCGCTCGGACACCGCGTTCCTGTTGCACGTCTACGGCGACCGCAAGCACGCGGTGGCCGTGTCGGTGCCGCGCGATGCCCTCGTCGAGATCCCCCCGTGCCGCCTGCCCAACGGCTCCTGGACCACGACCAAGAGCAACACCATCTTCAACGCGGCCTTCTCCGTGGGGAACACCTCCCAGGGCAATCCGGCCTGTACGCAGAACACCGTCGAGAAGCTGACCGGGCTGCGCGTGGACCACACCGTGGTGATCGACTTCGCGGGCTTCGCCAAGATGACCTCCGCCGTCGGCGGAGTGAACGTCTGCGTGCCCAACGACGTCTACGCCGGCGACCTCAACCCCAACCTCGGCCGGCGCGGCGACCTGCTCTTCCGCAAGGGGCCGCAGTCGGTGTCCGGCAAGAAGGCGCTGGACTACGTGCGGATCCGACACGGCATCGGCGACGGGTCCGACATCGGCCGGATCCGCCGGCAACAGGCGTTCGTCGCCGCGCTGATGAAGCAGGTCAAGAGCCAAGGGCTGAACCCCACCACGCTGTTCCCGCTCGCCGACGCGGCCACCAAGTCGCTGACCGTGGACCCCGGCCTCGGCTCGGTGCAGAAGCTGACCTCGTTCGCCATGGCGATGCGCGACATCGACCTGCACAACACCAAGTTCGTCACCGTCCCGTGGCGCTATCAGGGCGAACGGGTGGCCATCGTGCACCCCGAGGCCGACGCGCTGTGGGCCGCGCTGCGCGCCGACCGCACCGTGGACGGGCAGGACGCCACCGGCGGCAAGGCCCCGGACCAGGCCCCCGCCGGCGCGGGTGCCAGCAGCGCACCGCCCGCCGGCGCCGGGATCAGCGTCGCCGTCTACAACGGCACCAACACCTCGGGCCTCGCCGCCCGCGCGGCCGACGCGCTGCGGGCCAACGGCTTCACCGTCACCACCACCTCGACGGCCCAGTCCCGCACCCACGTGGCCACCGTGGTCGAGTACGGCCGCGACGCCAAGGACCAGGCCACCACCGTCGCCCGGCTCTTCCCCGGCGCCGAGCTGCGCGCCACCGCCACCCCGGGGGTCACGGTGACCGTCGGCCGCAGCTTCGCCACCGAGGCATCGACCGGTTCGCCCTCGACACCCGGTAACATCGCGCCGCCGGCGACCCCGCAGAAGGTGGTCGTCGACCAGGTCCGCTCGGCGGACGACGACGCGTGCTCCAATCTCTCCTTCGGGTGAGCGCGACCCGAACCCCACCCCGCGTCCCCGTGCGGTGGGGAGTATGTATCCCAGCCACGAACCGACCGACACGGACAGGAAAACGATGAACAACCGGATCACCCACGCGATAGTCGGCGCCGTCCTCGCGCTCGCGGCCGGCGTGGGCAGCACGGCCGTCACCGCCGGCAGTGCCGGTGCCGCCGTCGTCGCCGACGCGCCGAGATCGGCCACGATCTCCGCCGCCGCGCCGGGCACCGCCGCCGCCGGGCTCACCCCGGTCTCCCAAGTCGCCCCGCAGGCGCCGGCGCCCGCCGCCCGGGCCGCGGTGAACTCGGCGGCGGAAAAGAAGAAGAAGAAAAAGGGCTTCTTCGCCAAGCTCGGCAAGTTCCTGCTGGTCGTGGTGATCCTGATCGTGCTCTTCTTCGTGCTGCTCATCGTCGGCATCGTGTACGCCGCGAAGCGGATCTTCCGTCGCCGTCGCGACTGACCCCGAACAGGTCCGGCCGCGCGCCCCCCGCGCGGCCGGGCCGCACCCCGATCAATGCCCGCGCAGCGCCTTGTCCGCGGCCGGCTCGTTGCCGTGCAGCCGCTCCAGATACGACTTGGCCTGACTGCCCGGCGCGGTGCCCCGGGCGAATGCCTTCATGTTGCCCGGGCCGGCGTTGTAGCCCAGCGCGAGCAGCTCCTCCCGGGACAACGACGCGGGCCATTGCGCGGGCAACTGCGTGCCCAGGTCGTGCAGATACCAGGCGGCGGCCTCGATCGCCAGGTCCGGATGGTCGGGCAGCTCGTCCCAGTTCCGGTTGGCGAAGTCGCGGCCGACCTTGACCTCGTCGAACGCGGCCCGATGCATGTTGGCGATGCCGAACGCGGAGTCCGGCTTCATCTTCTGCCACGCACGCTCGAGCGCCGGGTCGTGCGGCTTGTACGACTCGTTGTAGAGGATCGCCATCAGCAGGCGCGGCGCGATGCCGGCCTGACCGGCGTACTTGGTCACCGACGCGGCATAGCGGGCCAAGTCCCCGTTGCCCGCCGCGACATCGTCCCCGCCACCGGCGCCCCCACCGCCGGAGGTGGTCGCACCGGCTGATCCCGGCGTGCCGTTCGGCGCCGCGGCGGGCGACGAATCGCCGCCTTGGCAACCGGAGATCGCCACACAACCGACCAGCGCCAGGGCCGCCAGGCCGACCCACCGCCGGGATCGGCGCACCTCGCAACCCGCGTCCGTTCCGGCGTCGTGCACGTATGCCCCCACCCACTCGCGGGCCGGCGCCGCACAAGAGTGGCCCGGCAGTCCGATTTTCACAGTTGCGCAAGTATTGAACCATGGTCGGCCGGTCAAGGTCGGGGGTCGCACCGAGGCCCGACCACCGCCGCGCCGCCGACTACGACCGCCAGCGCGGCTTCCCGCGCTTGCCACCCGAACCGCCCGTACCGCCGCCGCGCGGGCTCTTGCCGGCCGACCCGCCGGCCGGCTTGCGGCGGGCGGCGGCCGGATCGGGGCGCTTGGTCTTCGCCTTCTTCGTCTCGGCCGGCGGCGTCGCCGTGCGCCCGCGCGAGCTGTTGACCGTCCGGCCCCGGACGATCCCGATGAACTCCTCGACCAGATCGGTGGTCTCCTCCTCCGGCCAGGACAGCGCGACGCGCGATTCAGGCGCGTCGGTCAGCGGCCGATAGGTCAGGTCCTTGCGGTGATACAGGCGAGCCAACGACTGCGGCACGACCAGCAGCCCGACCCCCGCCGCGACCAGTTCGATCGCATCCGCCGTGGTCGCCGGGCGCTCCTTGGCGGCCAGACCCGGCCACTGCTCCCACTCGAGCGTGTCGTCGAGCGGATGCAGCACGATCAGCTCGGCCAGGTCCGCCGTCGACACCTCGTCCACCGCCGCCACGTCGTGCTCCTTGGGCAGCACGACCACCGTGGTCTCCGTGTAGAGCGGGATCGCGCTGAGCCCGGTGCGCTCGATCGGGAGCCGGACCAGGCCCGCGTCCGCGTCCCCGGCGCGCAGTGCGTCGGCCGCTTCGGCCGCGGTCACCGCCACCAGCGTCAGCGGCACGTCGGGCAGCCGCTCGGTCCAGGTCCGCACCCACTTGGTGGGGGTCACCCCCGGCACGTAGGCGAGCCGGAACGAAGAGGGTACTTCCGCGCCTGTCACCACGTCAGGCTACCGGCCATGATCGGCGGCACCGCACTCGGTCGCTACTCTTGACCCCATGACGTCGCACAAGACCACCCAGACGATGAAGCCCGCGACCGCGGCGAAGAAGCTGGGCGTGTACCTCCAGGCCACCCCCGCCGAATTCCAAGAGGGTGTCGTCTCCCGCGACGAGCTGAACGCGCTCCAGAGCGACCCGCCCGAGTGGCTCCAGGAGCTGCGCCGCAACGGCCCGCACCCGCGGCCCGTCGTGGCGAGCAAGCTCGGCGTGTCCATCGCCGGCCTCGCGCGCGGCGGCATCACCGACCCGCTGACCACCGAGCAGATCGACGCGCTCAAGGACGAGGGCCCGGAGTGGTTGCGGCAGGAGCGCGCCGTCCAGGCCGACGTCCGCAAGGAGACGATCCGGATCAAGGAGTTGCACAAGGAGAAGGAGGAGAAGGAAACGAAGGAGCAGGAGCGGCCCGCGTCGCGCCCCGGGCAGCCGCGCCGCTCGCGTTCCTGACCCTCCCCTTCCGCTCTCCCGCGCACGGTCGCCCGGCCCCGAGCCGGGCGGCCGTTCGTGCCCACCGGGTGCCCGCCCGGGACGGCTCAGCCCAGATACGCGGGCGCCACCGCCGCCGAGGTCAGCCGGCGCGGGCCGCCGGAGCCGTCGGCGGGCAGTACGTACAGATCCGCGCCGTAGTCGCCCGGCAGTGCGTAGACCACGGTGTGCGCGTCCGACCACACCACCTGGTCGTCCACGCTGCGCTGCTCGGCCAGCGGCGTCTCCCGCTGCGAGGCCAGGTCCAGCGCGTAGAGCCGCCAGGGCGCGTCGGCGGACAACCCCGGGACCCGTTTCTTGTACACGATCGTGCTCCCGTCCGGGGAGAGCGACGGGCACTCGACGTTGGTGTGCAGCACGGTCACCGTACGGTCGGCCAGATCGCCGCGGACCAGATAGGTGTGCCCGCCGGTGGCCATCGTCGCGTAGAACGCCCGGTCGTCGGCGAAGGTGACGCCCCAGAAGTTGGCGTCGGCCGCGCTGTGTCCGGCGTTGCCGTCCCGGATCACCCGGAAGTCCTCGAGGGACGGGGTCAGCTTGCCGGTGCGCAGGTCCACGATCCCGGTCCGGGTGGAGAAGTCGGTGCCCGCGTACGAGTCGCCGCCGACGAACACGGTCCAGGCGACCAGTGCGCCGCTCGGGGACACCCGGGCCCGGGACGGGATGCCGGGCAACGGATAGCGCTCGCGCTCGTGCAGTCCCGCGTCCAACACCACCGCGCGGTAGTTCTCCTGGAGTGCGCCGTGTTCGGCCTGGAGGCACACTCCGGTGCCGGCCGAGGCGTGGAAGCGCAGGCACTTGACCCCGGACGCGGTGCGCGCGCCGTCGGGATCGGCGGCCCGCACGGTGGCCACCTCGTCGCGGTGCGGCCCCCAGGCCAGGTTCCGGAAGACCAGGAGCCGCTCGGCGGTCGAGGCGAGCGAGACCCGGCCCGAGGCCACCGTCGGGCCGCCGGCCTGTGGCCGGTTCTTGCGGTCGGTACGGTCGACGGCGTGCAGGATGGCCACGACCGCGAGCACGGCCAGTACGGTGACCGCCGCGGCGAGGACGAGCAACTTGCGACGTAGCGTCATGGGGACCCTTCCGCGATCGGGCGCAGCAGTATCGCGCCGGTCGCACACGCGGTCAGCGCGACCGCGGCCGAGGTGAGCGCGGCCCGGTCGCCGAAGGCGGTCCAGGCCGCGCCGAACACGATCGAGCAGCCGAAGCGGGCCAGCGCCTGGCCGGTCTGTACCAACGCCAGCCCGCTGCCCCGCAGTTCGGCGGGCACCACCTCGGCCGCGGCGGCCGGCAGCACCCCGTCGGTGGCCGCGTAGAAACAGCCGTGCAGGGCCAGCACCAGGCCCGGCAGCCAGCCGGCGCTCGCCGGGGAGAGCAGTACCAGGTAGGCGCCGAGCAGCGCGAAGTGTCCGCCCAGGAACACCCGTTGCCGCCCGATCCGGTCGGCCAACCGGCCCAGCGGCACGGCAAGGAGCAAAAACGTCGCCGCCGTCCCCAGCGGGAGCAGCGCGAACCACCGGTCGGCGACGCCCAATCGGCGCTGGAGCAGCAGATAGATGAAGGAGTCGCTGACCGTGGCCAGCCCGAGCAACAGCGCGCAGCCGGCCAGCCGACGCACCTCCCGGCGGCCGAGCAGCGCCAGTGCGGCCCGGAACGAGGGCCGAGGACCGTCCGCGGGCAGCTTCGCCGGGCGGGCGGGCACGAACAGCAGCAGAATCAGTACGCCGAGCATCGCGATGCAGAAACTGACCAGGAACACCGCGTCGTAGCCGTCCACGGTGACCCGCAGGATCGCGAACGCGACCAGCGGGCCGAGCAGGGCGCCGGCCGTGTCCATCGCCCGATGCACACCGAACGCCCGCCCGCGCGCCCGGGGTTCGCAGGACAGCGAGATCAACGCGTCGCGCGGCGCGGTGCGCAGCCCCTTGCCGGTCCGGTCCGCAGCGAGCACCAGACCGATCGTGGGCAGCGAACCGACCACCAGGAGCAGCGGTTTGCACACCGCCGACAGGCCGTAGCCCAGGGCCGCGATGCTCTTGTGCCGGCCGCCGCGGTCGGCCAGGTGGCCGCCGAGCAGTCGGACCAGCGCGCCGAATCCGTTGTAGATGCCGTCGAGCAGGCCGAAGCCCAGTGGGGACAGGCCCAATCCGGCCACCAGGTAGAGCGGCAGGACGGCGGCGACCATCTCGGAGGAGACGTCGGTGACCAGGCTGACCGTGCCCAGGGCGAGCACTGTCGGGGCCAGGGCGGTGGGGGCGGGGCGCCGCCCGGAGCGGGTGCTCCGGGCGGCGTCGTCCGGCGCGGCCGGGCCGCGGCTGTCCGCGACATACACGTCAGGGGATCCAGATCCCGGTGATGTCGGCGGCGGATCCGGCCTGTCCGGCGTGCGAGGTGCCGTACATGTCCTCGAGCGTGCGGAGCAGGTTGTAGTGGTTGTAGGTGGTCGAGCTGGAGCTGCCCGCGCGCACCGGCTGTCCGGAGAAGACGGTCGGGATGCGGTTGCCGCTCAGCCGGTTGTCCTCGTCGAAGGTGATCACGAGGAGGCTGTTGTGCGTCTGGGCCCACGTGGCGTAGGCGCCGAGGTTGTCCCGGAGCCAGGTGTCGCCGGTGGCCACCGAGCAGTCGTGCATGTCGCTGCACAGGTTCGGCACCACGAAGGACACGTTGGGCAATGTGGTGAAGTCCGTGGGGAATTGGTCGAAGGTCTGCGCGGTGGAGGTCGGCACGTTGGAGAAGCCGAACCACGGGTTGTGCTTTTGCGCGTAGTCGCCGCTGCTGCACTCGGTCGAGCCCTGGCTGGGCAGCGACTCGTTGTAGCTGGCCCAGCTCGCGCCGACGGCGCTCAGTTCACTGGCGAGGTTGGGGGCGTCGGTGAAGCCGGGGTCGTAACAGCTGTCGTCCGTGATGCCCTGGGTGGAGCCGGAGAACAGCGCGAAGTAGTTGGGCTGGCTGGGGTGTGTCTCGGCGTAGGACTGGGTCAGGTTCGCGCCGCCGGACTTGAGCGAATTGATGTACGGGGCGCTGGAGTTGCCGATGACCTGGCCGTAGGCGTGGTTTTCGAAGATCACCACGACCACGTGATCGGGGGTGGGTACGGCGGCGGTCGCCGCCGGGGCACCGGAGGCACCGCCGACGCAGGCCCACAGACCGGCGAGGGCGGCGGCGACGGCGAGGGAGGTGCGGGTTCGGGTACGACGGAGTAAGGACCAGTCGGACACGGCTTGTTCTCCGTTTACGTCGAGTGACGGGTTGTACCGCGTGCGCGATGGCGCACTCAGACGCTAGGGAGTAGCCGGGTTCGTCCGGAAGACGCCCGGAAGTGAAGTTCGCGCAAAGGAAAGCGGGGAAACCGGTCACCGGAACGTCGACAGGATGTCGTCGAAACGTCGAGTGCCGGGCGCGGCACCGGGGCGTGTCACCGGAGGCGGCCGAGCCGGGGTCCGGGTGACCCCGACTCGGCTCCCGGTGTCGCGCCCGGTCAGCGAGAGCGCGGGGTGAGCCCGGCGGTCGCCAGCAGGTACGCCGTCATCGGGGCATAGTCCCGCGCGTCCTCGATGTGGTCGTCCAGGGGGACGGTCACCGTGATCGTGCCCTCCGCCTCGCCGAGGAACAGGGCCGGGTCGTTGCAGTCGGCGAACGCGGCGGTGGGGATGCCGTGTTGGCCGGCGCGCCCGGCCCAGCCGTGGTCGGCGACGACCAGATCCGGCCACGCCTGTCCGCTCTCCTTGAGCGCGTCCAGGATCGCCGACATCGGCTGCGGGGCGTGGGTGTGCCACAACGTGGCCCCGCTCTCCAGGACCGCCACCCCGCCGAACTGGCGGACCTGGCCCTTCGTGTCGTCGTCCCCCTCGGTGACCCGCAATCCCCGGGGGATGTCCACGATCTCGGCGCCGGCCGCCCGCAGCGCCTCGGCGATCGCGCGGTGCACGTCGAGCAGGCCGCCGGGGTGTCCGGTCGCGACCAGGACCCGCGACCGCCGGGCGGCGGCGTCGCGCAGCAACGCGGCCATCCGGTCCAGGCCGTCCAGGGTGCGCATCGGGTCGATGGTGTCCTGCCCGGCCCGGTGCGCGGGGTCGGCCTCCACGCCCGCCCGCTCGGCCAGCACCGCGAGCACGTCCTCCGCGCTCTTCCAGCGATCCCCGAGGTCCAGGCCCAGCCAGTAGCGCCGGTTCCCCTCGACCAGTTCGGTGTAGTGACGGAGATTGACCTCCCGGGGCGTGGCGACGAGACCGGCGATCCGGGTCGTCACCAGGTGCCGGAGCAACTCGCCGCGGGACGGTGGGGTGTTCGGCGTCGTCATGCGCCCATTGTGCGCACACGGCAACCGCCCGGTGGTCGCCGACCCCCTTCCCGCCGGCCGATTCCGGCCTGCGACGCCAAGAGTTCACGAGCGCGAAATCGCGCCACAAGTCGGCCGATTCGTTACGTTCTCCTTTGGTCGCGCAGCATGGAGACTAATGGTCGCCGGTACGCCGGCCCATCTGCCCCGGCCGTACCAGCGGCCGGGGTGTGGCGCGGTGACCGGAACAACCGGCCGGCTCTACGGCTGTGTGACGAGGCAAGGTTCGTGTACTGATCTGCCCGCCCTTTGCAGGAAGGATCGATATGAGCCCCGTACAGGTGGAAATCCGCGACGCCGGTCCGCTGGACGTCGAGGTCGAAGAGGAATTCGTGATCTTCGAGGACGAGACGGACCCGGAACGCCGCATCGAGGCGTGTCTGCCCGAGCCGTGGCCCACCGCCACCACCCGCGTCGGGTGTGACCGGTAGGCGTTTGCCGCTTCGCCCGCCCATTTCACCAGGAAGGATCGATATGAGCCCCGTGACGACCGAGATCCGCGACGCCGGTCCGCTCGACGTCGAGGTCGAAGAGGAAATCGTGATCTTCGAGGACGAGACGGACCCGGAACGCCGCATCGAGGCGTGTCTGCCCCGGCCGTGGCCCACCGCCACCACCCGCGTCGGGTGTCACTGGCAGGTCTGATCCGGATCGTCCCGGCGATCCGGCCGGGCCCGATCCACCGTTCCGCCCCCGAGCAAGACCACCCGCCCGGGGGCGGCGGCGGTGCGCGGCGCCCCCGGATCCAGAACGGCAGGAGAACGCGAGTGGACAAGCTGCGGTCGATCCCGCCGGGATCCGCGCAGGACCTGCGCCGACGACTGGACACACTGGTGGCCGGCCACGACCGCCGGCACAGTGCGGACGCCGTCTGGCTGCACCTGTTCGACCCGCGCATGCCGATGCTCGACCACGGCTGGAAGTTGCACATCTCGGCCCGCCCCGAGGACTTCCCCGAAACCCTCGAACTCGTGGTCCCGGTACTGCTGCGCTACCCGTGTCTGGCCAAGTTCGCGGTCAGCACCGCCGTACTGGAGGAACTCAACGCCGGGATCCACGATCCCGCCCTGGTCGGCAAGGCGGCCACCGTCTATCCGCGCGAGCAGGACGTGGCCGCGCTCGGCCGCGAACTCGCCGAGGTATTGGCCGGGCGCGGCGGACCGCGCGTGCTCAGCGACCGCCGGGTGCGCCCCGACGCGCCGGTCTACTACCGCTACGGCCCGTTCCGGGTCACCGGGCCGAACGACTCCGGGTTCGTGCTGACCGGGCCCGACGGGCAACGCTTCGCCGGCCGGGCGGGCCTGCGCTACCGCCAACCCCCGTGGGCCACCGACCCGTTCGGCGCGCCGGCCCCCGTGGCGGGCCGCACCGCGCGGTTGATCGGCGGCCGCTACCGGCTCACCTCCGGCATCGCCCGCTCGCCGCACGGGGACGTCTACCGCGCACTCGACGCCGCCACCGGGGACCGCGTGGTGGTCAAACAGGCCCGGGCGTACGCCGGCGAGGACGGCCTCGGGGTGGACGCGCGCGGCCGACTGCGACACGAACGCGCGGTGCTGGCCGCGCTGGCCGGCCTCGACGGGGTGCCCCGGGTGGTCGACCATCTGCGGCACGGCGAGGACGAGTTCCTGGTCACCACGGACTGCGGCCCCAGGGATCTGCGCCGCGACGTACTGGCCCACGGCCCCTACCCCGGCGACGCGCGCGCCGGCCGGCGAATCTCCACGCTGGCCCGACAGTTGCTCGCGGTGCTCGACGCGGTACACGCACGCGGCGTCGTGGTGTGCGACCTGAAACCGGGCAACGTGGTCCTGGACGCCGACGGCACCTGCCGGCTGGTCGACTTCGGGATCAGCGCACTCGACACCCACCGCCCGGCGGGCGGGACCCCCGGCTACACCCTCGCCCCCGATCGCAGCGGCGGCCCGGCCCGGCCCGCCGACGACCTGTACGCGCTCGGCGCCACCCTGCACTACGCGCTCACCGGCCTGGACCCGGTGCTGGTCGACTCCGACCCGGCGGTCAACCGGGACCGCACCCTCGCCTGCCTGGCCGCCGCGCTGCCCGGGGTCGCCCACCGCCCGGTCCGCGCCCTGGTCGCCGGGCTGCTCAACCTCGACCCCGCCGAACGCACCGCCTACGCCCGCCGGTTGCGCGCCGGCCTGCCCGCCCCATCGCCCGGTCGCCGGCTGCCCGCACCACCTCGGATCACCAGCACCGTGCTGGACGACGTGATCGCACACACCGTCACCTCCTGCGTCCGCGGCGCCGGCGCACTACCCGCCGAGTCGACCGCCCGCCCCGGGGCCGGCCTCACCCTCTACGCCGGCGCCGCCGGCATCGGCCTGGAACTGCTGCGGCACACCGACCGCCCCGGCGTCGCACCGGCGGTCGCCGAACTGGCCAGGCGCACCGCCGCCCATCCCGAACTCGCCGAACTCTCCGCCGCGTTGTACACCGGTCGGACCGGCGTCGAACTGTTCCTGGGCCCGGCCGCCGCACTGCCCGGCGGCCTCCCGGAGCCGGCCGCCGCACCCGCCCCGATCCCCTACGACGACACCGGCGACCAGATCGGCGGCGCCGCCGGCACCGGCACCGGCCGGCTGCTGCTGGCCCGCCGGGCACACACGGCCGGGCACCCGGAGCAGGCCGCCGCACACCTGGCCGCCGCCGCGGACTGCGCGAAGACCCTCCTGGCCGCCGACCCGGCCGCGGTGCCCGAGGAGAGCGACCTGCCGCCGGTGTCCTCCCGCGCCGCCTACGTACACGGCTACGCGCACGGCCGGGCCGGCATCGTGCACTTCCTGCACGCCTACCACCGGGCCGACCCCGACGCGGATCCGGCCGTCGGCGCCGCCGCCCGCGCCGGACTCGCCGAACTCGCCGCCGTCACCCCGGACCTGCTGGCCTCGGCCGCACTGCCCGGCGCCGCCCGGCACTTCGGGTCCTGGTGTCGCGGGATGGCCGGGATCGGCACCGTGCTGATCGCGGCCGGCGCCGCCGAGCAGGACCGCGAACTGCTCGAACTCGGGCTGCGCTGCGCCCGGTTGTGCCATTCGCTGGCCCCCCGGATGAGCCTGGTCTCGCAGTGTTGCGGGCTGTCCGGCGTCGGCGAACTGCTCGTCGACGCCGCCCTCGCGACCGGCGACGACGAACTGTGGCGGGCCGCCGAGGACGTGGTGGCGCTGATCCTGGCCCGCAGCGGCGGCACCACGCGCCGCCCGTTGTTCCCCGACAACACGCTCACCGGCGCCGACCTGGCGTGGGCGACCGGCGGCGCGGGTGTCCTGTCCTTCCTCCGCCGACTGCGCGACCGAGCCGGCGCCCGCCTGCTCGCCCCACCGCTCGAACCGGCGCCGTCGAGTGGCACACCGGCCGGGGGCGGGCCGGGGCCCGGGCATGCTCGCTGACGGGTCAGCGGCTGCGGGCCGCTGCCGGTGTGGCGTGCGTCGGCGGCTTGCTGCCGGTGGTGTGGTCGGCCAGGTGGTCGACCACGTCACGCAGGTCGGCCCGGCGGGCGAACGCGGCGCGCTGCCGCTCGGCGCCGCCGCCACGGCCGGCACGGTCGCGCAACACCCGGATCACCAGGGATAGTTCGCCGTACTCGACCAGCACCGGCCGGACGTACGCGACCAGTTGCCGAACCAGGTCGGTCATCGGCACGAGTCGATGGTCGCGAACGTCGAGGCCGCGACCGGACCAGCCGTCCCGGGCGGCCCGCCAGTAGGCCGCGCGCAACAGCGCATCGCTCAGCAGCGGCCCCGGATCGCCGCGCCGCACCCGCTCCAGGGCCCGCACCACCAGGGCCCGGACCAGGATCGCGAACACCGCCGTCTCCTCGACATCCGCGCCGACGTCCATCGCCCTGATCTCCACGGTGGGCAGATGCGCGCACGGTCGCACGTCCCAGAACAACGTGCGCGCCCCGAGCGTGGCGCCGGCCTCCCCCAGCACCTCGGCCAGGCGGTCGTAGTGGTCCTCCGACGAGAAATACGGCGGCGGCCCGGCGACCGGCCACCGACTGCCGGCGAGGGTACGCCAACTGGCGTAGCCACTGTCCCGTTCGGCCCAGTACGGCGAGTTCGCGGCCATCGCCACCAAAATCGGCAACCAGGGCCGCAGATGATTGCTGACCAACACCGCCTCGGCCCGCACCGGCACGTGCACGTGGGTGTGCATCGCGCACACCGCGTACGAGTCGTTCAGTGCTCGGAACTCCTCCAGCCCGTCCAGGTAACGCGGATCGTCCCGGATCGGCACCGGCTCGCGCGCGCCCACGATCGGCGTCCCCGAGGCCACGATCCGCAGCCCCTCGGCGCCGGCCGCCGCGGCGGTGACCGCGCGCATCCGGGTCAGCTGCCCGATCAGCTCGGCCGCGGTGGTGCACGGTCGGGTCTTGGCCTCGATCTGATACTCGGTCAGCTCGCCGGAGATCAGTTCCCCCGACACCGCTCGGGCCCGAGCCAGCACTCGGGTGCCGCCCTCGGCGACCGCTCCGGTGTCCGCGTGGACCAGGAAGTACTCCTCTTCCACGCCCAGCGTCGGCATCCGGTCGTCGGTGCTCACCATCGTGTCCCATCCTCGGTGTCCCGCCGACAACGCCGCCGGTCTCGGGTTCCCCCGCGCCACCCCACCCGCCCCGAACCAGCATCGAGGGGCCACGACCGGGTCGCCACAAGGGTTCACCCATCCGCGTTGTCCCACATGCCCCGATCCGCGCCGCCCGGCAGGCTGGGCCCACCGCCCCGACACCGTTCCCGGTGTCGGCACGCGTGGCCGCCGGCAGCCGGCCGCCGCCGGACCACCGAAGGATCCCGATGACGGACACGACCACGACCGCCGACCCGACGCGGGCGACGGCCGGCGCCGCTCCCGCCGCCCACGGCCGAATGCCCGACAACCTGCTGCGGGTCGCCGACCTCGACCCGACCGCACTGGCCCTGATGCTGGAGTTGTCCGCCGCGATGAAGGCCGAGCCACTGGGCTGGCGGGCCGGCCTGGCAGGCGGCGCGATCGGCTGCATCTTCGAAAAGCCGTCCACCCGCACTCGGGTCTCGCTCGCCGTTGCCGCACACCGGCTCGGCATGACCGCCGTATCGCTGACCCGCGAGGACATGCAGCTCGGCCACGGGGAGACCTGGGCCGACACCGCCCGGGTGCTCTCCTCCTACCTGGACGCGATCACGGTGCGCACGTTCGAGCACCGCACGGTCGAGCAACTGGCCGAGGTGGCCGCCGTACCGGTGATCAACGCACTGTCCAACGACCACCACCCGTGCCAGTCGCTGGCCGATCTGCTCACCCTCACCGAGCACTTCGGCGCGCTGCCGGGGCTGACCGCGGCGTTCATCGGCGACGCGCGCGGCAACACCTGCAACTCGTTCCTGGAGGCGTGCGCGGCCACCGGGATGCACCTGGTGGTGGCCAGTCCGGCCAGCTACGACCCGGACCCGGAGTTGCTCGCCTCGGCCCGGCGCACGGTGGCGACCACGGGCGGCTCGGTCACCACTACCACGGAGCCCGCCGACGCGGTGCGCGACGCGCAGGTGGTGTACGCCGAGGTATGGGTCCCCATGGACAAGCCGCACGAGGCCCACGAACGCGCCGAACGTTTCGCCCGCCATCGGGTCGACCACGAACTGCTCGCACACGCGCGCCCGGACACCGTCGTCCTGCACTGCCTGCCGGCGATGCGCGGCCAGGAGATCACCTCGGACGTGCTGGACGGCCCGAACTCGCTGGTCTGGCAACAGGCGGCCAACCGACTGCCCACCGCCCAGGCGGTGTTGCACACGCTGATCACGGAGCGGCGCGGCTAGCCAACGCGATCCGGGCGGCGGCGATCAGGTCCTGGCGGGCCCGTTCCAGATCGTCGGGCGAGGCGCTGCGGCGCACCGTGTCGACGAGTGTGCCCGCCGCCCGGGTCACCTCGGCCGGGCCCTCCAACTGCACTGCGGTGAGCGCCCGTTGCAGGGCGGGGAGGTCCTGTGGGCTGCCCGCGCCGGTGCGCTGCCCGACGCTGACGCTGTCCGCCGCCTCCAGAAGGCGCAGATAGGTCTGCCGACGCAGGTCCAGCAGTCGTTCGACCCGCTGCTCGTCCAGCGCGGTCCGTTGTTCGGCCAGCGTGCTGCGCACGGTGTCCAGGAGCGCGTCCGCCTGTCGGTCGCCCGCGTGTCGTGCCGCGTCCGCCTGGCGAAGTCCGGCGGCGCGCGTGAACCAGCCGGTGATCAGGCCGCCGGCCAGCGCCGAACCGGCGGCGATCAGCGCGATTCCCAGCTCACCCATGGGCCACATTCTGCTCGGCCGTCCCGGTGGGCGCAGCCGGTTGCGAAGAATGATCCCGGGCCGGCAGCCGCGCGGGTACGATCGGCGTTCGACGCCGCCGGCGCCGAACCGGCCGCCCGAACCTTCCGGCGATACCCCACGGAGACCGCCCTGCACTGGTATGAAGAATCCGCCGACGGGCGACGGGCGACGGGCGACGGGCGACGGGCGACGGGCGACGGGCGACGGGCGACGGGCGACGGGCGACGGGCGGTGTTGCTGGCGGCTCGGTCGGCGACCGCGTTGCATCGGCTGCTGGATGTGCTGCCGGTCTTCGAGGGCGACGACCGGATCACTCGGCTGTGCACCCTGGTACCGGGTTCGGAATTCGACCTCGAGGCCCTCGTCGCGATCGAGCGTCGGCAGGCCAGGACCATCCCGTGGGCCCGTGCCGTCGAGCGTTCGTACGACCTGATCCTGGCCGCCAGCCCCAAGGGTGAGCTGGACGAACTGCGCGGCCCCCGCGTTTTGCTGCCGCACGGTGCCGGATTCGGCAAGACCATCCCCGAGGAACGCGGCGCCGCCGACTCGGCGTCCGGCCTCGATCCGACCCATCTGCTGCGCGCCGGACGGCCGTTGGCCACGGTGCACGCCCTGGCCCATCCCAGCCAGGTGGCCCGGCTGGCCGCGCTCAGCCGGGTCGCCGCCGAACGCGCCGCGGTGGTCGGCGATCCCACCCTCGAACGTATTCTCGCCTCGGTCGGCCTCCGCGACCTCTACCGCGCGCACCTGCGCACCGGCGCCCGCACGCTGCTCGTGCTCACCTCCACGTGGGGTCCCGAATCGCTGTTCCACCGCCACCCCCACCTGCCCGCCGAGCTGACCGCCCGACTCCCGCTCGACGCCTACCAGTTGGCCCTGGTCCTGCACCCCAACGAGCGCAGCCAGATCGGCGAATTCGACCTCGCCGAGCAACTCGCGCCCGCGCTCGACGCCGGGCTGATCCTGGCCGCGCCATACGAGGAGTGGGCCGCGCTGCTGGTCGCCGCCGACGTGGTGCTCACCGATCACGGCTCGACCGCGCTGTACGCGGCGGCCCTGGACCGGCCGGTACTCGCCGGCTACGACGGCGGTGCCGAGCTGATCCCGGGCAGCCCGATCGCCGAACTGCTCGCCGACAGCCCGCGCCTGGCCGACCCCGACCGCCTGGCCGAGCTGCTCGACGCGCATCGCCCGGGATCCGGCCGGGCACACGCGGCGGAGGCGTTCGCCGAGCAGGGACACGCACTGGAACGGCTGCGCGAGCAGGTATACGCGGTACTCGGCCTCGATCCCAGGCCCTACCCGGCCGCCGCGCGGGTGCTGCCGCCGCCCACCGCGTCGACCCGCACACCGGCCGCCTTCGCGGTGCGGGTCCGGGTCGACGGCGACGAGGTACGGGTCGAACGGCGACCCACCCGCAGCTCCCTACCCGCACATCACATCGCGGCCGAACACGGCGCGGCGAGCCGATCCCACCTGCAGAGCGCCGCGGTCCACTACGTCCGGACGACCCCGCCCGCACCGGCTCGGCTGGGCTGGACGCCCGCCGGCTGGACCGCCGAGGTACTGGCCGACTACCCGGGTTGCCGCACGGCCGCGGTAATCCTGTCCGACACACTGTGCGTGGCCCGCACGAAGTCCGGCGCGCTGGTCACGGTACGCATCGAGCCGGACCGAACCGGCGGCCGAATCGACCACCCGGACCCAGCTGCGATGCTCAGCGCCGTCCACGTCCGGTTGGCCGAACACCCGGCCCTACCAGCCGACTTCATCTGCGTACTCAACAACCGCCGGTTCCCCGTCCACCTGTCCGCCGCCGAACCGGCGGAACTGGAAAAGGAGTTCTAACCGCCCACCCGCTCCCGCAACAGTCCGAGGCGGCTGGCGGTGCGGACGAAGTCCGGCGGAACCTCCGCCCCCGGCGCCGGTTGGGCGGGACGGCCCGGGCCGATCAGGTACAGCACGATGTCGCGGTCGTAGGCCACGTCCACCACGTTGGCCAACCGTTGCCGTCCGTCGCGCGAGCAGTCGTCCCAGTCCGGGACACCGTCCAGCACCCACGTATCGAACCGGTCGGCCAGTGCCAGGTAGTCGGGTGTGGCCGTGGTCGCCTCGCACAGCCGCCGGTAGTCGAACCAGACCAGCGGCCCACGCACGGCCCGCGCGGTGAGCGTCCGCCGGTTGAGCACCAGCGCCGTCTCCTCGGCCGCCCCGGGCCGAACCAACCCGTGTGCGTGGAGCTGCGCGGCGTCGCCCGGAGACAGCAGCGCACCACCGGTGAAGCCGCCCGCCGAGCCGGTGTCCGGGTCCGCCCCCGTGCGGTAGTCGCGCGGCCCGGCGACGCCGACCACGTCCATCTTCTGCTCGATCAATCGGATCGCCGGCTCGAAGAGGTGGTGATGCAGCGGCGACGGAAGCAGCCCCGCGGGCGCATAGTTGGACGTCGCGACCAGCGTGATCCGTCGCCCGAACAACTCCCGCAACAGCCTGGTGACCAACATCGCGTCACCCGGATCGTGCACATGGAACTCGTCGAAGCACAACACCGCCGCGTCGCCCACCAGTTCGGCCATCGCCGGGTCGATCGTGTGCGCGTCCTCGCGATGCCGGAAGACCGCCTCCTGAAGATCCCGGAAGAACTCGTGGAAGTGCACCCGCCGCTTCGCCTCGGTGGGCAGCGCCGCGTAGAACGTGTCCATCAGCCAGCTCTTCCCACGCCCGACCGGCCCCCACAGGTACACACCGCGTGGGGCGTGACGCAACAGCCGCCGACGCCCGACGCCCACCTCGCCGGCCAGCACGCTCAGCCGATCGGCCGCCGAAGTCTGATCCGCGTCGAGCCGAAACCCGAGACCCTCCGCCACGGCATCGAACCGCCTGCGCACCCCATGATCCATTGCCCCGACGTTAGTACGCCCGACCTCCGCCGGAACACCCAAATCATGTGGAATCGACCACATCGGTCCGCAGCGGCCCGTCTCGGGTCGGGCGCCGGGCCGTAGCGCTCCCTCCCCCCTACTCCACCGCCCCACCCGCCGCGCGGATCGTGTGCGCCGCCTCCCGGTGTGCCCGGGCGCCTGCCTCGTCGCCCTCGGCCGTCGCCACCTCGGCGAGCGCGTCCAGGATGCGGGCCTCGTCGGCGTGGGCGCCGCGCTTTCGGGCGGCGGTCAGGGAGAAGTCGTAGAGCGGGCGGGCCTCGGTGTTGCGGCCCAGGGCGTGCAGGGCCTTGCCGAGGGCGAAGCCGGTGCGGGCGGTCATCCGGGCTCGGTTCTGGTCGATGGCCATGTCGCGGGCCTCTTCCAACAGCTCGGCCGCCTGTGCCGGGTCGCCGAGGGCGGCTACTGCCTCGCCGAGGCGGTAGGTGGTCAGCAGCACGCCGTACCGGTTGTCGATCGCCCGGTGCACCTCGCGCGATGCCTCGAAGTCGGCCGCCGCGCCCGCCCAGTCGCCGCGCGCCGAGTGCAGCATGCCGCGGAACTCGACGGCGGACGCGCCGAGTTTGCGGTCGTCGTCCGTCATGCTGCCGAGCGCCGCATGTGCGGTCAGCGCCTGCCCCAACTCCCGCTCCGCCGCCGCGAAGTCACCCTGCTCCCACAGCGGTCGGGCCAGCTGGCAGCGCATCCGGATCAGTGCACGGGGATGCCCGGCCCGCTGGGCCGCCGCCACTCCCTTACCGAACGCGTCGAGGACGTCCGCGTAGTGCCGGTGGTCGAGGAAGTGTGTCCACAGCGGCTCGCACAGCGCCCATGCCTCGGCGTCCAGGCCGGCCGCGTAGGCGATCCGCACGCAGGCGTAGAGCGCGTGTCGCTCCGCCTCCAGCCAACGTGCCGCTGCCGCCTTGTCCGCGAACTCCAGGTCCGGCGCGCCGGGTACGGGTGGGACCGGCTCGGCCAAGGTCAGTCGCGGGCCCGCCGCGACGGCGTCCGCCGACTGCGCCTGGCGCAGGTACCAGCGCACGATCCGCCGCCGCCCGTCGACACGTTCCGGTCCGCCGCCGTCCTGCCGGGCCCGGCGCCGCGCGTGCGCCCGCAACAGCTCGGACAGGCGCCGGTGTTCGCCTCTGACCTCGACCAGCCCGGCGGCATCCAGTTCCTCCAACGCCGCATAGCCCGCGTCCTCGCCCCGACCGAGCAGCGCGATCGCCGCCTGTGGCGTGAAGTCCCAGCCCGGGTCGTCGCCGAGCAGCCGGTAGAGCAGCGCGCCATCGGGGCCCAGTCCCCGGTAGGCCGCGTCCCACACCGCCTCCACCTCGGGCAGTCCCTTCTCGTGCAGTTCGGTGGTGAGGTCGGCCAACAGCCGGGACAGCGGGCGCAGTCGGTGTCGGCGCAACCAGCGGCCGGTCACGTGCAGCGCGGCGGGCAGGCCCGAGCACAGCCGGACCAGGCCTTCGGCGGCCTCGGGTTCGGCGGCGAGTCGGGGGTCGGCGACGAGCCGCTGCAGCAGGTCCCGCGCATGCCCGTCGTCCAGGGGACTCACCGTCAACTCGACCGCCGCGCCGGGTTCGAGGTCGTGCAGTGGCCCGTGGCTGACCACGATCACCACACTCGCCGCGGAAACCGGGAGCAGCGGCACGATCTCGGCGCCGTAGCGCGCGTTGTCGAGCACGACGACCAGGCGTCTGCCGTCCGTATGCGTCCAATATTGCCGGCAGCGGGCCTTGAACGAGTGTTCCAGGAACTCCGGCCGCACCCCGAGCGAGCGCAACAAGTCGCCGAGTGCGTCGGCGACTTCCACCACACCGTCCCGGCGCAGGTCGTCCAGGTCGAGATGGAGCACGTCGTCGTTCGGGTCCTGGCGCAGGGCGCGGGCGAGCCGAAAGGCCAGTTCCGTACGCCCGATCCCGGCCGGCCCGCTGAGTGCGACACACAGCGGTCGGGACTGCCCGGCCCACTCCGCGGCGGCTCGGAACACCCGGGCCTGCTCGGGTTCGCGATCCACGAAGTGTGCCGTCTCCGGCGGGATTTCGTATGCCATGGGAACCGACTCCGATGCGTCGTACCGGTCCGACCAGCCTGCCGACCCACCGACGGAGCCCTGGCCGCATCGACACCGTCCCCCGCACCCTCGCACACCCGACGACCCCGCGCGGGCAGATCGCGGTTGCTCCGCCGACCCCGCGTCGCGCCCGCGAAGCCGGTCCCTCTTACATTGTGGCAACCCATGATCGGCACACGGTGAGCGGATCGGCCTCGATATACCCACCCCTTCCCACATCGTGAGAATCTTTGAAGACTCGGGGTCCGGCATGCCATGCTCCTCCCCGACGCCTCCGGGAGCCGCCCGGCGCGTCGCCGACCGGAAGGAGAACGCCGTGATCGCCGTCGTGCGCCGCGTCTCCGTCCCGGTTCCCGAATTGGCCGCGCTCACCAGGCGCCGCTACATCGATCTGGCCCGCGTCGCCGGCTGCCGCTGTCGCTGATCGCCGGCCGTCCCGGCCCCGACGGTCCGTAGGACATGTCGTCAAGCCCTACGTCCGCCCGGCCGACCGCGTGAGGTCCCCCCGCGCCTGACCCGCGCGGCGCGCCACGCACCGTTCGACCGCCGCTCGAACGCGCCGCCCACCCCGCCCGCGCACCGATTCGCCGCCACGCGACCGGTGTTCGCGCCCGCCGAGCCGGCCGCCGGCACCCCCACCACCCCCTGCGCACGGCTCGCCCCGACCCGCACCGCGCGCTCCGCCGACAGGTCCGCATCCGCCCGCCACCGCCCGACCCGGGCAACGGGCCGATCCCGCCCGCCCGCGCACCCCACGCGCTCCGCGCATCACCGCGCATCACCACGCCCCACCGCGACGCTCCCGAGAGGTGACCCCCATGTCCGACCCGTCCGAGGCCCGTGAGCGGGTCCGTCTGCTGTGGTACCTGACCGCCCCCGACGGGCCGTATCCGTGGGAGGAAAGCGGTCGGTGGCGCACCGACTTCGACCACCTGCGGCAGTTGGCGGTGACCATCGACCGGCTCGGCTTCTACGGCGCGCTGCTCGGCACCGGGCGCGACGACGGCATGACGGTCGCCGCCGCGATGGCCGCGGAGACCCGGCGGATGCACTTCCTCACCGCCGTCTATCCGGGCCTGGTCTCCCCCGCCAAGCTGGCCCAGATGGCCCAGACCATCGACCGATACACCGCCGGCCGGCTGCTGTTCAATGTGGTCAACGGCAACGACCACACGCTCGCCCAGTACGGACTGCACCTCGAACACGACCGCCGCTACGACTTCAGCGCGGAGTACTGGGACGCCTTCCAGCGGGTCTACCTCGGCGACCCCAGCCCGTACGAGGGCCACGAGATCCGGTTGACCGAGCGCGAACTCGACGGCGAACCGCTGTCCCCCTGGCGGGAATCGCCGCGCGCCGGGGCCACCCCGCTGTGGGGCGCCGGGACGTCCCCGGCCGGGGTCCGCCACTCGGTGCAACTCCTGGACGTCTACCTGTCGTTCGCCGACACCCCGGCGCGTCTGGGGGAGAAGTTCGCCCGGGTCGGCGCCCAGGCCGCCGCCCTCGGCCGCACCCTGCGCTACGGCACCCGGCTCCAGGTGATCGTGCGCGAGACCGAGGAGGAGGCGTGGGCCTACGCGGACGAGCTGCTGCGCCGCACCACGCACCGCACGGCGGTCGCGCTGACCGAACGTCAGTTCCCGCCGGGCACCGACCACACCACGTTCGAGAGCGACGACCCGGCGATCCGCCGTCGGGTCGAGGCACTGCGCGCGGGCCGCCTGCCGCACGTCCGCGACCTGGAGATCCACCCCAATGTCTGGGCCGGGCCCTCGCTGTTCGGGTTCGACGTCGTACAACCGGCGGCCGGGATCCACCTGGTGGGCAGCGCGGCCAATGTCGCGGACCGGATCCGCGAGTACCGGGCGCACGGCGTCGAGTCGTTCATCCTGTCCGGCTATCCGCTGATCGGCGAGGCGCATCGGGTCGCCGACCTGCTGTTCCCGTTGCTCGACCTGGACCACGGGTTCGACGTACCCGACCTGGGCACCGGCCACCCCGCACCCGCATCCCGGCCGGCAGCAGCAGCAAAGGCAGCGTCGGAAACGACCGCGCCCGTCCCGGTGTCCGCGTGAGCGTCACCGCCCCGCCCCCGCCGTCGCCGCCTCGACCGGCCGCCCCAACCCTGGAGACACAGTGAGCCTTCCCACCCTGTCCCGTCGCCGCTTCCTGGGCGGCGCCGCCGTCGGCGCCGGCGTGCTCCTCGGCGGCGGACTGCTCGGCGCCTGCGCCGACGGCGGGACCGACCCGGCGCCCGCCGCCGGCCCGAACGACGGCCGGCCGGTACGCGGTGGGCGGTTGCGCCTGGGCATCATCGACGGCAGCCAGTCCGGCGACCTGGACGCACACAAGCCGGTCGGCATGGGCTCGATCATCCGGGGCTTCGCGCTCTACGCGAAGCCGTGGGAGTGGAACGCCGACATGCAGGCGACGTTGGCCCTGGCCGAGTCGGCCGAGTCCAACGCCGATGCCACCGCGTGGACCGTACGGCTGCGCCAGGGCCTGGAGTTCCACCACGGCAAGACCATCACCGCCGACGACCTGGTGTTCTCCGCCCGGCGGCTGACCGACCCCAAGCTCGCCTCGCCATTCGCCGGGCTGCTGCACGCGATCGACCCGGACCGGATCGAGAAGCTGGACGAGCGCACCGTGCGCTTCCGCTTCCGCGACGGTCAGGGCTTCGTGGCCTTCCCCGACACCTTCACCAACTTCGGCGGCCTGGTGCCCACCGACTACGACCCGCGCAACCCGGTGGGCGCCGGGCCGTACCGGCTCAAGCAGTTCGCCCCCGGGCAGCGCTCCCTGTTCACCCGGTTCGAGAACTACTTCAAGCCCGGTCGGCCGTACACCGACGAGTTGGAGATCATCGACTTCAAGGACGAGACCGCGCGGATCGCCGCGCTGCGGGCCGGGCAGCTCGATCTGGTCAACGACATCGGCGCGGACCAGTTCCGGCTGCTCCAGCACGATCCCAAGCTCAGGGTGCTGGTGTCGCAGACCAACGACTGGCAGTCCTTCGATCTGAACCTGGCCAAGGAGCCGTTTCGCGACGAGCGGGTCCGCCAGGCGTTCCGACTCCTGGTCAACCGACAGGAGTTGGTCGACCGGGCGCTGTCCGGTCAGGGCCGGATCGCCAACGACCTGTACGCGCCGCACGATCCGACCTTCGACACCTCGATCGCGCAGCGCCCGTACGACATCGAGCAGGCCCGCGCACTGCTGCGCCAAGCGGGCGTGGATCGGCTCACCGTGGACCTGGTCGCCGAGCCCGGGGGCAGCGCCGCGTCCGCCGCGCTGGTGTTCGCCAACCAGGCCAAGCAGGTCGGCGTCACGGTCAACGTCAAGAAGGTCGACTCGGCCACCTTCAACGGCCCCCAGCGGCTCGACTGGACGATGAGCACCGGCGGCCTGCTCACCGAGTCCTTCCTCTCCAGCGCGCTGCACCTGGACGCGCCCGCGTCGGCGGGCAACAAGACACACTTCGCCGACGACCGGTTCGCCGCACTGTTCGCCCAGGCCCAGTCCGAGCCCGACGTGGCCAAGCGCAGCCCGCTGGTGCACGAGATGCAGCAGATCCAGCACGCCAGGGGCGGGTTGATCATCTGGGGCTTCAACAACGCCCTGGACGCGGTCGCGCACACCGTGGGCGGTGCGGTCGCGGAGCGCACCCAATTCCCGACCTGGCGCTTCGACAGCCTGTTCGTCAAGGGGCGATCGTGAGCGCGCTCGCCCGGCCGCCGGGCTGGGTCGGCTGGTTGGCCCGACGGCTCGCCGGTGCCGTGGCGGCGATCCTGACGCTGTCCGCGATCGTCTTCGCCGCCACCCAGGCGCTCCCCTCCGACCCGGCCCGCACCGTGCTCGGCCCGGATGCCACCGAGGCGTCGATCGCCGAGCTGCGCCGGCAACTCGGGCTCGACCGGCCGCTGTTCGAGCAATACCTGAGCTGGCTGGGCGATCTGCTCGGCGGCGATCCGGGCACCTCGGTGGACTCCCGACTGCCGGTGGGCAAGCTGCTCGGCGAACGACTGGCCAACTCCCTCGCGCTGTTGACCTGCGTACTGGTCACCGCGTTGGCCGCGACCCTGCTGTTCGGGATCCTCGCGGCCGTACACCGCGATCGCCGACTCGACCGGGTGATCACCTCGGTCGCGGTCACCGTCCAGGCGGTGCCCGCGTTCGTGCTGGCCATCGCACTGGTGATGGTCTTCGCCACGTCCGTCTTCCACGTGCTGCCGGCGGCCTCCCTGATCGAGCCGGGACACTCGCCGTGGGCCCGGCCCGAATACCTGGTGCTGCCCACGATCGCCCTGGCCCTGTCCGTGACGCCGTATCTGCTGCGCCAGTTGCGCGGCGCGCTGATCGAGGCCCTGGACGCGGACCACGTGGTCGCCGCCCGGCTGCGCGGCGTCCCGGAGCACCGGCTGCTGCTGCGCCACGCGCTGCCCGGCGCACTGGTCCCGCTCGTCCAGGGCGTGGCCTTGACGCTGAGCGTGTTGTTCGGCGGCTCGCTGGTGGTCGAGGCGGCCTTCACCTATCCCGGCATCGGCAGCGCGCTGGATGCCGCCGTGGGTGTCCGGGACCTGCCGGTGGTGCAGGCGTGCGTGCTGCTGATCGCCACCGGCGTGGTCACCGTGAATCTGCTCGCGGACCTGCTCACCGTGCTGCTCACCCCCCGATTGCGCACCGCCTCCGGCTTCGGCGGCCGGGTCGCGGCGGCCGAGCCCGAGCCCGCGCCGGTCGTGCACCCCTCGGAGGTGGCGGCATGAGTACGACGCTGACCGAGTCGTCGCGGGCGACCCCGTGGCGGGCCGTGCTGCGCGACACCCAGGTGCGGGTCGGCCTGGTGGTCACGGGTGCGGTACTGCTGCTGGCCGTGGTCGGCCCGTGGACGGCGCCGCACGCCCCGGACGCGCTGACCGGACCCGCCTACGGCGATCCCGGCCCGGGGGCGCCGCTGGGCTACGACTACCTGGGCCACGACGTATGGTCCCGGGTGCTCGCGGGCGGGCGTTCGGTACTGACCATGACCATCGCCGCCGCCGGCCTGGCCCTGCTGTGCGGTACCGCGCTCGGCCTGCTCGCGGGCTACGCCCAGGGGGTGATCGATCGGGCCGTGCAGTGGTGCTGCGATGTGCTGTTGGCGTTCCCCAACGTGGTGTTGGTACTGCTGACCGTGTCGATGCTGGGCCGCGACCGTTGGTTGATCGTGCTCACCGTCGCGCTGACCCTGCTGCCCGGCACGGTCCGACTGGCCCGCGCGGTCACCGTGGGTGTCCTGCACCAGGAGTTCATCGAGGCGGCCCGGATGATGGGCTATCCGCGCCGGGTGGTGCTGGTCCGCGAGATCCTGCCGAACGCGACCGCGCCGCTCCTGGTGCACTTCGGCTCGATGCTCACGTGGGCGGTCGAACTCCTGGCCGGATTGGCCTTCCTGGGCTACGGCGTCACCGCGCCCACCGCCGACTGGGGCCTGATGATCAACGAGAACCGCAGCGGCCTGCAACTCCAGCCCTGGGGCGTACTGGTGCCGGTGCTGCTGATCGCGGTCTTCGCACTCGGGACGAACGCACTGGCCCAGGGCGCCGCTCGGGCCGGCGCGCGGGTGGAACGTGAGCAATCCGGATGAGCGGCCGCGACGACGGGCCGAACCGAGAAAGGCGGACGGCATGACGACCGTCGACACCACCGTGGGAACCGAACGCGAGCCGGAACAGGCGGCCCGGGCCGCGGTGTTGCGGGTCGACGGCCTGCGCGTGGAGCTGGCCGGGACCGGCGCCGATGTGGTCGCCGAGGTGGACTTCGCGGTGGCGCCCGGCGAAATCGTCGCGGTCGTCGGGGAGTCCGGCTCGGGCAAGACCACCGTGGCCACCGCGCTGCTCGGCCACGCCCGCCGGGGCGCGACGATCACCGGCGGCCGGGTCCGCCTGGCCGACACCGATCTGCTCGCCGCCGGACCCGACGAGCTGCGCCGGCTGCGCGGGACGCGGATCTCCTACGTGCCGCAGGACCCGGCCACCGCACTCGACCCGGGCCGGCGGATCCGGTCCCACCTGGCCGAGGTGCTCGCCGTACACCGACCCGAACTCGACCGTCGGGCCCGGCGGTCGGCGGTCGCCGCCGCGCTGGCCGAGGTCGGTCTGCCCGCCGACGATGCGTTCGCCCGGCGTTTCCCGCACCAGTTGTCCGGCGGGCAGCAGCAGCGTGTCCTGCTGGCCCTGGCCTTCGTGCTGCGCCCTCGGGTGATCGTGCTCGACGAGCCGACCACGGCGCTCGATGTCAGCACCCAGGCCCGGGTGTTGGCCACCGTGCGCGAACTGTGCCGGGCACACGACGTGGCGGCGGTGTACGTCTCGCACGACCTGGCGGTGGTACGGCACCTGGCCGATCGGGTCGTGGTGTTGTACGCGGGTCGGGTGGTCGAGGAGGCACCCACCGCCGAGCTGTTCGCAAAGCCTCGACACCCGTACACCCGGGGCCTGTTGGCGGCGGCCCCGGACGCGGGCGAGCGCCGTACGCCGACCGCGATCCCGGGCCGCGCGCCGCAGCCGGGCCGACGCCCGTCGGGCTGCGCGTTCGCCCCCCGCTGCGCCTCGGCGACGCCGACCTGCGCGACGGCACCGACCCTGAGCGGCGACGCCCGTCGGGTGTCCTGCCACCACCCGGTCGGCCCGGCAGCCCCGGTGGACGTCGAACCGCCCATCGCCATCCCGCCGTTCGCGGGCCCGGTCGTCCTGGAGGCCTCGGGCGTACACGCCGGCTACGCCGGTCGATCCGTGCTGCACGACGTCTCGGTGCGGCTGACCGCCGGGGCCTGCGTCGCGGTGGTCGGCGAGTCCGGCTCGGGCAAGACCACGTTCGCCCGTGCCCTGGCCGGACTGGGCGAGCCGACCGCCGGCACCCTGCACGGGCACGGCGAGCCGCTCGCGTGGCCGGCCGCCGCGCGGCCGGCGCAGGCGCGGCGCCGGATCCAGTACGTGTTCCAGAACCCGTATCGGGCGCTCAACCCGCGCCTGACGGTCCGTCGGACGCTGGCCGCGCCGATCCGGCACTTCTTCGCCCCGGGCCGTGAGGAGACCGAGCGGCTGGTCGTGGAGGCGCTGGCCCGGGTGTCCCTGCCCGCCGGCACGGCCGACGCCCACCCGCGCGAGTTGTCCGGCGGCGAGCGGCAACGGGTGGCCATCGCCCGGGCGTTGGTCTGCCGGCCCGAGGTGCTGATCTGCGACGAGATCACCTCCGCGCTGGACGTGTCGGTCCAGGCGGCGATCCTCGACCTGCTCGCCGGGCTGCGCGCGGACGGCCTGGCCGTCCTGTTCGTCACCCACGACCTGGGCGTGGTCCGCACGGTGGCCGACGAGGTGACCGTGCTGGCGGCCGGCCGGGTGGTCGAGCACGGCCCGACGGCCGAGGTCCTGGACCACCCGACCCACCCCTACACCCGGGCCCTGATCGCCGACTCGCCGCACCACGGCATCGCCGGCTGAATCCGCCCCGCGACCGCCGAGGCCGGCGGCGGTCGCGGACCGCCCTCAGCCGCGCCGCCGAGCGCGCCCGCGCCGGGTCGTGCCGAGCAGGAACAGCCAGGCCACCAGCGCGATTCCGGCGCCCATCAGGTACATCGTGGCCGCACTGCGCGCCAGCGCCAACCCGCCGAGCGCGCTGCCGAGTGCGATGCCCAGGTAGATCCCGGACGAGTTGAGCGAGACCACCAGCGGCACCTCGTGCGGCGCCGCCGCGATCAGGCGATGTTGCTGCGCGGGTGTCTGCGCCCAGGACGCCGCGCCCCACCCGAACCACAGCGCGCCCACCACGACGATCGGCGGATCACCGGCCGCCGGCCCGCCGAGCACGGCCAGCGCGGCGGCCATCACCGGATAGGTCACCGCCAGTACCCACACCGGCCCCCGCCGGTCGGTGGCCTGCCCCGAACCGAAGTTGCCAAGCACCGCGCCCGCGCCGTACAGCACCAACATCCACACGACCGAGGACCCGGTCACCCCCACCGCCGCCAACGCGGGCGAGCTGTACGCGTACGCCGTATACGCGGCGGTCATCCCGAGCACGGTCAGCGGCAGCACGGTCAGCACGCCGGGGCGGCCGAGGACCGCGAGTCGGGCCCGCAGCGGCACCCGCTCGGCGCCGGGCAGCGCGGGCATGATCAGCCGCACCGCGACCGCGATCAGCAGACACAGCCCGGCCACCCCGGCCAACGCGATCCGCCAGCCGGTCAGCTGCCCGACCAGGGTGCCGAGCGGCACGCCGAGTGCGGTCGCCGCGGTAAGCCCGCCGATCACCGTGGCCAGCGCCCGGCCACGCAGTTCGGGCCGAACCAGCGCCGCGCCGACCGCACCGGCGTTGGGGGTGAAGGCCGCCGCACCGGCCGCGGCGCACACCCGCGTACCGATCAGCACCGGCAGGTTCGGCGCCAGGGCCGAGCCGAGGTTGGCCACCGCCAGGACCAGCAACGCGCCGACCAGCAGTCCGCGCCGGGGCAACCGCGCGGTGGCGGTGGCCAGGAGCGGCGCGGCCAGTGCGTACGCGATCGCGAACACCGTCACCGACTGCCCGGCCGCGTTCTCCGACACGTCCAGCGACGCGGCCATGGCCGGCAGGAAGCCCGCGACGACGAAGGCGTCCGTACCGACGGCGAAGGTGCCCAGGGCCAGTACCAGGATCGCGATCGACCCGCGGGACGCCGCCGGCTCCGGTGGGGCATCGGGCGGATGGGTGGTCGAGGTGTGGGACATGTGGCCTCCCCGTGGAGTCGATTGGTCGGGACATTCGATATCCCGATTGAGGTCGAAAAAAAGTCGCGCACCGCGGCCGGCCCGCTCAGCCCGCCATCCGGGCATACCTGCGTCGGGCCCGGGCCGCCGCCGCCGGCGGGGCCGCCGCGAGGGCGTCGGCGAGGGTACGGGCGGCCAGTTCGCGGCGATAGACCAGTTCGGCCCGACGCATCAGCGTGGTCACGCCGCACGCGGCGCGGAACTCGGCCGCCGCCGGGTCCACCCCGTCGCCGCGCTGCCGGATCTCGGTGCAGCGGAACAGGTCGTCCGGCCCCTCGACCGCCACCACGACGTCGAGCAGGGTGATCGCCTCCGGCCGCCGGGCCAGGCCGAACCCGCCGCGCGCGCCGGCGCTGGAGGTCAGGAGGCCCGCCCGGACCAGCGCCTGGAGCCGCTTCTTCAGGTAGGCCGGCGGCAGCTCGAACCACGCGGCCAGCGTCGCGGTCGACACCGGCCCCTCCTCCTCCAGCCAGGCCAGCACCAGACAGCAGTGCAGCCCCCACTCGACACCCTCACCCATGCGCATGATCGGGATATTACACATCCCGATTGGCGCCGTCCTGGTGCGCCTCCTCCGGTGCATCGCTCCGAGATCGGGCATACCAGGGAAATCCGCCCGCATCGCAACGGCCGAGAAACCCGGAAGGGAGTCGCATGCCGTCGGAAGTCGACCTCACGGCCGCACTGAGTCGGGTCAAGGAGACCGAGACCTCGCTCGTCGGTCAGGTGCTGCGCACCACGGTCGCCGCGGTGACCTCCTATGTCGCCGCGCTGCTCCTGGTGGGCGCCGACCCGCAGCCGATCCTGGCACCGCTCACCGCGCTCCTGGTCGTCCAGGTCACCTCGTACGCCACGTTCACCACCGGTGTGCAGCGGGTGGCCAGTGTCGTGTCCGGCGTCCTGATCGCGGTGTTGTTCAGCGCCGCCGTCGGGCTCAACTGGTGGAGCCTGGCCCTGCTCCTGCTCGCCGCGCTCGGCCTGGGACACCTGATCCGGCTCGGCGACTCGATCAACGAGGTGGCGATCAGCGCGATGATCGTGCTCGGGGTCAGCCAGGTCGCGGACACCGCGTGGGACCGGGTCGCCGAGACGCTGATCGGCGCGGCCGTCGGGATGGTCTTCTCGCTCGTGCTCGCCCCGCCGGTGCACGTGCGGCCCGCGAACGAGGCGGTGATGTCCGCGTTCGACGCGCTGACCAGGCTGCTGGACACGATGGCCCGCGAGATCGACGACGACATCGCGCACGAGCGGGCGTACGGCTGGCTGGAGGAGGCCCGGCGGATCGACCGGGACATCGTCCGGGTCGACGCGACGTTGTCCACCGCCGAGGAGGGCACCCGGCTCAACCCGCGCGGACGCCGGGCCACCGTTCGGGTACTGGCCCTGCGCAGCGGCCTGGACACCGCCGAGATCAGCGCGGTCGCGCTGCGTCTGGTGTGCCGGGCACTGAGCGGACTGTACGCACGCGGGGAGCACGACGAACCGGCGCACACCGAACTGCCGCCGGCCACCGCCCAGTCGCTGCGCAGCCTGTTCCACTCGCTGGCCGCGCTGTTCGCGGCGTACGGCCACCTGGTCGTGCTGCACGGCCAGGATCGGCCCGAGGACTCCGCGCGGGCCGAGGACCGGTTGCGCGCGCGGCTGGCCGAGGCGGACGCGGACCGCTCGCGCACCGAGGCGATCCTGCTCGCCGACTCGATCGCCAATCCGGACCGCTGGGAGCTGTACGGCACGCTCCTCGCCGCCGTCGACAAGCTGGTCGACGAGACCCGCCCCGCCGGCACCCCCGGGGATCTGGGCCGGCGCGTCGAGGAACGCCGCCGCCATCTGGCCGAGGAGCGCCGCCTGCGCGCCGCCGTGGCCCGCCCCGGCTCGGCGATGCGCGAGCGCATCCGCCGCGTGATCGCCCCCACCGACCGCCTGCTGCGGGTCCCGCGCCGGCTGCACCGCCATACGCTGCGCCGGCGGCGGAGGTAGCCGAGGCAAGCCGAGGTAGGCGACGCCGGACGGTCAGGCCGGCTCCCGCCTCGGTCCGCCGGCCAGGCCGGTTTCGTAGGCCGCGATCACCAGTTGGGCCCGGTCGCGGGCGCCGAGTTTGGTCAGCAGGCGGCTGACGTGGGTCTTGACCGTGCCGACCGTGACATACAGTTCGGCGGCGATCTCGGCGTTGGAGTAGCCGATGGCGATCAGGTACAACACCTCACGTTCGCGTTCGGTGACCCCCGTCAGGTCGCCGTCGCCGGCCGGGTGCCAACCCTCCGGGCGGCTGACGAACTCCTCGATCAGCCGCCGGGTCACCTGCGGCGCGAGGAGCGCCTCGCCGCCCGCGATCACCTTGATCGCCGCGAGCAGTTCGGCCGGTCGGGTGTCCTTGAGCAGGAATCCGCTCGCCCCCGCGCGAAGTGCGCCGAACGCGTACTCGTCCAGGCCGAACGTGGTCAGGATCAGCACCCGCAACGACCCCGCGCCGGCCGCGCCGCCCAGCACCGCGCGGGTCGCCTCGATCCCGTCGAGGAGCGGCATCCGGATGTCCATCAACACCACGTCGGGCCGACTCTCCCCGATCAGCCGCACCGCGTCGCGCCCGTTCCCGGCCTCGCCGACCACGCTCAGGTCGGGATCGGAGTCGATCAGCGCCCGAAAACCCGCCCGGACCAGCCCCTCGTCGTCCGCGATGAACACCCGGATCGTCATGTCGCCCCCGTCTCGCTCCCGACGAACGCACCCGCGTGTGTCGGCAGATCCCGGTGCACCGGCAGGCGCACCGCGACCCGAAAGCCGCCCTCGGCCCGCGGCCCGGCGCTGACCACGCCACCGTACAGCGCGGCCCGCTCCCGGATGCCGACCAGGCCATGCCCACCCGGTGCGTCCAACTCCCCCGGGTCCCGCCCGGTTTTCACTCGCCCCACCCCGTCGTCCGTGACCTCGATGTCGATCCGCTCGGCGGTCACCGACAGCTCCAGCCGGGCCCGGGGCGTCTGCGCGTGCTTCGACACGTTGGTCAGCGCCTCCTGCACGATCCGGTACGCGGCCCGATCCACGCCGTGCGGCAGCTCGTCCACGGCACCCTCCGCCGTGACGTCGACCCGCACCCCGGCCTGCGCACTGCGGGCGATCAACCCCTCCAGATCGGCCAGCCCGCCCGGCGAGAACTCCGCCGCCTCGCGATCGCGCAACAGGCCCACCAGGGACCGCAGTTCCATCAGCGCCGAGCGGCTGGTCTCCTCGATCGCCGCCAACGCGTCGGCGGCCTGCGCCGGTCGGGTGTGGATCAGATGGTTGGCCACCCCGGACTGCACCGCGATGATGCTCAGGCTGTGCGCCACGATGTCGTGCAACTCCCGGGCGATGTCCAAGCGTTCCTCGGAGACCGCCCGCCGGGCCCGGTCCACCTGTACGGCGGCGCGCTGTTCGGCCTGGAGGCGTAGTCCCTCGCTGTGTGCCCGGCCCCGAGCGACCGACCAACCGGTGACCCAGGCGGCGAGTTGCACGGCCATCATCTGCACCGGCCAGTCGGAACTGAGCAGTGGCTTCCCCGCTTGCAGATCGACCAGCGCGGCTTCCAGTGTCTCCACCGTGACGGCCATGCCCAGCGCCCACAACGCCCGCCTCGGCACCGTCGACTGTGCCCCATAGGCGATCGCGGCCATCGCAACCCACACCAGTGCCGCCCACGGCGTCATGGTCGCCAGTGGCAGCGTCACGGAGGAGGCCACCAGCGCGGCGACCGGCGCGTAGCGGCGCAGCACCAGTGTCGCCGCGAAAGCCCAGTGCAGCCCGTACACCAGTGCCAACGGCAGGTCCAGACGCCGGGCGATCCAGTCGGCGTTCGTCGACAGGACTACGCAGAGCGCGAACGCGAACGCGACTTCCGCGGCCAGGGGCAGGCAGCGCCGCAACCGGCCCTCACGCGATGGATACGCCCGTGGCGTCGTCGGGTTCACATACCGACGCTACGCGCGCGGGCGCCTCGCGTCCTCTGCCCCCGGGCCCACTTCGCTGCTCCGCCGCACGCCGTAGCCCCGGCCCGGAGTCCCTCCTGCGACAGACGTGTTCCGGTCCGTCGTCCGCCGGACGCGCCCGCGCCCGGCCCGCTGCCAGATTCGAGGTACGCAGACCGGCCGACCCCGAGGAGTGGTCCCGATCGTCATGACCGAACCGCGCCGCCATCCCGACGAGTCGGCGAAGGCCGCCGCCATCCGGCCCGAACTCGCCCGCTGGGCCCGGTACTTGCGGGCCCACTGGTTGCCGATCGGCTTCCTGCTGTTGGCCGGGATCGTCTCGGCCGTCCAGGAATGGGGACTCGGGCCCGGGGCGCGCGCGGTGCTGGTCGACTGGTCCTCGACGAATCTGAACAACCTGCGCGGTCGGCCGATCGAGGCGCTCGTCGCGTCGGCCTTCGTGTTCGAGCCCGAGCTGTGGTCCCGCCTCGCCATCGCCGTACTGGCCCTGCTCGCCCTGGTCGACCGGTTCGGCAACCTGCGGGCCGGCCTCCTGGTAGGCGCCGGACATGTGCTGGCCACCGGGGTCAGCCAGGCGTTCCTGGCCACCCGGATCGCCGCCGGCCGGGCCCCGCACACATTGGCCGCGATGGCCGACGTCGGGCCGTCGTACCTGGTGTACACGGCCCTGTCGGCAGTGGTCCTCTACGGCCCGGGCCGCGGGCCGCGCGCGCTCGCCCTCCTGTATCTGCTCGTCAACGCGCCGGACCTGGTCGACGGGTTCACCGACGAGGACGTCACGGCGGTGGGCCACCTGACCGCGCTCCTCGTCGGCGCCCTGCTCGGCGCCTACGCCCGCCCCCGCCCACCGGCAGCTCAGGACCGCCGGCCCGGCGTCACCAATCCGGTCTCGTAGGCCAACACCACGGCCTGCGCCCGGCTGGACAGGTGCAACTTGGCGAGCGCGCGGTTGAAGTGGGTCTTGACCGTCGACTCGGTGACCACGAGCGTCTCGGCGATCTCGTGGTTCGCCAGTCCCTTGCCGACCAGCCGCAATACCTGCAACTCCCGCCCCGTGAGCGCCTCCAGGTCGGGCGGCACTTCGCCGCACGGAGCGTTCGAGGCGGCCACGTAGGTCTCGATCAACCGCCGAGTGACGCTGGGCGCGAAGAGCATGTCCCCGGCCATCACCCCGTCGATCGCGGCCAACAGCCGCTGCGGGCCGATCTCCTTGAGCAGGAAGCCGGAGGCGCCGGCGCGCAGCGCGGCATAGACGTATTCGTCCAGGTCGAACGTGGTCAGCACGACGATCCGCGGCGGGGTGCCGTCGGCCGCGGCCAGGATGCGCTCGGTGGCGACGACCCCGCTCACCCCGGGCATCCGGATGTCCATCAGGATCAGCTCGGGCCGCAACTTGGCGGCCAGGTCGATGGCTTCGGCCCCGTCGGACGCCTCGCCGACCACCTCGATCCCGGGGGCCGCGCGTAACAATGCGGCGAGCCCGGCCCGGATCAGCACCTGATCGTCGACCACCAATACCTTGGTCACCCCGTCGTTCCCTTCGTCACGTCGGTACGAGGCGACTAGTGCCGCGCCCGGCACTAGGTGTCCCCTTCGTTCCCGGTCCGCACGGCGGGCTCGGCCGGGATCGGCAGCACCAGGCCGACCTCGAATCCACCGTCGGGCCGCGGCCCGGCGGAGAGTGTCCCGCCGTAGAGCTTGGTGCGCTCGGACATGCCGATCAACCCGTGTGCGGCCACCGATCCGATTCTGCCCGAATCCGGCCGCTGTGGTGCCGGGATCGGCACACCGCCGCCGCCGTCGTCGGTCACCGTGATCCGCAACTGCCGGGGCCCGTAGTCCACCACGAGGTCCACGCGGGCCGAGCGGGCGTGCTTGAGCACGTTGGTCAGCGCCTCCTGGACGATCCGGTACGCGCACAGTTCGACGCCCGGGGACAGCGGGCGGGCCAGGCCCACCCGCCGGGTGCGCACCTCGATCCCGGCCGCCCGGATCCGCCGCACCACCTCGTCGAGGCGGGCCAGGCTCGGCGCCGGGGCCATCCGGTCCTCGGGAACCCGCTCGTGCTCCGGGTCCCACACCTCCTCGGTGTCCGCGCGCAGCAGCGAGAGCATTCGGCGCATCTCGTCCAACGCCTCGCGCGTGGTCTCCCCGATCGTGCGCAACGCGGCCTGGGCGGTGGGTGGATCGGAGTCGAGCACATACTCGGCCAGCCCCGCCTGGACCGAGATCACCGACACGTGATGCGCCACCACGTCGTGCAACTCGCGGGCGATACGCACCCGTTCGTCGGTGACCGCGCGACGTGCCCGGGCCGCCTGCTCGCGGGCCAGGCGCGCGGTCAACTGGGCGAACTGCGCGTTGCGTTCGCTCAGCCGGCGGGCCGAGACGCCGAACCAGCAGATCCCCGACGGGATGACCAGCGCCTGGGCGACGACGGTGAGCATCGAGCCCCCGTCCGCGTCCAGTCCGGCGTACAACCAGGTGGCCGACACCGCCGGAGCACATCCCGCGAGCACCCGAATCGACCGATGCGCGGCCACCGTATAGACCGCGAGCAGCACGCCGGAGGAGTTCACCACCGGCCAATAGCCGAGGCTGATGTACCAGATCTGCATCACGAGCATCATCAGCAACACCGTGACCGGCGCCCGCCGACGCACGATCAGCGGCAGATTGATCAGCACGATCAGGGTGAAGCCGAACGCGTCGGTATGCCGCCAGTTGCCCTGCGGATCCTCGCGCGCGAGCAGCACGCTGACCACGATGTCGGACAGCGCCAGGACCGCGTCCACCACGATCGAGGGGATGCTGATGGGCAGTCTGATCCACACCGGTCGGGACCGCATCGGCGCAGCGTAGCCCGCGCGGCGGGCTCGGTCATCAAACCGACGGTCCAGGCGCCATACCGCGCCGGGTGGAGATCGCCGGTGTCGCCGGACCGTCCGCGCGCCGGCGCGAGTGCGCGTCCGCGCCGGCGCGGATCGTCAGGGATCGGGCCGGGCTTTGGCAGATGTTGCCGTCGAGGTCCGGGCCGGTTCGGCGTGTACTGAACACCGATCGTTCGGCCGGAACCGGGCCGGGCGGGTGCGGATGCGGGTGCTGGTGCTGGTGTGGGTGGAGAGGTGTGCGGCGTGGCGCAGGCGTGGTGGGCGGGCGAGGATCTCGGTGGGCCCGAGGGGGTGGTCGCACGCCTCGACGGCGTGGACTACCTGGCCGGGGACGGGATCGGGACCGCCGCCTATCTCGCGCTGCGGATGGGCCGGCCGCTGCTGGTCGAGGGGGAGCCGGGGGTGGGCAAGACCGCGCTGGCCCGAGCGCTCGCCGACGCGTTCGCCGTACCGCTGTTCCGGCTCCAGTGCTACGAGGGCCTGGACGCCTCGCAGGCGCTCTACGACTGGGACTTCCCGCGCCAGATGTTGCGCCTGCGGGCGGCCGGCGCGGCGGGCGAGACCGATGCGGACACCCTGGAGGCGGGGCTGTACGACCGGCGTTATCTGCTCGCCCGGCCGGTGCTCCAGGCGATCGAGGCGGCGCCGGCGGTGTTGCTCGTGGACGAAGTGGACCGGGCCGACGACGAGTTCGACGCGTTCTTGCTGGAGGTGCTCTCCGACTTCGCGGTGACGGTGCCCGAACTGGGTCGGATCAGCGCCGAGGTGCCACCTCTGGTGGTGCTGACCTCCAATCGCACCCGCGAGCTGCACGACGCGCTCAAGCGGCGCTGCCTCTACCACTGGCTCGACCACCCCGATCACGCGCACGAGGTGGCGATCGTCCGCCGCCGGTTGCCCGAGGTGGGCGAGCAACTCGCCGAGGACGTGGTCCGCGCGATCGGCCGGCTGCGCGCGGCCGACCTGGTCAAGCCGCCGGGCGTCGCGGAGACCCTGGACTGGGCCGGCGCCCTGCTGGTACTGGGCGTCCGGGACCTGGATCCGGACGGCGCGGCCCGCACACTCGGCGCGGTACTCAAACACCGGGAGGACCTGGAGAGCGTCCGCGCGGCGGGCCTGGACCGACTGCTCACGGCGGGCGGCTGAGATGCGCGGACGTGGACCGTCGGACGCGGCCACGGGGCAGGCTGCGTCGAGGACGTCGGGCGGCTTCGGGCGCTCGGGCGGCGCGGTCGAGGTCGCGGCGGAGCCTGCGCGGACCGGAAGCCGCCCGCTGTGGACACGGCGGGCGGCTGAGATGCGCGGACGCGGTCCGTCGGACGCCGGCACGGGGCACGCTGCGCCGAGGACTTCGGGCGGCTTCGGGCGCTCGGGCGGCGCGGTCGAGGTCGCGGCGGAGCCTGCGCGGACCGGACCGGGCCTGTCGGGCTCACGACAGGTGGCCGGGATGGCCACCCGTGATCCGTCGGACGCGGCCACGGGGCAGGCTGCGTCGGGGACGTCGGGCGGCTTCGGGTGCTCCGGACGCGTGGTCGAGGTCGCGGGGGATCCCGCGCGGGTGCGGACCGGGCCGGGGTCGCTGCTTACGGTGGGTGGCTGAGGTGGCGGCGCGCAGTCCTCTCGATGCCGCTACGGTGCGGGCCGCTCTCGGGGTGCCGGTGCGCCGGGACGCGGTGGAGACCCTGGTCGGGTTCGCTCGCACGGTCCGGGCCGCCGGGGTCGCGGCCGATCCGCAACGGGTGCGGACCTTCCTGACCGCCGCCGCCGAACTGGGCGCCGACCAGCGGTACGGCGTCTACTGGGCGGGCCGCCTCGCGCTGTGCTCGGCGCCGGACGAACTGCCGCGCTACGAAGCCGCGTTCACCGCCTACTTCGGGTGCGAACAGGCACCCCCGGGCCGCCGTCGGCCGAGCGTCGACGTCGAACGCGCGGTCGGCCTGCCGGGCCCCGACGAGCCCCGCGAGCAGGACGCGCCCGACGGTGAACCCCGGGTCGCCGCCGCCGACCGGACCGAGATCCTGCGCCGCCGCGACATCGCCGGCCTCGACCCCGCCGCGCGCGCCGAACTGCGCCGGCTGCTCGCCCTGCTGCGCCCGGCCGCGCCGACGCGCCGCACCCGCCGGCGCCGCCCGGCCCGGCACGGTCGGCTCGACCGCACCCGCACCGTGCGGGCCGCACTGCGCACCGGCGAGTTCGCCCGGCTGCGCCACACCGAGCGCACCGTTCGGCCACGCCGCCTGGTGTTGCTCCTGGACGTGAGCGGCTCGATGGCACCGTACGCCGACGCACTGTTGCGCTTCGGCCACGCCGCCGCCCGCCGGCGGCGCGGCGCCGAGGTGTTCACCGTCGGTACCCGGCTGACCCGGATCAGCCGGGAGTTGGGCCACTTTGACCCGGACCGCGCGCTGGCCGCCGCGTCCGCCGTCGTGCCCGACTTCAGCGGCGGCACCCGGCTCGGCGACCAGCTGCACGCCTTCCTGACCCACTGGGGTCGGCGCGGCGTGGCTCGGGGTGCGGTCGTGGTGATCGCCTCCGACGGTTGGGAACGCGGCGACCCCGAGCCCCTCGCCGTGGCGATGGCCCGGCTGCATCGACTCGCCCACCGGGTGATCTGGGTCAATCCGCATGTGGCCCGGGACGGGTATCAACCCCTTGCGGCGGGTATGGCCGCGGCTCTCCCGTATGTTGACCACTTTGTCGCCGGGCACAGCCTGGCCGCGCTGGAGGAACTGTGTGCACTGCTGGTCGACGAGCGACGGACCGGGTGATCGGCCATGCGTGAACTGCTCGACCGGCTGGAGGAGTGGTACCGGGAAGGGCGCCCGTTCGCCCTGGCCACGGTGGTGTCCACGCTGCGCAGCGCGCCGCGCGACGCGGGTGCGGTGATGGCGGTGACCGCCGACGGTGTGGCGCTCGGCAGCGTCTCCGGCGGGTGTGTCGAGGGGGCGGTGTACGAGCTGGCCCTGGAGGTGCTCGAGGCCGGTCGCCCGCGTACCGCCGCCTACGGGATCAGCGACGACGACGCGCTGATGGTGGGGCTGACCTGCGGCGGGACCCTGGAGGTCTACGTCGAGCCGGTGGACGCGGCGCACTATCCGGAGTTCCCCGAGCTGATCGCCGCGCTGCGCGAGGGCCGGCCGATCGTGGTGGCCACCGTGGTGACCACGCCCGATCCGGCCCGGCTCGGCGCCCGGCTGCTGGTCGGCGCGGACGAGGAGGGCGCCGGGGACGACGAGTGCGGACCGCTGCCGGCCGCGCTGCGCGAGGTACTGGCGGCCGACCGAACGACGCTGGTCCGCCGGGTGGGCGACGCGCTGATCCCGGTCGAGGCGCTCGGGGTGGCGCGGGACGAGATCGTCTTCGTGCGCTCGTATGTGCCGCGCCCGCGGCTGTTGGTCTTCGGCTCGAACGACTACGCGGTGGCCGTCGCGCGCGCCGGTGCGCTCGCCGGGTATCGGGTGACGGTATGCGACGCCCGCCCCGTGTTCGCCACGGCGCAACGTTTTCCCGGGGTGGACGAGCTGGTGGTCGACTGGCCGGACCGCTATCTGGCCGGCACGCGCGTGGACGCGCGTACCGCGATCTGCGTACTGACCCACGACCCCAAGTTCGATGTACCGGTCCTGGTCCGGGCGTTGCGGTTGCCGGTCGGCTACGTCGGCGCGATGGGCAGTCGGCGCGCACACGCGGATCGGCTGGTCCGGTTGCGCGAGGCGGGGGTGACCGAGGCCGAACTGGAGCTGCTGCACTCGCCGATAGGTCTGGACCTGGGTGCGCGTACCCCGCAGGAGACCGCAATTGCCGTGCTCGCCGAGATCGTCCAGGCCCGGCACGGCGGCACGGCCCGGCCGCTGTCCCTGACCGACGGGCGGATTCACCGGTGAGCGGTCCGCGCGGAGCCGAATAGTCCACGCAGAAAGGGGACCCGCCGCGTTCGCGCGGCGGGTCCCCTTTCGCGTTGCGCACAGGCGTCACAGGCGTCAGCCGAGCGGAGGCGCCGCCTCCGCGAGCGCGTCGATCGCCGCCACGAAGCACTGCGCCGGCGGCGTGACCAGGCCCGCGCCGACCTGCCCGGTGCCCGCGACCCGGCCCGCGATGCCGGTGTTGATCTGCGGCAGGATGCCGGTCCGCACCACCTTGGTGACGTCGATCCCGGTCGGCGTGCCCCGGAAGTCGAGGACCGGGATCTGGTAGGCCGGGTTCTCCGCGAGGGTGATCTCGTACATCCGCCGGGTCGCGGCCAGCGCGTCGTCCACCTCGCCGCCGATGAAGCGCACGATCGCCGGTGCCGCCGCCATCGCGAAGCCACCGATCCCGGCGGTCTCGGTGATCGCCGAGTCGCCGATGTCGGGGTTGGCGTCGTCCGGGCCGTACGCGCCCAGGTACAGGCCGTCCGGCACCTCGGCCGGGCCGGTGTACCAGCGGTCCCCGGTGCCGGAGACCTGGATGCCGAAGTCGGTGCCGTTCCGGGCCATCGCCACCACCAGCGAGGAGCCCGGCACATCGCGGCCCGCGTCCATCGCCAGCTTGCACGCGGGCATGTCCAGGTTGAGGAAGAAGTGGTCGTTGCCGCCGACGAACCGGGCCGCCTCGGCGATGTCCTTGGTCGGCGCGCCGCTGTCGACCATGTTCGGCAGCAGTTCGCGCAGCAACATCAGAGTGCCGGCGCGGTTGCGGTTGTGGCCCTCGTCGCCCATCTGCAACATCTGCGCGATGATCGCCCGGATGTCGATCGGCTCCCCCGCTTGCACCGCGGTGCGCAGCAGCGGGCCGAGCACCGCCGACATCCACTGGAGTCGCTCGATCACCTCGGGCCCGTACGCGCCGTAGCGCAGCACCTTGCCCAGGCCCTCGTTGAGCGAGCACCACGCCCGGGTGCCGTGTGTGGTGTCCTCCAGTTCGAACATCCACATCGACGGGCTGACCACGCCGGCCATCGGCCCGACCGCGTGGTGGTGGTGGCACGAGTCCAACTCGGCGTGCCCGGCGGCCAGATACTTCTCCGCCGCCTCGGGGGTGTCGGCCAATCCCTCGAAGAGCACCGCGCCGATCAGCGCGCCGCGCATCGGCCCGGACGCCCGCGCCCAGTCGATCGGCGGCCCGGCGTGCCGGAACTGACCCGCCGTCAGGCCAAGCGCCTCACTCGCCGGCTTGACGTCCACGAGGTGCGGCGTCGAGGCCAACACCCGCTCGATCGCGACCTTGTTGGCCGCCTCGCGGCGCGCGTCGGCGAGCACCGCGGCCAGTGCGTCGGCGGTGCCGGGCAGCGGCGGGCGCCAGTCGACGGCGGTGACCGGCACGGCCTGCGCGGTCAGCGCGTCGGCGAGCAGTTCGGCGCCGACGGCGACCACCGACGGGTCCTGGGTCAGGAGACGGTTGGGAACACTCACGCGTCGAGCCCTTCTACGATCGCCACGGCGCGCCGGGCGGCCTCGGCATTGGACAGATGGACCTCGGCACCGGCGCCGGCCAGCGTGCGGGCCTGGCCGGCCAGGTCCTGCGGGTCCTGGTCGGTGCCGCACAGCGAGATCACCACGGCGGGCCGGTTCGGCCCGGCCGCGCGCAGCACCTCGGCCAACTCGGCGGCGGGGTCGGCGTGCGCGCCGTGCCCGAGTACGACGTCCAGGAGCAGCACCGCGGCGGCCGGGTCGGCCAGTTCGGCGGCGAACCGCTCCAGGCGCAGGCTCGGGTCGATCATCGGGTGCGGGCGGCCCGCGGTCAGGCCGTCGTCGCCGAAGTCGATCATCAGGTGTCCGGTGCTGCGCAGGTCGGCGGGCAGCGCCCAGTCCGCGCGCAGCGGGATGTTGGAGGCGATCGGGCCGAGCCGGTCGGCGGCGATGATCATCGCCTCGTCGCACAGCGTGCCGCCGCAGAACAGCCCGCGCAGCGCACCGCCGGTCCGGGCGGCGGGCGGGGTCTCCGGCGCCCAGACCCGGTCCTGCACGCCGGGCCGGCCGATCGCGGCGAGTGCCTTGGTCGCGGCGGCGGTCAGGTCGTCCCGGCCCGCGCCGAGGAAGGCCAGTTGTACCGGGGTGGCCAGGGTCGCGGCGTAGCGCTCGACCTCGGCGGCGACCGCTTCGGCGGGCGGCTTGGAGACCACCACGATCAACTCGGTGGCCGGGTCGGCGTCCAGCATCGCCAGCGCCTGCAGGGTCGAGCGCGCGCCGACCGCCTCGCTCAGATCGCGCCCGCCCACGCCCAGGCAGTGGCTGACCCCGCTGCCGGCCGCGTGCAGCAGGCACATCAGCTCCTGCGAACCGGTGCCGGAGGCGGCCACGATGCCGATCGGGCCGGGGCGCACGGTGTTGGCGAAGCCGAGGCCGACGCCGCCGACCAGCGCGGTGCCGCAGTCCGGGCCCATCACCAGGAGGCCGCGTTCGCGGCCCACGTCCTTGAGCCGGATCTCCTGCTCGACGGGCACGTTGTCGCTGAAGATCAGTACGTCGAGGCCGACTTCGAGGGCATCCATCGCCTCGGCGAACGCGTTCGGTCCGGGTACCGAGATCAGCGCCAGGGTGGCGCCGGGGGTGGCATTGGCCGCGGTACGGATCGTGCGCGGCGCGGCGCCGGCGGCGGAGCCGATCCCGGTGCCGCCGCCCGTGGACAACACGAGGGCCGCTTCGAGCACCTCGCGGGCGCGCCCGAGGGCGTCCTCGTCCGCGGCCCGGATGGCCACGATCAGGTCGTTGGGTCCGGCGCCGTCGGGGGTCTCGAAGCCCATGCCCGCCAACAGGCCGACGTTGAGTTCGGTCGCCATGGCGACGAGCGCCTTGGTCACCCCGTCCACCGCGGATACCGATCGGCTCACCTGCATCAGGCTGACCGAGTCTCGGTATGTTCCGCGGCGCAGCTCAAGCGCGCTGCTCACGGGCGCTCCTTCCTTCGGGGTATGGAGGTATCGGGTAAAGCTGGTTCGGGTGCGGGCAGTTCGCGGATGCGGATGCCGGGTACGGGTGTTCCGCCGCATCGGCCCCCGCCAGGACGCCGATCGCCAGGTCCGCGCCGGAGGTGTGACCCACCGTCAGCAGGCGGCGCAGGCATGGGAGTACGTCGGTGTTCCGGCCCACCGCGCCGATCAGGTCGACCAGTTGCGGGCAGCCGTGGCCGCGCCCCGCGTGGCCCAGCAGCGCGGCGGACAGGTCGGTGGTGCGGCCCGGCGCGTACGCGGCGATCCGCTCGCCGAGGGCCGCCGCACGGCGCGCACCGTTCGGGCCGGGGTCCAGGTGGCGCAACGCGAGCAGGAAGCCGCACAGCGCGTCGTCGCCGCTGGGGGTCAGCCCGGGCCCAAGCCCGATCAACCGCAGCGCGGTGGCCCCGGCCCGGTCGAGGCCGTCCGCCCCGGACCGAGCCGGGTCCGCGCGGACGCTCGGACGCAACCCGGCGGCGCCGGCCCGGTCGAAGTCGGCCGCGTGTCGCGCCAGTTCCGCCAGCTCGACGCGCGCCGACGAGGAAAGGCCGCCGGCCACCCCCCTGAGCGCGGCCCGCAGTGCATCGCGGCCGGCCCGACGCACGTCCGCGTCGTCGGACACGGCCGGTGGGTGCGGCGGCGTCCACCAGCGGACCGGGTCCACCCGCAGCCCGCCGACGGTCAGCCCGCCCGCGCCGATCCGGGCCTCTCCGCCCCCCGCAAACGCCGGGAACGGCGAGCGGTCGGTCCGGGCCGCCACCACCACGGCGTTCGGCAATCGGATCGCGTCGTGTGTACACACCGCCACCACCGCACCGTCCGCCGAGTCGGCCAGGTAGATCGCCGCCGGAAACACGCCGAGCACCCGCGCCGCCCGATCCGGCCCGGCGAAAGCATCCCGCAGCAACACCGACGCCGACCCCGGCAATGTCGCCACTCCGCCGCCCGATCCCGGGTCTGCCACGTGGTGCCTCCCGGGAACGGTACGAAGTCGAAGAGCAGCGGCGAGCCACGACACCGGCACCGCGAAAACGATCCGCAGTCGGTGGGGCACACGGTGTGCCCGCCGCCCGAGCCGACTTGCATCCGACTTGAATCGGATCGGCTCTATGTCTGTTGTGAACGTAATCCAATGGCTATGGTCCTCGAATGGAGCAAGTTGCCAACCTTGGCGCACTTAATTCGCGTAATTTGCCAAGCCCTGGGGGAAGCCCGGGCGGCGTGCGAACCGCGAGTACCGGCACGCTCGTTCGCGGTGTGGCGGTCCGCGACGTGCTCAGCCTCTCCAGCCTGTCCGGCGCCCGGCTGATGGCCGGCGCGAGCGGACTGGACCGCGTCGTACAACGCCTCAACGTGATGGAGGTCCCGGACATCCTGCCCTGGACCAAGCCGCACGAGCTGCTGCTGACCACCGGCTATCCGCTGCGCGAGACCCCGCAGTCCCTGTGCGACCTGGTCACCGGCCTGGAGTCGCGCCGGCTGGCCGCGGTGGGCATCAAGCTGGGCCGCTATCTCGACGAGTTGCCCGCCGACATGCTGGCCGCCGCCGACCGGGTCGGCCTGCCGATCATCCGGCTGCCCGACGACGTCGCGTTCGACGACATCCTCAACCAGGTGCTCACCGACATCCTCAACCGGCAGGCCGCCGTGCTGGCCCGCTCCGAGGAGGCACACCGCGCGCTGGTCAGCGTGGTGCTTGCGGGCGGCGGCCTGGAGGCGATCACCGACGAGCTCAGCCGACTGCTCGGCGGCACGGTCATGGTCACCACCCCCGACGGCCGGCTGCTGGCATCGTCCGAGATCGCCGCACCCGAGGGCAGCAAACCGGCGCTGCGCGGCCTGTTCGATGCCACCGGCCGCTTCCGGGTCGAGCGCTTCAAGCACGGCGCCCGTGCCCTGGAGGATCCGGGCACCGGCGTGGCCCTGGTGCCGATCCTGGCCGGCGCCCTCGACCACGGCCGGGTCGTGCTGATCTCCGCCGGCCGTACGCTCGACGAGAGCGACATCCAGGTGCTGGAACGGGCCGCCGCCACGGCCGCGTTGGTGATCACCAAGGAGCTCGCCGTCGCGGCGGTGGAGAGCAAGTACCAGGGCGACTTCATGCGCGACCTGCTGGCCGGTCGGGCCGGCGACCCCGCGCATACCGTGCGGCACTGCGCGTCCCTTGGCTGGGCCATCGACCGGCCGCTGATCGTGGTGGTCGCCCAGCTCGAGCCGGGCGAGAACCCCGATCTGGACGGCGACGATCTGCGGCCCGCGCACGAGCGGTTCGCCACCGCGTGGGGCATGGTCGTGCGCGAGCGCGACCCGCACGCGGCGGTGGTCGGCTACAGCCAGGAGGTCGTGGTACTGATGGGCGCCTCGGGCCGGACCGCGCCCGGCGACACGGTCCGCCAGATGGTCGCCCAGGTCTCCGGGGACGGCGGCGGCGGACGGCGGTCGTTCTCCACCGGGGTCAGCCGGGTGGTCACCGATCCGGCGCTGCTCCCCGAGGCGTACGAACAGGCCCGGCGCGCGGCCAAGGTGGGCCGGCAGATGCACGGGCCCGGCGGCATCGCCGACTTCGACAGCCTGGGGGTGTACCGCCTGCTCAGCCTGGTCCCCGACTCCGCCGAGCTGACCAGCTTCATGCGCGAGACCCTCGGCGAACTCGCGAGCCGCGAGGACGAGGAGACCACCGATCTGCGCACCACCCTGGAGGTGCTGCTCGACACCAACCTCAACGTCGCCGAGACCGCTCGGATCCTGCATTTCCACTACAACACGCTGCGCTACCGGATCGGCAAACTGGAGCGGTTGCTCGGCGCCTTCACCACCGACTCGCATCTGCGGCTCAACATCATGCTGGCGCTTCAGGTGCGCCGCATGCGCGGGCTGTAGCGCGACGCGCACGTACGGACAGTGCATTGGTCCTTCATCCATACGCAAACACGCGACGGCAACAAACCTTGGGTGAATTCCACAACACCACCAGGCCGCTTCTGTCAGCTATCACCCAAGCCGCAGTGTCCGACTCGTCCATAGCCTTCCCCCAACCTCGTGGCGAGAACGGCGGACATCACCGGATCGCGCTCACCGTGCCGGGTCGTGCGACAGCGAATCGCCCTCGCACCCCCCTACGCCTGGAAGGCGGCTGAACATGGCACTCGGCTTGGGATGGAAGCTCTACGGGGACGGCAGCACCCCACCTCCGGGTCAGGTGGTACGCCCCGACGAACGGCTCTCGTGGGGCCGCACCATCGGCCTGGGAGCACAGCACATCGTCGCGATGTTCGGCGCGACGTTCGTCTTCCCGGTGATCATGGGGCTCGACCCCAACCTGGCGATCATGATGTCGGGTCTGGCCACCGTGGTCTTCCTGCTCATCGTGCAGGGGAAGATCCCCAGCTACCTCGGCACCAGCGCGGCCTTCGTCGGCGCGGTCACCACCATCCGCGCCTCCGGCGGCTCCAGCGCCACCGTCACCGGCGCGATCCTGATCGCCGGCGCGGTACTCGCCCTCGCCGGCGTACTGATCCACCTGCTCGGCGCCGCCGCCGTGAACAAGGCCCTGCCGCCGGTGGTCACCGGCGCGGTGGTGTTGCTGATCGGCTTCAACCTGGCCCCCGTGGTGGCCAAGACCTACTGGCCGCAGGACCAGTGGATCGCCATCCTGACGATGACCGCCGTGATCGCGATGACCGTGCTGCTGCGCGGCTTCTGGTCGCGGATCGCGATCTTCCTCGGCCTGGTCTTCGGCTACACGATGTCGTGGCTGTTCGACAAGGGCTTCGGCCAAATCACCTCGGTGTTGCCCGGTCAGCACGACGGCAAGGAGTTCGCGCACAACCGGGTCGACTTCTCCGGCGTCACCTCCGCCGACTGGTTCGGCCTGCCCTCGACCCACGCGCCGGACTTCAAGACCTCGGCGATCCTGGTCGCGCTGCCCGCCGTGATCGCGCTGATCGCGGAGAACGCCGGCCACGTCAAGGCGGTCTCCGAGATGACCGGCGCCGACCTGGACGGCAGCCTGGGCAAGGCGATCACCGCCGACGGCCTGGGCACCATGATGGCCAGCGCGGTCGGCGGCTCGCCGACCACCACCTACGCCGAGAACATCGGCGTGATGGCGGCCACCCGGGTCTACTCCACCGCCGCCTACTACGTGGCCGCCGTGGTCGCCGTGTTGTTCGGCCTGTGTCCCAAGTTCGGCGCGCTGGTCGCGGCCACCCCCGGCGGCGTGCTCGGCGGGATCACCGTGGTCCTCTACGGCATGATCGGCCTGCTCGGCGCCAAGATCTGGATCGAGAACCGGGTCGACTTCGCCAACCCGATCAACCTCGTCCCGGTCGCGGCCGGCGTGGTCATCGGCATCGGCGGCGTCGCGATCAAGTTCAGCGACGACTTCTCCATCGAGGGCATCGCCCTCGGCACGATCGTCACGCTGGTCATCTACCACACGCTGCACGCCCTGGCCCCGGCGCACATGCGCGACCCCAAGGCCCCCGACGACGTCGAACTCGAAGGCGGCACCGCACTGTCCCTCGGCACGGTGGAGGAACACCCGCCCGCCGGCCGGCCGTTGGCCGAAAGCAGCAGCACCGCCACGCCGCCGGCACCGAGCTGACGCCCACTCACCCTTGTTGCACCACCGCACGCGAACACCAGGAGGGGACGACACGTGAAGCCGCCGGCATTCCGATATCACGCACCGACCGATCTCGCCGAGGCGCTCGACACCCTCGACGGAATCGGGCACGACGGAAAGGTCCTCGCCGGCGGCCAAAGTCTGATCCCGATGCTCAACATGAGACTCGCCGCGCCCGCCCACCTGGTCGACATCAACGGGCTCGGCGAACTCTCCTACATCCGCGCCGACCCCGACGGCGTCGCGATCGGCGCCCTCGCCCGACACGCCGAGGTCGAGGCACACCAGGCCGCACACGCGGTCGTGCCGCTGCTCCGCCAGGGCCTGCGCCTGGTCGCCCACCCGGTGATCCGCAACCGCGGCACCACCGTCGGCAGCCTCGCGCACGCCGACCCCTCCGGCGAGATGACCGCCGTACTGGCCCTGCTCGGCGGCTCGATGACGCTGGCCCGCAAGGGCTCCACCCGCACCGTGGCCGCCGAGGACTTCTTCCTCGGCCCGCTGGAGGCGTGCATCGAGGCCGGCGAACTGGCCGTCGCCGCCCACTTCCCCCGCCTGCCCGGCCGCACCGGCACCGAGTTCACGGAAATCGCCCGCCGACACGGCGACTACGCGATGTGCGGCGTCGCGGCGGCCGTCACCGTCGACGACGACCTGCGGATCGTCTCGGCCCGCGCCGCGTACCTGTCGTTGTCCCCGGTCCCGCTCGTCCTCGACCTCACCGACGCGCTGATCGGCCGGACCGCCGACACCGCGGTGTGGACCGACGCGGCCAAGCTCGCCGCCGACGACTGGGAACCCGAGGGCGACATCCACGCCACCGCCGAATACCGCACCCAACTGGCCGGCGTACTCACCGCCCGCGCACTGCGCACCGCCACCGAGCGGGCCGCCCTGGTCGACCCCGACCCCACCGCACCGAACAGCACTTCCGGTACCACCGAGCGGAGCGCCCGATGACCGAGACGCAGATACCCACCGAGCAGCGGCTCGACATCCGGCTGAGCGTGAACGGCGTGCTGCGCACCACCACCGTCACCCCGCGCCGCCTGCTCTCCGACTGCCTGCGCCACGACCTGGGCCTGACCGGCACCCATGTCGGCTGCGAACACGGCGTCTGCGGCGCATGCACCGTGCGGATCGACGGCAAGCCGATGCGCGCGTGTCTGATGTTCGCGGTCAGCGCCCAGGGCCACGAGATCACCACCGTCGAGGGGCTTGCCGACGCCGACGGCACCATGCACCCCGTACAGCAGGCCTTCCGCGAGTGTCACGGCCTGCAGTGCGGGTTCTGCACACCCGGCTTCCTGACCGTCGTCTCCGCCTTCCTGGAGGAGAACCCGGCGCCCACCGAGGAGGAGGCCCGCGAGGCGGTCTCCGGCAATCTGTGCCGCTGCACCGGCTACCAGAACATCGTCAAGTCCGTGCTGCGCGCCGCCGCCATCACCAGGGAACGCAAGGGCACCGAGGAACGCAAGGGCACCGAAGAAGGCAAGGGCACCGACGAGCGCAAGGCCGCCGCGCCGGCCGAGGGGGACGCGCGATGACCACCAAGATGTTCGGCGCCCCGGTCCAACGCACCGAGGACCTGCGGCTGTTGGTCGGCAACGGCCGCTACCTGGACGACCTGGGCGCGGGCGCCTACGAGGCCGCGTTCGTACGCAGCCCGCACGCCCGGGCGCGGATCACCGGGATCGACATCACCGACGCGCTCGACGTCGACGGCCTGATCGCGATCTACACCTACGAGGACCTGAGCGGCCGGGTCGCCGAACCGCTGCCCCTGCTCATCCCGCACCCGGCACTCACCCACGGCCGCACCGCCTACCCGCTGGCCAAGGAGTTCGTCAACCACGTCGGCGAGGCCGTGGTGATGGTCGTCGCCCGGGACCGCTACCTCGCCGAGGACGCGTGCGAGCGGATCACCGTCGAGTACGAGTCGCTCCCGCCCGTGGTCGGCATCGAGAACGCCTTCCGGGCCGACCGCCTCGTACACGACGACGTCCCCGGCAACTGCGCCGCACATCTGGTCCAGGAAGTCGGCGACGCGCCGGCCGCGATCGCCGCCGCGCCCAACCGCCTCGAACTGAAGCTGGACATCGAGCGCAGCGCGTGCATGCCGATGGAGGGCCGCGGCGTCTACGCCCGCTGGGACGCCGCCGACGCCAGCCTGCGCGTGTACACCTCCACCCAGACGTCCACGGGCGTCCGGGCCGCCGTGGCCGCCAAGTTGGATCTGCCGCTGGACCGCGTCGAGTGTGTCACGCCCGACGTCGGCGGCGGCTTCGGCGTCAAGATCGTGCACCCGTGGCCCGAGGAGATCCTGATCCCGTGGGCGGCCCGACTGCTCGACCACGAGGTCAAGTGGACCGAGGACCGCCGCGAACACTTCATCTCCGCGGCCCACGAGCGCGGGCAACTCCAGACCGTACGCGTCGGGTTCGACGACGACGGCCGACTCCTCGGGCTCGACGTGGAGATCCTGCACGACAACGGCGCGTACACGCCGTACGGGATCATCGTCCCGATCATCACCTCGACCCAGCTGCTCGGACCGTACAAGCCGGGCGCCTACCGCGTCGACTTCCGCAGCCTCTACACCAACACGGTGATCGTCACGCCCTATCGCGGCGCGGGCCGGCCGCAGGGCGTGTTCGCGATGGAACGGGCGATGGACGCGATCGCCGACCATCTGGGCAAGGACCGCACCGAGGTACGCGCCGTCAACTTCATCCGGCCCGACGAAATGCCCTACGACCACGGGCTGTTGTTCCAGGACGGGCGCCCGCTGATCTACGACTCGGGCGACTTCCCGGCGTCGTTGGCGGCGCTCAAGAAGCTGGTCGGCTGGGACGAGTTCGAGGCCTATCGGGACCGGGCCCGGGCCGAGGGGCGCCGGGTCGGCATCGGCGTGGCGTGCTACGTCGAGGGCACCGGCGTCGGGCCGTACGAGGGCGGGCACGTCCAGGTCGAGACCACCGGCAAGGTCAACGTGGCCACCGGGCTCACCAGCCAGGGCCAGGGACACCAGACCGTCTTCGCGCAGATCGTCGCGGACGAGTTGGGCGTGCCGCTCGAGGACGTCACGGTGACGACCGGCGACACCCGCCGATTCCCCTACGCGGTCGGCACGTTCGCCTCCCGCGCGGCGGTGATGAGCGGCAACGCCATCGCGCTGGCCGCACGCAACGTCAAGGCCAAGGCACTGCGGATCGCCGGTGAGGCGTTGGAGGCGGACCCGCGCGACCTGGAGATCGTCGACGGACACGTACGGGTCAAGGGCAGCCCGGGCTCCTCGGTCGCACTCGGCACGGTCGCGGTGTTGTCCAACCCGCTGCGCTACGCGTTCGACGAGGCGTCGAAGGCGGCCACCCAGCTCACCGGCACCGCCGACTTCTCCAAGCCGCCGATCGCCGAGGGCGAGGAACCGGGGTTGGAGGGACGCGACTACTACTCGCCGCCGACCGCGACCTTCGCCAACGGGATGCACGCGGTGATCGTGGAGACCGACCCGGACACCGCCGAGATCCGCATCCTGCGCTACTGCGTCGTGCACGACTGCGGACACCTGATCAACCCGATGATCGTCGAGGGCCAGGTACACGGCGGGGTTGCCCAGGGCGTCGGCGGCGCGCTGTACGAGCGGATGGAATACGACGAGCACGGGCAGTTGGTCAACGCCTCGTTCATGGACTTTCTGATGCCGTACGCGAGCGAGGTCCCCAAGATCGAGATCGACCACCTGGAGACGCCCTCCCCGCTGAACCCGCTGGGCATCAAGGGCGCGGGCGAGGCGGGCGTGATCCCTGCGGCGGCCGTGTTCGCCTCCGCGATCGAGGACGCCGAGGGTTTCCCGATCGTGCGGATGCCCATCCAGCCCTCCGAACTCTTCCACCTGCGCAAGCGGTTCGCCGCCGGCGAGATCCCGGCCCTGCGCCGGGGCGCCGACCATGCCGCCGGCACCCACCGCCCCGCCGTCTAAGGAGCACGTCGCACCATGAAGGTCCAAGGAAACGCCATCCTGAACGCGCCGGCCGACAAGGTCTGGGCCGCGCTGAACGACCCGGCGGTACTGACCCGCACGATCCCCGGCTGCGAAAAGCTGGAGGAGACCGGCCCCGACGCGTACCGGATGACCGTGACGATGGGCGTCGCCTCGATCAAGGGCACCTACCTGGGCAACGTGCAACTCACCGACCAGGTACCGCCGGGCTCCTTCATGCTCAAGGCATCCGGCTCGGGCGGCCCGGGCACGGTCAGCGCCGAGGTCAAGGTGACCCTGGCGGACATCGACGGCGGCCGGACCCGGCTGGAATACGACGCCGAGGCCGTGGTGGGCGGGGTGATCGGCGGGGTCGGGCAACGGATGTTGACCGGTGTCGCCAAGAAGACGGCGGGCGAGTTCTTCAAGTCGGTCGACAAGATCCTGACCGGGCAGACGCCGTTGACGCCGTTGACGCCGGCGGCGCCTGCCATGGCTGCCGTGCCTGCCGCGGTCAACGGAACTCCGGTGGGGGCAACGGCGGATGGCGGCGCGGTCGCGGTCGCCCCGATCGCCGCGTACGCGGCCCCGGCGGGGCCGTCCTCCCTCGGCGACGACTTCGCGAAGGGCGCCCTGTTCGGCGCGGCGGTCGCGCTGCTCGGCGCGATCGTCGGCGGCGTGATCGCCCGTCGGCGCTGAACCTCCCTCCCGGAACGGAGTTTCCATGCGTGCATTCACGGCAGCGGCCGTACAACTCGTCCCCCGCCCCGGACCGCTCACCGCGTCCGTGGTCGAGGCCAACATCACCCACGCGCTCGACTGGATCACCCGCTGCGTGGAGTCCACCGGCGCCGAACTGGTCGTGCTCCCCGAAAGCGTCACCACCGGCTTCACCCCGGCCCTGCCCGCCGAGGAACTGTGGGACCTGGTCGACGAGATCCCCGGCGCACTCACCCACCCCTTCCAGGACCGCGCCCGCGAGCTGGGCGTACACCTGGTCTGGGGCACCTACGAACGCGGCGCCGACCGGGGCGTGGTGTACAACTCCTCGGTCCTGGCCGGCCCCGACGGCGAAATCCTCGGCGTCTACCGCAAGACCCACCCCTTCGGCCCCGAACTCCGCGCGCGCGGCGGGTGGGTGACCCCGGGCGAGCACGTCAGCGTGGTGGAGACCGACCTCGGCCGCATCGGCATGATCATCTGCTTCGACGGCGACTACCCGGAGTTGAGCCGCATCCAGGCCGTCCAGGGCGCCGAACTCATCTGCCGCCCCTCGGCCCTGCTCCGCTCCGCCGACCTGTGGGAACTCACCAACCGGGCAAGGGCGTACGACAACCACGTCTACATCGTGGGCTCCAACGCAACGGGCAGCGACCCGGCGGGCGTCCTGTACTTCGGCAACTCGATGATCGTCACCCCCGGCGCGGAGGTGATCGCCCGCGGCTCCTCCCACGAGGGCTGGGTCTCCGCCCACCTCGACCCTGAGCGCGCCCTGGCCTCCCTGACCCCCGGCTCCAGCGTCCCCCAGGTCTTCGACCACCTGGCCGACCGCAACCTCACCCTGATCACCAACTACGCCGACGACTTGGCCCGCCCGGCGAAAACGACCTTCCCGCACGGATAGCCGATCGACCAACCGCAGACCACCACGCCCCGACCCACCAAAGTGGGCCGGGGCGTGGCGCGTTGCGGCGCACCGTACGCGGCACTCGGGATCGGGTCATTGCCGTGGATCTCGTTGTCGACGATCCATGCGTCAGGTACTCCCCATGTCCGGGCCTGACCCATGCTCGCGGCATGGTGACGCGGTGGGGAGAGCACGTGCGCCGGAGACCGGCGCTCGGGGTGGTGGAACTCGCGTTGGGGTGGCAGGCCATCGTGGTCGTGGTGGCGAAGGCACTGCCTCCGCTGACGCCTCACTGATTCCCGCAGTTGGGTCCGACCGTGGTCAACCTGGTGGCCGCCGCAGCGGCGTTGGCGCTGCTGTGGGCCTGGGGGCTGCTGCGGATCGCGGGGGTGGCGACCTGGGGCAGGCTCGCCCGCCGGCCGGTGCTGCTGCCGCTCGTGGCGGTGGCATGCCTCGCGGCGCTGCCCGGTCTCGCGGGTGGCGCGCCGACGCTGATCGGCGGGGTGGTGCTCACACTCGGCATCGGCCTCAGCGAGGAGCTCGGCTATCGCGCGCTGATCCTGGAGATCGCCCAACCGCTGGGCGAGGTGCGCGCGGTAGTGCTGAGCGCGGCCCTGTTCGGGGTGGGCCACCTGGACAACTACCTCTTCTTCGGGGCGTCCTGGAACGACACGCAGTGGCAGGTGTTGTCGGCGGGTCTGTTCGGGTTCAGCCTCGGCGCGGCGCGCCTCGTCATCGGGAGCGTATGGCCGCTGGTCCTGGTGCACGCCCAGGCGGACTACCTGGAGATCTACTCACCCGGGCGAACTCCGGACTGGCTACAGGCACTCGACATGACCGTCAGCCTCGCCGTGGGCCTCGCGCTGCTGTTCCGCCTTCGACGACCGAGACTGGGACAACCACCGGACACCGAGGGCAACTTGCCGAAGCGTTCGCGCCCGGCGTAGGAACGAAGGGCGCGCGAGAAGTCCACGTACCGGAAGCCCGGCCGGTAGCAGTCCGGTGCGTGGTCGACCCCGGGTCGGTTCGGCGGGGCCGGATCGTGGCGGCTGCCCGCGTCTCGTCGCTGCACGTCCGCTCCGCGGCCGGGGTCTGTGCTTGGTGCTCCGCATCCGTGCCGCCCGTCCACTACGTGGCCGTTGCCGACCGAGACGGCTTCCCCGACTCGCGACGGAGGCCGTTGTCCGTTGGGCATCGCGTGGTTCGGCCGCTGCGCAGGCGTTTCGGCCTCGATGGGGTTGGGTGGCGCGTCATGCGGTGTGCGTGTGGACCGGCGACTCGTCTCCTTCGGTCGAGTGTCCGTCCGATGCTCCGTATTCCCTCGGGGCGCGGCCTTTTCTGCCTTGTCGCGCCTCGCTTTCGACCCCGGAGGCACCAAACCCGCACTCGCCGGTCTCCGCATGACCGAGCGCCGGGTGAAACCGCAGGTCACGCATCCTCCCAAGCAGTGGGAACCTCGCCGCGATCCGGTTTCGGACCCGAGGAGAGGGCGGGAGCCGAGACAGGCCGCGAGACGCGGCACGGCAACCGACCACCGGGGCCGCCGACCGGACAACGGCCCCTGGAAACCGCCGAGTCGGGGAGGCCGACCGGGGCAGTGACGGCCACGTAGTGGACGGGCAGCACGGATGCGGAGCACCGGGCAGAAACCCCGGGCCCCGGAGGGGACGTGCAGCGACGAAAAACGCGGGCACCCGCCACGACCCCGCCCCGCCGAACCGGCCCAGGCCCACCCCGCACCATCATGCGCGACGCGGCCTAGGACACCTGGTCCGGCGCTCCGCTTCACGGTTGGGCCGGGAGTGTCGCGCGGACTCGGAAGCCGTCGTGGACCGGGCCGGCCTCCACCTCGCCGCCGACCCGGCGGGCCCGCTCGTGCATGTTGGCCAGGCCGCGGCCGGGTCGCTCGACCCGGAGGTGCCCGCCCTCGTTGCGTACCTCGACCACCACCGTGTCGCCCACCTGCGCCACGTCCAGATCGATCCGGCCGGTGTCGGTGTGCCGCAACGCATTGGTCAGCGCCTCCTGGACGATCCGGTGCAGCGCCTGAGCCACACCCTCGCTCATCCGGACCTCCCCCGTGTTCAGCCGCAACTCGCGCCCGGCGGCCCGGACCCGATCGACCAGCGCGGACAGGTCGGCGGTCGGCCGATCGGTGTGCATCACCCGGACCAGGCGATCCAGTTCACCCAGCGCGTCCCGGCCCACGCTCTCGATATTGCCCAGCGCCTCACGCGCGAAGGTCGGGTCCGCCGCGAACACCCGGCGCCCCACCCCCGCCTGCATCACCATCACATTGACCGAGTGCCCGATCGAATCGTGCAGTTCGCGGGCCAACTCCGAGCGCTCCTCGGCCCGGAGCCGGGCATACTCCGCATCCGCCGCCACCCGCCGACTCCGCGCCGCCTCCCCCGCCACCGTGGCCAGCAGGAAACACACCAGCACACCGAACACATCCGCCGCACCGACCGGCCCCCGATCCAACAACACATATCCCCCCACCGCCGCCAACTCGACCAACGCACCCACCACCCGGGCCACCCGGCCGCGCAGCGAGAAGAGGGTGAACAGGGAGATCCACGCCGGCCACTGGGTCACCATGGTGGAGTAGCCCGCCGCCGCGTTGACCACCACCAGCGCCGACGTGGCACACACCACCGAAACCGGCGCCACCCGACGCCAGAGCAGACACAGCGCGGACGCCAGCGCCAGGCCCAGGCCGAGCGCGTCCACCTCGCGATACGGCGGCCCGGCCGGGGCAAGCGCGGTCACCGAGTGCGCACCGGCCAGGAAGCCCAGGGTCAACCAGATGTCGGAAACGCGCATGGCTCATTGTCGCCATCGCCGGTCGGCCCCGTCACCTCCCCCGGACGGAGAGCCCGCTCCCTCGCAGGAGGGAGGCGATGCACCGGTCCCGAGGGACGAACGCGACACCCCCTGCTGCCTAGCCTTCTTCGCATGGAGAACAGCAGCAGCACCGAGACCATCACCGACACCGCAATACGCCCCTTCCGGATCGAGATCCCGCAGGCCGATCTCGACGACCTGCGCGAGCGGCTGGCCCGCACCCGCTGGGCCGCCGACGTTCCGGGCGTGCCGGCCTGGACGCGCGGGGTGCCGACGGACTACCTCCGGCACCTGGCCGCCTACTGGGCGGACGGGTTCGACTGGCGCGAGGCCGAGGCGCGGCTCAACAAGTTCCCGCAGTTCGTCACCCAAATCGACGGCCAGGACGTGCACTTCGCGCACGTGCGCTCGGATCGGGCCGACGCCCCGGCACTGCTGCTGATCCACGACTGGCCCGGTTCGTTCGTGCAGTTCGTCGACGTGATCGAGCCGCTGTCGCGCGACTTCCACGTCGTGGTCACCGACACCCCGGGCGTCGGCTTCTCCGGTCCGCTGTCGGGTCCCGGCTGGACCACCGGCCGGATCGCGGGCGCGTTCACCGAGTTGATGGCCCGCCTGGGATATGCGCGCTACGGGGTCCAGGGCAACGGCGGTGGCGCGTGGATCGCGGGCGAGATGGGCCGGATCGATGCCGAGCACATCATCGGGATCCACGTCAACGGCCTGGTCACCTTCCCCTCGGAGGACCCGGCCGACTTCGCCGGACTGAGCGAGGGCGAGCAGGCCAGGCTCGCCCGGTTGCAGGAGTTCCGGGACGACAAGATGGGTTTCAACGCGATCCAGTCGACCCGACCGCAGACGCTCGCCTTCGGGTTGCACGACTCGCCCGTCGGCCAACTGGCGTGGATCGTGGAGAAGTTCAAGGAGTGGACGGACACCGCGAGCGCGCTGCCCGAGGACGCGGTGGACCGGGACACCCTGCTGACCAACATCGGCCTGTACTGGTTCACCGGCACCGCCGGATCCTCGGCCAACCTCTACTACGAGATGGCGCACGACCAGAGCGCGTGGGCGCCGAAGGAACGCGGCACGGTGCCGACGGCGGTGGCCGTCGCGCTGCCGCAGGACGTGGCGATCCGCCGCTTCGCCGAGCGCGTCCACAACGTGGTGCGCTGGACCGAGTTCGAGCGCGGCGGCAACTTCCTGTCGCTGGAGCAGCCGGAGTTGCTGATCGGCGACATCCGGGAGTTCTTCGCGAGCCTGGACCACCGGCGCGGGTCCTAGTACCAACGCCGTTCAGTTGGGCGTGGGTCTCGTTTGTCAAAGCCGGTAAGCAGAGCAGCGGAGCTGCCGTAGAAGAGGTCCGTCACTCCAAGACATCCTCACCACGGGAGCTCCGCTGCTGAATCAGACTGACACAACGCGAACGGTCAAGGTGGCGGCTGGGGCATTCGCGCCCGGTCACATCGGCGAGTCGACTCGGATCGTGCCGTTCGAGATGGTCGACGAAGTACTCGCGGCGACCGGGAGGGCCGAGCGGCGGATCCGGCTGGTGCCAGCACGGTCGCCGTGTACCTGCTGCCGGCCGGGACGTTGTTCGCCGATCTGGGCTACCGGCAGGTCTTCGAGCACTTGTGCGCCGGACTGGCGGTTCCCGCGCCCGCCGGACCGAGCGGCAGCACGTTGCGGCAGGCCCGCCGGCGTCTGGGGGCGACGCCGTCGAAGGCGTTGTTCGACCTGTTGCGCGGCCCGGTGGCCACCACCGCGACGCGGTGGCGCGGGATGCCGGTGGTTGCGGTCGACGGCACATTGCCGCCGGTGCCGGACACCGCGGCGAACCTCGCCGTGTTCGTCAAGCAGCGGTGCAACAGCGGGACCGGAGGCCATCCACGGCTCCGATTGGCGACGCTGGTGGCCTGCGGGACCCGGTCGGTGGTCGGGGCGGTGTTCGGCCCTGCCACGACGGGCGAGCTGGAGTATGCGGGTCGGCTGACGGGTGATCTGCGCATGGGGATGCTCTTGCTGGGCGACCGAAACTTCGCCGCCTCGGTCCTGCTGAACGGCTTTGCCGCCATCGGCGCGCATCTGCCGGTGCGCTGCAAGTCCGGACGCAGACTGGTGCCGGTGGCCCGCTGCGGCGGCGGCTCGTTCCTTGCCCGGATGGGCGCACTCACCGTGCGGGTCATCGACGCCGAGATCAGCATCACCACATCGCGAGGGGCCCACACCGGCCATTACCGGCTGCTGACCACGCTCACGGATCCGTCGGCGCACCCGGCCGGTGAACTCGTCCGCCTCCACCACGAACGCCGGGAGGTTCGACTTCCTGTAGGAAGTGCGCTGCCGGGTGCGCGGAGCGGCTTGGCAGCGCAGCCGGCCGGGGCCCGCCGGGGCCGATGCGGCAATCGACCGGCCGGCGGCGTCGGCGGTGGGCGGCCGGTTCGGTGAATGCCGCCTCCATCCGCTCGAGGTCCGTGCTGCCGTGCGGTGCGGCGTGGATCCCGAGCCGTGCTCGTCGTGCGTGGGGCCGTCAGTCGAGGAACGCGTCGCGTAGCGCCGTGCGGGTGGTGATCAGCAGTAGCGCCTCGGGTGCGCCCTCGCCGGTGTTCGTCCGACCGGCCGGGAACGCAGCGGTCGCCGGGAACACAACGGTCGCCGGGAGTTTCGGCGCCGGAGGACTTGTAGTGCCCACCGGCTCACTGCCCGACCGGCTCCGCGCGGCACTGGCCCCGCTCGCACCCGCACTCGACGCCGCCGAGCGACCCACCGAGCCGTGAAGTCGACCCGCCGGCGGCATCCGCCGATAGGGCTTCAAGCCTTGCGCGGCCGGCCGAGTTGGTCGGGTGACCGGGCGCGGGAGTCGGGCCCCCGGGGCGCGTTGCGAAGATCCTCGGGCCTGGGCCCGCCGGGACAAGGCCGTCGCGGAGTGCCTGCGCCGCGTCGACAACCGCCGCATGGGCTACATGCGTTCGCTCTTCGGCACCTTCTGCGCCGACGAGGACGACGTCGAGGCCCGCTGCCTGATCGCCTTCTCCCTCCGCATCGGCAACCACTTCATCGCCGCCGACGACGGCCCCCGCAGCCGCGCCGACGTGGCCGCACGCATCCGGGCGCAACTCCTGAGCAACTGAGGCATCGGCCCGCGAGCGCTGCGGCAGGGTACGGGCCGGAATGCCGGCCGGCCACGCCGGCGTCGACAAGTTCACCGAGGCAGCCGAGGCAGCCGAGGCACAGGTACGGCTGCGGCTCGGACGGGCTCCGGAGAACCGGTTGGATGCCACCTCCAGCCGGTGCGGCGATGATGGATGAATGGGACGAAGCAGGATCAATCCGGCGTACGGTGGGGCTGACGTGGCGATCCGGAACCGTCACCGGGCGAACCGGTACCGCGAACACACCCCCACCGACCTGCGGATCCCGACTTGAGATCATCGAAGCCGGAGCCGGCCGCCACGACGTCGGGCGCCCGACGCCACGGCGAGTCGGAAGTACTTGAGTACTTGATGGGAAAGGCCTGCACATGCCGCACATCACCGTCGACTACTCCGCGGCCCTCGATCGGGTACTCGACCGCAAGGCCTTCGCGCGCGACCTGCATCCGGTCGTGGTGTCCGGCGCCGGGTCGGCCGGGACCTGCAAGACGTTCTTCCGGGCCGCCGAGGAGACCTACCTCGGCGACTCGGACGCACCCGCGGCATTCGTCCACGTCGACATAGGCCTGCTGCCCGGCCGCTCGAACCAGCTCAAGGAACGGCTGGCGGACGAGGTGCTCGAACTCCTGGCCAAGCACCTGCACCCGCAACCGGACGACCGGGTGATTCGCTCCGTGGAGGTACGCGACCTCCCGTCCTCCTACCGTCTGCACCCGTTGCAGCACTGAGCGTGTCGTCCGACCGCCGGGCCGGCCCGGTGCGCGGCAATCGTGGCAACGCCGGGCGATCAGGCGGGGGTTCGGCCCCGGATCAGGACGACGCGGCGCGAACCGACGTCCAGGAGGCGGGCGGCCGTGTCGGTGAAGCCCGCGTGGTCGGCCAACTGCCGTCCGTTCTCGGCGGTTTCGGGCAGCGGCAGGTCGCTCGCGACCAACTCGGCGTACACCCCGCGCGGTTGGAACGTCGAGGCCACCGGCAGGGTGCAGCCGACCCGGCCGCCCGGGCGCAGGGCGCGCCGCCAATCGGCCAGGGCCGGCGTGCCGAGGAAGTGCAGCGAGGACGCGCACAGGATCACGTCGAGGCTGCCGTCGGCCACGGGCAGCGGTACGGCCGGAGCCACCCGCCAGTCGATCGCCCCGCCGACCCCGGCCCGCTCCGCGCGGGCCCGCCCCGCCGCCACCATCCCGGCCGACAGGTCCACCGCGAGTACCGGTACGCCCCCGCCACCGCCCGCCGCGACCACGGCCAGCGCCACCGCCCCGGTCCCGCACGCGACGTCGGCCACCGCCTCCGTCCCGGTCGGGGCCGACCAGCCGACCAGGGCCCGCGCGACCTCGTCGTGATACGCGTCGTCGTACTCGTCCGCGAGGTCGTCGAACGCCCGCGCCATCCGCTCCGTACCCGGTGCCATGGCCCGCAGCCTAAAGCACGCCGCCCCACCACCGACGGGGCCGCCCGGCTCGCGGCTTCACCCACACAGCCGGGGTCGCCGGGCGGGCACGGCGTCGCCGGCGGCGGCCGGCCGGCTACCCCCTCACCACACCGGCGGCCGATGCTTCGCCGTCCACGGCGCCGCGGTCTCCAACTGCGCCGCGAGCGAGAACAGCGGGCCGTCCTCGCCGTGCCGCGCCGCCGCCATCACGCCGACCGGCACACCCGCCGGGGCCTCGGCGGTCGGCGCGGTCCAGTGCAGGGGCAGGCTCACCGCCGGGCGGCCGGTGATGTTCCACAGCGGGGTCACCGGATGTACCGCGATCATCCGCTCGAACGTGACCGCCGGGTCGGCGTCGTCGCGCATCGCCCCCACGCGCGGCGCGGGCACCGCCGTGGTGGGCGAGAGCACGACGTCGTACGCCGCGTACCGCTCCTCGATCCGCCGTGCCAGCACCTGGAGTTGCCCGAGCGCGGCGAGGAACTCGAGCGCGCCGTGACCACGCCCGCGCGCCCGCAACCAGCGGGTCAACGGGAGCAACTCGGCCTCACGATCGGCCGGTACCGGCACACCGGTCGCCAACATCGCCCACACCACCCGGAACGCGTCCCGGTACTCGTCCGGCCCGGTCGCCGGCGCCTCCTCCACGTGGTGTCCCAGGTCGGCCGGCAGCCGGGCGGCGTCGACGACCGCCGTGCGGCACTCGGCGTCCTCGCCGGGCCCGTCCGGCAGCACGCCCACCCGCAGCCGCCCCGGGTCGCGCTCGGCGTGCCGCAGGAACGTACCGGGAGCCGAGGGCACCGGGTGCGGGTCGCCCGGGACGACGCAGGCCATCGCGTCCAGGAGCGCCGCGGTGTCCCGTACCGTGCGCGCGATCGGCCCCGCACCGATCAGCCCGCTGGGGTCGCCGCCCGGCGCCGGGCTCACCCGCCCACGCGTGGTCTTGAAGCCGACCACGCCGCAGCACGCCGCCGGGATGCGGAGCGACCCGCCCCCGTCGCTGCCCAGCGCCGCCGCCGACAACCCGGCCCCGACCGCCGAGGCCGCCCCGCCACTGGAGCCGCCCGCGCCACGCGTGGGGTCGTACGGCGACACGGCCGGGCCGGCGTGGGTCTCGGTGAACGACGAACAGCCGAACTCGGCCGCCGTGGTCGTACCCAGGAACACCGCGCCGCTCGCCCGCAGCGCGGCCACCGCGGCAGCGTCTGTCGTGGCGACGCGGTCTGCGAAGACCGCCGAACCCGCGGTGTGGCGCAACCCCGCGACCGGCCACGTGTCCTTCACGGAGAGTGGTACGCCGTGCAGCGCCGGCAGCGGCCCGTCCGTAGCGGCGCCACCGTGCGCGGCGACCCGGCGCTCCGCCTCACGTGCCGCCGTCGTCGCACCGTCGGGGTCGAGCTGCGCGTACGCCCCGAGCAAGCCATTGAGGCGTTCGGCGCGCTCCAGATAGTGCGCGGTCAACTCCACCGGCGACACCGTCCGCCGGCGGATGGCGGACGCCTGCTCCAGCATCGTCAGGTCGTGCAACTCGGTCATGGGGGCGGCACCTCTCCCTGTTGATTACCTGTCTCGTGATTACCTGTCTCGGCACTCCTCAGACAACCTGAGGAGTCGAGTTAGGTTTACCTTAGTTGCGCGGGCGATGGCAACCCTCCCGACCAAGTACCGTGTGTAGTACCGGCATTGGGGGCGCTCATCGAGTCGGGGCCGATGGGGAAGACCCTGGTAGGGTCCGCCGAGGGTTTCGCGACGTGATGGAGAAGGTTCATGAAGCTGCTCCCGCTGTTCCTGCGCCGGCCGATCGAGGCGGTGTACGAGCGTCGGCTGGCTACCACGCTGGTGGGGCTGCCACGCCCGCAGCACGTCGGGATCATGCTCGACGGCAATCGGCGCTGGGCCCGACAGGCGGGACACTCGGACGTCCGCGAGGGCTACCGGGCGGGCGGCGCCAAGGTGACCGAGTTCCTGGGCTGGTGTACGGCCGCAGGAATCGAGCGGGTGACCCTGTTCATGCTCTCCGACGACAACCTCGGACGACCGGCGGAGCAGCTCGGCCCGCTGATCGAGATCATCGAGGAGACCATCCGGGACATCACCGCCGAGGGCCGTCCCTGGGAGGTCCAGGTGATCGGCTCGATCGACATGCTGCCCGGCGCGAGCACGCGCGTGCTCAAGGAGGCCACCGCCGCGACGGCCGGGCGCGGCGGGCTCAAGGTGGACGTCGCGGTCGGCTACGGCGGCCGACGCGAGATCGTCGACGCGGTGAAGAGCGCCTTCGAGACGCACATGGCGGCGGGCGGCGACCCGGCCGAGCTGGTCGATCGGTTCGACATCGAGGACATCTCCCGACACCTGTACTCGCCGACCGCCGCGCACACCGACTTCATCATCCGCACCTCGGGCGAGCAGCGGCTGTCCGGCTTCCTGCTCTGGCAGTCGGCGTATGCCGAGATGCACTGGGTGGACTGCTACTGGCCGGCCTTCCGCCACGTCGACTTCCTGCGCGCCCTCCGCTCCTACGCCAACCGCGAACGCCGCTTCGGGAAGTAGCCCCTGCGGGTACCGGGTCGAAACCGTGGCGCGGCCGGTGCGCGGGCGCTGTCGGGTTCGGGCTCTCGGCGCGGGACGCCGACGTCGGTGTCGGTGTCGGTGTCGGCGAGCAGGGGCCCGGGTGCAGCAGCACCGAGACCCCTGCCGTGAACTTGTTCCGTCCTATCCGCCAGGGGTGACCGTCTCGCGTCAGGTGAGCAACTGCGCAGCCTGCGCGGTGCCTTCGACGCGGGCACGGATCTTGGCGAACGCGAGCGCGCGGCTGGTCGACGGGTCGTCCGCGTAGGGGGAGAAGCCCGCGTCGTCGCAGGTGCCCAGTTGGTCGAGCGGGATGTGGCGGGCCGCGCTCAGCACGCGGTCGCGGACCTGCTCCACAGTCTCCACCTGCGGGTCGATCGGGTCGGTGACGCCGACGAACACACGGATGCCCGGCCGTAGTTGTTCGGCGATGAGCCCCAGGACGCGGTCCGGGTCCGGCTCGCAGGCCAGCGGCAGGTAGTAGTTGCCGACCTGGAGGCGGAACAGCTGCGGCAGCAGCTCGGCGCAGTCGACGTCGAGGCTGTGCGTGGAGTCCTGGTCGGCGCCCACGCCGCAGTGGACGCCGATCCGGTCCCGCTCGTTCTCGGCGAAGCGTTGCAGGAGTTGGTCGTTGAGGTCGATGAAATCTTTCAGTAGCCCACCGCTGGGGTCGAGCTTGAGTGAGAGCCTGGCCTCTTCGAAGTCGAGCTGGACTTTCTGCGCGCCGGCCTCCAGACAGCCGCGAACCTCCTTCTCCGCCTCGTTCAGCACGTCTTTGACGAACGCGTCGCGCGAGTAGCCGTCGACCCCCTGCGGCGGGTACAGCAGACTCAGCGTGGACGGGGCCACCACGGCCTGCTTCACCGGGACCTTCGCGTACTTCACCGCGGTCCGCACGTACTGGTCGGCGTACGTGCGGTACCGGATCGGTCCGGCGGTCAAGCGGGGAAGTCCACGCTGGTGCCCATCCGCGTACGGGATGACCACACTGTCCGGGGCCAGGTTGTCCGCGCCGTAGACCGGATACGTCCAGGCGTCGATCTTGGCCTGCTCGCCGTCGGTGACGACCTGCTCGCCCGCCGCCTCCAGCGTGGCGATGGTATCGCGGACGGCCCGGTCCAAGACCTCGGTCCACGTCCGGCTGTCGGCGTTGGCCAAGGCGGCGAGGAGCTCCGGGGAACGGGGAATGCTGCCGATCGGCTCAGAGGGAATACTCATGCCGGGACCCTAGAAGCTCGGGCATCACACCCATCCCGGACACGCGCACAACCCACGCCGAATCGCCCTCCCGAGTGACCTGCCGCGTGACCTGCCGCCGACGCCGGCCGACACGCTCCGAGCTGCTGGACCCGGTCAGAGCTCCTTGATCGCGCGGTGGATCAGGTCTCGGGTCTCCTCGGGGCTCGGCGCGAGGGCCTGAAGGTCCTGGAAGGCGCGTTCGTAGGCGTCGACGGCGGATTCCCGGCCGACGACCCAGGCACTGGCCATGGTTTCGAGATGGACGATCGGCCTCGACGCGGCAGCCTTGGCGAAGCGGAGGATGTCGAACGAACAGATCATGCCGACGTGGAACCGTACGGTGAACGGGACCACCTGTACGCGTACGTTGTGCAGCGTCGAGATGTCGGCGATGTGTTCCAGCTGTTCGCGGGCCACGGCCGGATCGCCCACGCGGCGGCGCAGTACGGACTCGTTCAGGATGAAGAGGAGTTGCGGGGGTTCGTCCGCCCGATGCAGGGCTTCCTGACGGGCCATGCGCGTGGCGACGTGCAGGTCGATCTCGTCGCTGCCGAGCCGGATCGGGGACACCCGATGGATTTCGCGGGTGTACGCCTGCGTTTGCAGCAGGCCCGGGACACACTCCGAGGCGTAGGCGCGTCGGGTGGTCGCGGCGGCTTCCAGGCCGATGAAGGCGTGCAGGGTCGGTCCGATGGCGGGCTGCGCCCGGGGCGAACGCCACTCGTCCTGCTTGGACTTGGTGACGGTGGCGTAGTCGTTGAGGAGGGACCGGGTCTCGGGGTCGGCGCCGTAGAGGTCGCACAGGGACGTGGTGTCGTCCGGCTCGACCACCACGTTGTCCCCCTGTTCGAGTCGGGTCAGCTTCGAGGGGCTCCACAGCAGCCGCTTGGCCACCTGACTGGATTTGAGCTCGGCGCGGCGTCGCAACCGGCGTAGCTCCGCTCCGAGTTGCAGGCGGCACAGCGCGGGCGTGGCCGGCTCGATGTCGTCGGTCATCGTTCGTTCCTTGGCGCTGGTGATTGGGCGTCGGGTCGCATGTGGCGTGATGGCTACGGGTGTTCGTCTCAGGGCCGGATCGAACCCGGACCGCACCGGGGGCATTCGCAGGGGAGGAATTTGCCCTGGTCGGGGGTCCGGGCGGAACAGATCCACTCTTCGAGCGCCTTGACGACGTGGGTGCCACGGGCGTCGACGCGGTAGACGCGCAGCCACATCCGGCTGCCGGGAGGCTGATTCGGGTCCCAGTCAGGGGAGTTCGGGTGATTCATGGACGAGCCCTTTTCGGCCGCTATCGGGTACTACCGTGTGTACACGAGAGTTCCTGATGTGACGGGCCGCGTGAAGGTGGGGGCTTCCGCAGGTCCATTTGCGGAATGAGAGGGGTCAACGTGTCCGAACACAACAACGAGCCCGACACGTCCACGGGGCGGGGACTTTACGGGGCCTATCTGCGTCGTGAGCGCCTCAAGACTGGGAAGACTCTCGTGAAGGTCGCCGACGAGCTGAATATGAGCAAGACCCACCTGTCGGACATCGAACGCGCGCGACGTGTCCCGCCGCCGGGGTTCTCGGAGCGGGTGGACGCCTACTACGAGACGGGCGATTTCTTCGTACAGCATTGGCCCGCAGCACGCCGCGAGCCGCACTCACAGAAGTATCGCGCGTTCATGGAGAAGTCCGAGAAGGCCAAGGTGCTTGCCCACTACGTCGGGGACACGGTACCGGGGCTCCTCCAGACGGAGGCATATGCCCGCGCGCTCACCCGAGCGGCCAAACCCTGGCGAACCAAAGAAGAGGTCGACGAACTCGTTGGTGCTCGAATGAGCCGACAGGAACGACTTTCGGGTGACGCTCCCCAGCGCATTTGGAGCATCCTCGATGAGGCGGTCCTCATGCGCCCTATCGGCGGCAGCGTGGTATCGCTGGAGCAACTCACCAGCCTGCTGGCGCTGATGGATACCCCTACGTCGACCATTCAGGTACTTCCCTTCGAGCACGGCGGTCATCCGGGGCTGGGTGGGTCGCTCACAATGCTGGCCCTCCCGAGGAAGCAGCAGTACGCCTACGTCGAAGGTTGCGATTTCGGATGGTTGATCGAGGACGAGCACGACGTGGAGGAGCGCCAGCGCCTGTACGATCTGCTGCGGGCGAGCGCCTTGTCCCCGAAGAAATCCATGGTGCTTATCGAGCGAGCCATCAAGCGGTTCGAGGCGGCAGCCAATGACGAGAACGGGGGATGACGGGCATTCCCCGTACGTTGTGATCCGATTGACGCCGTGACGCACATGGGCCCCGACCTGGGCGATGGGACGGGGCCCTGGTGGTGGCCCAGCCACCGAGCACCTGGCGATCTCCTCGGCTTCGTGGTCGGAGCTCGTGGGCACGTTACGGTGTGCCTGATTCTGGGTCTTGCATGACGTCGGTGGTACATATCGAACGGGCCGTGAAGCGGTTCGACGAGGCGGCCGGTAAGGAGAGCTGATTCATGATCCGTGTGCCACAGGTCGAGTTCACGGGCTGGCGCAAGTCGTCGTACAGCAATGCCTACGGCGGTGACTGTGTGGAGGTTGCCCACGACCCCACGGTTGTGCCAGTCCGTGACTCGAAGGAACCGGGCATCGGGCACCTGGTGATTCCCTCGGCGTCGTGGTCGGCGCTCGTCGTCACGTTGCGATCCGTTTGACGCCCTGAAGCCCGACGCCCCGAACCACGCTGGCGCGCAACTGGGGTCGGTGGCTGTGTCGTGCGTGCTAGCCGGCGATGCGCACCACAGTCACCGTCAGCTCCGAGTTCGTGATCTGGTACACGACGATCACGGAATTGCACGTCGCCTCGCGCCGGTCCTTGCTGTACGTGGCCGATGAACCGCACCCGTACGGGTCGCGGGCGATGCGGGCCATGCCGTTGTCCAAGTCCTGACGCTGCCTAGGGTTGAGCTTGGCCCGGTCCCTTTCGCACGTCGGCGAGTAGGCGATCCTGTACGTCGGCAAGGTCTTCCCCCTCGATGTGTCGTCGCGCGGCGTCCTCGTACAGCTCACTCACCCACTGGTGGTTCGCTTCGTCCTCTGCTGCGATGCGCGGGTCGAGCGTGCTTGCCCACCGGTACAGGGTCAGATGCATGTCCCGCGCGGGCGTGGCCTCGATCTCCTTCGTGAAGGCGTCGCGCCGGTCCTCTGGTAGTGCGTTGCGGATTCCGGCGATGGTGGCCGGCAGCACGGCCTGTTCACCGCCGACGGTGGTCCGGAAGAACCGTCCGTCCGGTTCCGGTCCGTCCTGGTATTCGTGCTCGTCGGTGTGCTCGTCCACAGGCTTCCTTCGGTGTGTCATGGCCCGGCTACAGTCGGTGTGCCCCTGATCGTGTGGGTTCGTGAAGCAGCGCAGGCACCTGGCCCGAACACGGCCCGTCGGCCTACAGGTTCGCGAGGCATACAAGTCTCCGCCCGCCGGCACCCGACGCCCGTCCTTGAAGTTTTCGATACGACGACGATATGGCCGGGCTCGTAGCCTCGGCGTATGCGTGTGTTGATCGTCGAGGACGAGCCCTATATGGCGCAGGCCATTTGCGATGGTCTGCGTCTGGAAGCCATCGCGGCGGACATCGCAGGTGATGGCGATACCGCGCTGGAGCTGCTGAGCATCAATGGGTACGACATCGCCATCCTCGACCGGGACATTCCCGGGCCCAGCGGTGACGAGGTCGCCAAGAGCATCGTCGCCTCCGGCAGTGGCATGCCGATCCTCATCCTCACCGCTGCCGACCGTCTCGACGACAAGGCCACCGGGTTCGAGCTCGGCGCCGACGACTACCTCACGAAGCCGTTCGAACTTCAGGAACTCGTGCTCAGGCTCAGGGCACTCGACCGCAGGCGTGCGCACAGCAGGCCGCCCGTGCGGGAGATCGGCGGTCTGCGGCTTGACCCGTTCCGCCGGGAGGTCCACCGCGACGGCCGCTATGTCGCGCTCACCAGGAAGCAGTTCGCCGTTCTCGAAGTCCTCGTCGCCGCCGAAGGCGGTGTCGTCAGCGCCGAGGAACTGCTGGAGCGGGCCTGGGACGAGAACGCCGACCCGTTCACCAACGCCGTACGCATCACCGTCTCAGCCCTGCGCAAACGGCTCGGCGAACCCTGGATCATCGCCACCGTGCCGGGCGTCGGCTACCGCATCGACACCGCACCCGGCACCGGACCCGGCACCGGACGCGAGGGGCAGGGCCGTGGATAGGCAGCCCGGTGTGAGCGTGCGCGTCAAGCTCACCCTCAGCTACGCCGGATTCCTCATGCTGGCCGGCGCCCTGCTGATGGGGGCGGTGTGGGTGTTCCTGCTGAGGTACGTCCCCGACCGTGCGATCCTCTACAACCCCGATGACAGGCCCAGCAGCGGTGTTTTCCCCATCCGGTCCGCTCTTTTGCACGTCTTCGCTCCGAGGGCAGCCGCGGTACTGGCATTCCTGCTGGTGTTCGGCCTCGTGGGAGGGTGGATCCTCGCCGGCCGCATACTCGCTCCGCTGACCCACATCACCGATGCCACCCGCATGGCCACCAACGGATCGCTCTCGCACCGCATCCGGCTGCCGGGTCGCGGGGACGAGTTCCGCGAACTCGCCGATGCCTTCGACATCATGCTGGAGCGGCTCGAAGCACACGTTGCCGAGCAGCAGAGATTCGCCGCCAACGCCTCGCATGAACTGCGCACGCCGCTGGCGATCACGCAGGCTCTTCTCGACGTGGCGCGCAACGATCCGCACCGCGACATCGACGAGCTCATCGAGCGCCTCCGCGTCGTCAACACCCGGGCGATCGACCTCACCGAGGCGCTGCTCGTGCTCAGCCGCGCCGACAAGCAGACCTTCACCCGGGAGCCCGTCGACCTGTCCCTGCTCGTGGAAGAGGTCGCCGAGACACTGCTCCCGCTCGCCGAGAAGCGCGGGGTCGCCATCGACACCTCCGGTGACATCGCCACGGCTTCCGGGTCGCCGGCGCTGCTGTTGCAGATGACGACGAACCTCGTGCACAACGCCATCGTGCACAACCTGCCCGAACGCGGTTCGGTGTGGGTCCGCACCGGCGTCCGCTCCGGGACCGCGGTACTCACTGTCGAGAACAGCGGCGAGAAGCTCTCCCCAGAGTTGGTCTCGCCCCTGACCGAACCGTTTCAGCGCGGCACCGAGCGCATCCACAACGACCACGCCGGGGTCGGCCTCGGCCTGGCCATCGTCCAGCGGATCGTCCACGTACACGACGGATCCCTCACCCTCACCCCGCGCGCCGACGGCGGCCTGCGGATCACCGTTCAACTGCCCGCCCCAGCACCGCATTCGGCCAAGTAGCTGAGGAGTTCGATCAGTGCGTGAAGCAAGACAAGACGTTGCGGACGCGCGGCAGCAGGTCGAAGCGGAGGGGCGCGCCGAGACCACCGTGAACGCCGAAACCGCCGAAACCGCCGAAACCGCCGAGACCACCGAAACCGCCGAGACCACCGAGACCACCGAGACCACCGAGACCACAGTGAAGCGCTCGGTCGTCCACCGGGCGATCGGCAGCCTGTGCCGGCCGGGGCCGTGGAAGCGCGGCCGGGTGCTCGCGGCGTTGGCGCTGCTGCTCGGCCTGCTCCTGCTGCTGCATGCGCAGATACCGAACCGGGTCGGGCACATCGGCAGTCTGGTGGAGACCGCCCTGCCGTGGTTCGGCGTGTTCATCCCGGTGCTGCTCGCCGGGGCGCTGTGGCGTCGGTCCGCCGCCGCGGTGGTCGCGCTGCTGCTGCCGGTCGTGACGTGGGTGAGCCTCTTCGGCTGGCTACTCGTCGACAAGTCACGCCCGGGCGGCGACCTCACTGTGGTCAGCCACAACGTCGACGCCGACAACCCCGACCCCGCCGGCACCGCCCGCGACCTGGCCGCCTCCGGCGCGGACCTGCTGGCCCTGGAGGAGATCACCGCACCGGCGAAGCCGGTGTACGAGCAGGAACTGGCGAAGGCGTACCCGTACCACTCGGTACAGGGCACGGTCGGGCTGTGGAGCAAGCTGCCGCTGTCGGATCTCCGGCCGGTCGACATCGCGCAGGACGTCGGGCCGCTGGGGGACTCCAAGCCGGCCGACGTCAAGCTGACCGACAATCGGGCGCTGCGGGCCACGGTGGCCACCGACCACGGGCCGCTGGCCGTGTATGTGGCCCATCTGGGATCCGTTCGCGTGAATCCCAGGGCAGGCTTCTGGACGGCGAGCCGGGACCGGAACGCCGAGGCGCTCGCCAAGGCCGTCGCCACCGAGCAGAACAGGCGGGTGGTGCTGCTCGGCGACCTGAACGGCACCACGGACGACCGCGCGCTCGACGGCATCACCTCGCAGCTGCACTCGGCCCAGGACGCGGCCGGGAACGGCTTCGGCTTCAGCTGGCCGGCGAAGTTCCCGATGGTACGGATCGACCAGATCCTCACCCGGGGCCTGGAGCCGCGGAGTTCGTGGGTGTTGCCGGCCACCGGGAGCGACCACCGGCCGGTGGCGGCTCGGGTCGGCTGGTGACCGCGTCCCGGTACGGGGCGTGCCGGAACAGGCCGGCCGAAAGTTCCGGAACATATCGCCGGCGTATCGAAAACCGCATACGCGCCTGCAACACCGCATTGTCTTGACTGGCGGCATGTCCTACAGCGAACCAGTACACACAGCAGCCGGAACCCGGCGGTACTCCGGGGCAAGCGCCTCGGGCGCGCCGTTGACCGTCCGGCCGATCAGCGCCACCGAGCACTTGGCGTTCGTCCGGTCCCAGCGGTCGGCGAGCTTCCTGCAGACGCCGGCCTGGGGCCGGGTGAAGACCGAGTGGCGCAGCGAGTCCCTCGGCTGGTTCGCCGGCGGGCAGTTGGTCGGTGCCGGGCTCGTGCTGCACCGCCCGGTGCCGAAGCTCGAACGGTTCACGCTGGCCTATCTGCCCGAGGGCCCGGTCATCGATTGGACCGGCGATCTCGGCGGGTGGCTCGACCCGTTGGCGGCTCGGCTCAAGGCGCACGGCGCGTTCGCGATCCGGCTCGGCCCGCCGGTGCGCACGGACACCTGGAGCGCCGTCCAGGTCAAGGAGGGTGTCGCCGACCCGGGCACCGGGCGGCTCACCGAGGTGCCCGGCCAGTGGTCCGACCCGGTCGGCGCCCGGGTGGCCGACCGGCTCAGGGGTGCGGGCTGGCTGCCGCAGAGCCCACAGGACGGCTTCGGGGTCGGGCATCCGCAATTCAAGTACGAGCTTCGGTTGGCCGGCAGAACCGAGGAGCAGCTCCTCCAGGGCATGAACCAGCAGTGGCGCCGCAACATCAAGAAGGCGGCCAAGGAGGGAGTCGAGGTCACGGTCGATACGGTCGGCGCGGGCCTGAAGGCGTTCCACGACCTCTACGTCCACACCGCCGAGCGGGACCGCTTCACGCCCCGGCCGCCGGGCTACTTCGAGACCATGTTCGCCGCGCTGAGCGCGGAGGATCCCGAGCGGATCAAGCTCTATCTGGCCCGCCACCGGGACGACTTGGTCGCCGCCACGATCCTGGTCCGGGTCGGTGCCCACGCGGTGTACTCCTACGGCGCCTCCTCTACCGAGAAGCGCGAGGTGCGCGGCTCCAACGCCTGCCAGTGGGCGATGATCCGCGACTCGCTCGCGGCCGGCTGCGACGTCTACGACCTGCGCGGCATCACCCCCACCCTCGACGCCGACGACCCGCATGTCGGGCTGATCCGGTTCAAGGTGGGCACCGGCGGTCAGGCGGTGAGGTACGTGGGCGAGTGGGACCTGCCCCTGCGGCCGATGGTCTACCGGGCCTTCGACCTCTACATGAGGCGCCGCGAGCGGTAGGCCCGACGGCCGCGGGCGGTAGGCCCGACGGCCGCAGGCGGTAGGCCCGACAGCCGCAGGCGGTAGGCCCGACAGCCGCAGGCGGTAGTGGGCCCGACCGGCGGGAGGCAGCAGGCGGGAGGCCCAATTACCCGAGCCGGGCGGCCACTTCGTCGAGGCGGGCCCCGCGGGACGCCTTGACGAGCACCACGTCGTCGGCGGCGAGCCGGCCGCGCAGCCAGGTGACGGTCGCGTCGTTGCCGTCGAGCAGCACCGCCCGCTCCCCCGCTCCGTCGGCGATCGACCGGGCGGCCTCGCCGACCACGACCACCACATCGGCGCGGGCGGCGGCGTACTCCCCGATGGCCCGGTGCTCGGCCGCACTGGCGTCGCCGAGTTCGAGCATCTCGCCGAGTACGGCGATGCGGCGCCCACCCTCGATCGCCGCCAGCGCGTCCAGGGCGGCGCGGGTCGAGTCGGGGTTGGCGTTGTAGGAGTCGTCGAGCAGCCTCGCGCCACCGGCGAGGACACGCAGCTCCATCCGCCACCGAGACAGGGAAGCGGTGGCCAGCGCCGCCGCGGCCAGGTCGAGGGGTACTCCGGCCGCCAGCCCCGCGGCAGCGGCGGCCGACGCGTTGAGCGCCTGGTGGGCGCCCACGTGCGGCAGCGTGACGGATGCGCAGGCGGCGGCGGTCCGCAGCGTGCAGGACGGACGGCCGAGCCGGTCCAGAACCAGGTCGAGCATCGTCACGTCGGCGTGCTCCGCCCGACCGAAGGTCAGCACGGGGCCGTCGGTGAGCGCACGCATCGTGTCCACGCGGGGATCGTCGGCGTTGAGTACGGCGGTGCCGCCGGGCGCGAGCCCCCGCACCAGCTCGCCCTTGGTTTCGGCGATGGCCGCGCGCGACCCGAACTCGCCCAGGTGCGCTTGGCCGACATTGAGGACGACGCCGATGTCGGGCGCGACCAGGCCGGTGAGCTCGGCGATGTCGCCGATGTGGCGGGCGCCCAGCTCCAGTACGAGGAACCGGGTGGCCGCGTCCGCACGCAGCATGGTGAGCGGCACACCCAGCTCGTTGTTGCGCGAGCCGATCGTGGCGACCGTCGGCCCCGCGCTCGAAAGCACCGCCGCCAGCAGGTCCTTGGTGCTGGTCTTGCCCTGCGAACCGGTCACCCCGACCACGGTGAGGCCGTCGCGCAGCCGGGCCACGACGTGCGCGGCGAGCGCCTGCAACGCGGCCCGAGCATCCTCGACGACGACGGTGGGCAGCAGCGTGGGCCGGGAGCCGAGCACGGCCACCGCGCCGGCCCGGCCGGCCTGACCGACGTATTCGTGGCCGTCGACGTGCTCACCGGCGAAGGCGACGAAGAGGCCGCCCGGTTCGGCCTGCCGGCCGTCGAGTACGGCCGGCGTGGTCACCGTCACGGACGCGTCGCCCTCGACCGTCCCGCCGACAATCGCGGCGATCGCGCCGAGGCCGAGGGGGATCATGCTGATTCCTGGTAGGTCATGCCATCAGTCAATGCGCCGCGGTGTATCGCCGGCATATCGAAATCCACATACGTTCCGACAACACCACGACGCCTTGACTGTACGTATGACCTACCGCGAACCACCCCGCATCACCGTCTATGGGTGCGGCCCCGATGAGGCCGTCTTGTTCCGAGAGCTGACGCCTCGCTTCGGTGTGACGCCAACCATTACGGACGCACCGGTATCCGAAGCGAATATCGAGCTGGCCGCCGGAAGCCGATCCGTCAGTGTCGGCCACAAGACCCCCATCGCCAACACCACTCTTCTTGCGCTCGGCCGAGTCGGCGTGACGTATATCTCCACACGGAGCATCGGGTGCAACCACATCGATGTGGAATACGCGGCCGGCATCGGCATCACGGTGGAGAACGTCAGCTACTCGCCGGACAGTGTGGCCGACTTCACGCTGATGCTGATGCTGATGGCGGTACGCAACGCGAAATCCATCATCCGGCGCGCGGAAGTCCACGATTACCGACTGAACGAAGTGCGCGGCAGGGAACTGCGCGATCTGACCGTCGGCGTGATCGGCACCGGACGCATCGGCGCGGCGGTCATGGACCGGCTGCGCGGTTTCGGTTGCCGCATACTCGCCCACGACAATCGCCCCAAAACCCCCGCCGATTACGTTCCGCTCGACGATTTGTTGCAGCAGAGCGACCTGGTCACGCTCCACACACCGCTCAACCCGGATACGCATCATCTGCTGAACCGGCAGCGTATCGAGCAGCTGAAACAGGGCGCGCTGATCGTCAATACCGGACGAGGGGCACTCATCGACACCGAAGCCCTTGCGTCGGCCCTGGAAAGCGGCAGGCTCGGCGGCGCGGCATTGGATGTCGTCGAGGGTGAGGAGGGAATCTTCTACGCCGACTACCGAACCAGGCCCATGAAAAGCAAGTCACTGCTGCGGCTGCAAGAGCTGCCGAATGTGCTCATCAGCCCGCACACCGCCTACTACACGGACCACGCCCTGCGTGACACGGTAGAAAACTCCCTCACCAACTGCCTGAAATCGGAAAGCGGGAACCGGCATGGATAAGCTGAAGGTCGGCATCATATTCGGCGGACGTTCCGAAGAGCACCCCATCTCCATCAAGTCCGCCCAAGAGATCGCCCGGAACCTCGACGCCGAGAAGTACGAACCGTTCTATATCGGCATCACGAAGGACGGCGCCTGGAAGCTCTGCGCCGGCCCCGACCCGGACTGGGAGAACGGAAACTGCCGTCCGGCCGCGCTGTCGCCGGACCGCACCGTGCACGGACTGCTCGTCCGGGAAGAGGGGCAGGCGCCGGGGCGGTACGAGACGATCCCCTTGGACGTCGTACTGCCCGTGCTGCACGGCAAGCACGGCGAGGACGGTGCGATACAGGGGCTGCTCGAACTCTCCGGCATCCCCTATGTCGGCTGCGATGTGCCGAGTTCCGCACTGTGCATGGACAAATCCCTTGCCTACACCGTCGCCGCAAGCGCGGGAATCGCCACGCCGAATTTCCGGATCATCGCGGCGGAGCAAAACATCGATCCCGATCCCGGCCCGCTCACCTATCCGGTCTTCGTGAAGCCGGCACGTTCGGGCTCTTCTTTCGGCGTCACCAAGGTGTCCCGGGCAGAAGAACTGCACAGCGCGGTGGAGACCGCACGGCAGTATGACACGAAGGTGCTGATCGAAGAGGCCGTCGTCGGCAGCGAGATCGGCTGCGCCATCCTGGGTAACGAACTCGACCTGATGGCGGGCGAGGTGGACCGGATCGCGCTCTCCCACGGCTTCTTCCGGATCCATCAGGAGGCTGCGCCGGAAACCGGTTCCGACAACTCGACGGCGATCGTTCCGGCCGACATTCCCGCGGAGTCACGCCTGCTCGTCCAGGAGACCGCCATGGCCGTATACCGCGCCTTGGGTTGCCGCGGTCTCGCCCGGGTGGACCTGTTCCTCAAGGAGGACGGAGCGGTGGTCCTCAACGAGGTGAACACATTCCCCGGCATGACCTCGTACAGCCGCTATCCCCGCATGATGGCGGCCACAGGCATACCGCTCGGCGAAGTGCTCGACCGAATCCTGTCCCTGGCCTTGACGGGAAAGAGCCGATGAACGACGACTTCGTATTCGTGGACGAACTTGCGTCCGGATCAGCCGGATCAGCCGGAACAGCCGGAACAGCCGGAACAGCCGGAATTCGCTGGGACGCCAAGTACGCCACCTGGGACAACTTCACCGGCAAGCCCGTGGACGGATATCTGGCCAATCGAATCGTCGGCACCAGGGCGCTGTGCGAAGGACTGGAACGAGCGCGCGAGCACGCCGAATCCCTGGGCTTCGGCCTGCTCCTCTGGGACGGATATCGCCCGCAACGCGCCGTCGACTGCTTCATACGCTGGTCAAAGCAGCCGGAGGACGGCCGCACGAAGGCGCGGCACTATCCGAACATCGGCCGGGCCGAGATGTTCGAGCAGGGATATGTGGCCGCCAAGTCGGGTCACAGCCGGGGCAGCACCGTTGACCTCACGCTCTACGATCTGGCTTCGCAGGAGATCCTCCCCATGGGCGGCGGCCATGACTTGATGGATTCCATCTCGCATCACGGAGCACAGGGGATCACGCAGGCCGAAGCAAGAAACCGCCGGCACCTGCGCACCCTCATGGAGACCTGCGGTTTCAGCGCATACGACTGCGAGTGGTGGCACTACACGCTGACCGACGAACCGTATCCGGACACGTATTTCGATTTCCCCATCGCATAGTCGAGCACACCGACCTGTCGGCGAGGCCCTCCCGAGGGTGCCCGACTCCCGACTTCCCCGGGAGGGCGTTGGCGTGGTCGTCGGCGGTCAGTCCCAGAAGCCCTCGTGGACCTCGCGGGCCTCCGGAAGGGCGACCGGGCCGATGACCGTCAGATCGCGTTGGCCGGCCCGGAAGACCTCGCGGCAGGGCAGGGCCAGCGTCGGGTTCTCCTCGTTGGCGCCGGTCATGGCGCGGAGTTCGTCCTCGCCGACGGCGTAGACGACGCGGCCGAGATTGCTCCAGTAGATGGCGCCGGCGCACATCGCGCACGGTTCGGTACTGGTGTAGAGCGAGCAGGTGCGCAGGAACTCCGCGTCGTACTGCGCCGTGGCGCGCCGGACGAGATTGGTCTCGGCATGGCCGGTGACGTCGCGTTCGGTGGTGACCGTGTTCTCGGCCGTCAGCAGGACGGTGCCGTCCGGGCCGGCGAGGACCGCGCCGAAGGGATGGTTGCCGGCCGCACGGGCACTGCGGGCCAGTGCGACGGCGGTGCGCAGGATCTCGACGTCGGCCGTGCCGGCGGCGGTTGTGGTCGGGTCGGTGGTCATCCGGGGATCTCCTCGGGTCGGCCCGTCGACGGATCGAGGCCGCTCCGGACATCGGTTGGACGGCCTTGCAGGGTGCCGGCAGCATGGTACGCCATGGCGAACATCGAGCCGGTGACCGCCGCAGACCTCCAATCGATGCAGGGTCTGGCGCAGCGTGTCACCGCCATCCGCCGTTGCTGGGCGCGGCGCTAACTCCGGCCGCCGAAGGTCCAGCTGTGCACCTCGATGGATTCGTACAAGTCGGCCTGGGCGTATGGGCTTTGGGCCAGCAGGGCCGCCGCGGCGGCGTGGTCCGGGAGTTCGGCCAGGATCGTGGTGCCCAGCCATTGCGAGGCATCCTCGGAGTGCAGCGGGCCACAGGCGATCAGGGACTTCCCATGCTCGCCGTCGAGCAGCCGGCGGCGTTGTTCCTCGTGCAACGTGTCCCGGGTCGCGGTTGCGCCGGGTCGGGCGTGGGCGAGGATCAGGAAGCGAGCGGGCTCGACCGAAGTACCCGAGTTCCCCACGAAATCCCACATCGTCCGGCCGAGGGTGTTGCTCCAGCGGCGGATCAGGACCTCTTCCTCGTATACGCCGGCGCGGTGGTTCGGCTCCTCGAAGGCGAACACCCGGGCGGCGTCCGGGCCGGGGAGGTCGACGATGTGCATGCTGCCGGTCAGGGTCAGCCCGTCGGCGGACCAGGTCGGCCCCCGGGCGATCATGCCCTCGGCGTATCCGTCCATGAACGAGTGGTGCGCTTCGAGCAGTTCGTGGCGCAGCGGCCTGGTGCCGGGCCGGTCGCGACAGTAGAAGAAGTACTCCATGTGGATGTCGACCCCCTCGGTGGCGACGTTCACAGTACGCGAGGGAGGGCATTCGTGCTGACGAGCAGCCCGAACGCCCTCCCGGCGATCATGATCCGCATCCGCATCCGCAGGGGCGCGCGGGCGTCAGCCGACCTTGTCGACGAATTCCGTCGTGTACGTCTTGGTCAGATCGACCGAGTCCTTCTTGCCCTTGACGCTGGGGGAGAACTTGCCCAGTACGTCGAGGACGTTGCGCGCGCCGGCCGGGTCCATCTTGCCGTCGCCGTTGAACATGGCCATCGTGTCCTTGATGGACTGTTCGTACAGCGCCTTGCCGCCGTTGGCGTAGTCGGCCGGCATCTGGGCGGCGATCTCGGCGGGCAAGTGGGTGTTGATGTAGCGCAGCGTCTTGACGAAGGCGTTGGCCAGCTTCTGGACCGTCTCCTTGTTCCGGCCGACCCAGCCGCAGTCCATGTACAGGGAACTCGCCGGGTACAGCCCGCCCAGTGCCTTGCGCGTGCCCTCGACGGTGCGCGTGTCGACCAGGACCTTCGCCTTGCCGGTGTTGACCAGTTGCGCGATCGTCGGGTCGGTGGTCATCCCCGCGTCGATGCCGCCGTTGTCGATCGCGGCGATGAACGGCTGCCCGGAACCGGCCTTGACCGGCGTGTAGTCGGACGTCGCGACGCCGTTGGCGGTGGCCAGGTATTGGGTGAGGAAGTCGGTGGAGGAACCCGGGCTGGTGAAGCCGAGCTTGGCCCCCTTGAAGTCGGCGGGCGAGCGGATCTTGCCCGCCTTGTCGGTGGCCACCATCTCCGCCTCGCCCGGGATGTTGGCGAACTGCACCACGCTTTGGATGCACTTGCCCTTGGTCTGGAGATCGATCGTGTGGTCGTAGAAACCGACCACCCCCTGGACGTCCCCGCTGATCAAGGAGTTCTCCGCCTGGGCACCGGCAGGCTCGGTGAGCAGTTCGACGTCCAGGCCCTCGGCCTTGAAATAGCCCAGCCGCTCGGTGAGCATCGCCGGCAGATAGATCACCTTCTCGATCCCGCCGACCATGATCTTGGCCTTCGCCGGACCGGAACCCGACGACGACGAAGCGGAGTTGCGGGAATCCTGACACCCCGACAACACGCCTGCGGTCAACAGCGCCGCCACGCCGGCGGCCAGGCTCGCGCGAACCTTCATGAGCAGTCTCCTGGGAATTCGGTTCCGGAACGGCGATGACTGAGCGCTGAGGGCCGAGCGCTGAGCGCCGAGGTTGGGGGCTGGGGGCTGCGGGTCAAAGCCGGATCTCCGCGCTCGCGGCCGGCGGGCGCCACTTCAACAGGCGCTTCTCGACGATCGCCAACAACGATTCGGCCAGCAGGGCGATGACGGTGATCACGATCATGCCCGCGTAGATCCCGGCCGCGTCGAAGGTGCCCTGGGAGCGGTTGATCAGCAGGCCCAGGCCCTTGCTCGCGCCGGTGAACTCGCCGACCACCGCGCCGATCAGGGCGAAGCCGAACGCGGAGTGCAGGGACGCGAGGATCCACGAGGTGGCGCTGGGCACCACGATGCTGGTCAGCACCTGGGTACGACTCGCGCCCAGGATGCGGGCGTTGTCGACCAGGTTGCGGTCCACCTCCCTGGCCCCCTGGAACGCGTTGAAGAACACCGCGAAGAACACCAGGACGAACGCCGTGGCCACCTTCGAGGACAGCCCGAGCCCGAACCAGATCACGAACAGCGAGGCCAGCACGATCCGCGGGACCGCATTGGCGGCCTTGATGAACGGTGCCGCGACCTCGGCGATCATCGGGCTGCGCCCGAGCAGGATGCCCAACACCACCCCGGCGGCCGAGCCCAGGACGAATCCGCCCGCGGCCTCCTGGAGGGTCACCGAGATCTGCTCCCAGATGCTGCCCTGGCTGGTGCCGTCGGTGAACCACTCGACCAGGCGGTCCCAGATCAGGGTGGGCTTGGAGTAGAAGAACGGGTCGATCCAGTGCGTCGCGGCCAGTTCCCAACTGCCCAGCCACAACACCACCAGCAGGGCACGCAGCGACCACATCCGCGCCCGGCGCCGCCGTCGGGCCCGCACCGCGAGCGCGCCCAGGTCCGGCTCCGACGCCGGCTCCTTGGTGTCCGACTCCTTGGTGTCCGGCTCCTTGGTGTCCGGCCGACGCGCGGGGTCCGACCCGGCGCGGACCGCGGTCTGCGCCTGCGTGTCCGGCCCGCCGGCGGTGATCGGGGTCGGCGTCGGCGTCGGCGTCGGTGTCGACTCAGGCGGCATGTCCGGCTCCTCGTTCGCGGGTGATGGTGACCTCCGTGCGCAGCGACTCCCAGATCTCCCGGTAGATCTCCAGGAATCGCGGGGTCAGTCGGACCTCCTCGACGGTGCGCGGGCGCTCAAGGGGCACCGGGAAGGAGTCCTTGACGGTGGCCGGGGAGGCGGTCATCACCACGACCCGATCGGCCAGCGCGATCGCCTCGTCCAGGTCGTGGGTGACGAACACGACGGCCGCGCCGGTGCCCGCCCACAGCCGCAACAGCTCGTCCTGCATCAGCGCCCTGGTCTGCACGTCCAGGGCGCTGAAGGGCTCGTCCATCAGCAGCACGCTCGGCTCGTTGACCAGCGTCTGGGCGAGCGAGACCCGCTTGCGCATGCCGCCGGAGAGCTGGTGCGGGTAGTAGTGCTCGAACGCGCCCAGGCCCACCCGGTCCACCCAGGCCCGGGCCTGCTCACGGGCGGCGGCCCGCGAGGCCCCTCGATAGCGGGGGCCGGCCGCGACGTTGTCCAGCACCGAACGCCACGGCAACACCGCGTCCTGCTGGAACATGTAGCCGACCCCCTCGGGGACGCCGTCCACGGGCACCCCGCGGACCAGTGCCTCGCCGAGCGAGGGCGGCTCCAGGCCGGAAATCAGGGACAGTGCGGTCGACTTCCCACATCCGGTCGGGCCGACCACGGCGACGAACTCGCCCGCCTCGACCCGCAGGTCGAGATCGCGCACCGCGGTGTGTACGCCACCGCTGTGGGTCGGGAACCTTTTCATTGCGGCGCGCAGTTCGACAAGTGGTTGCGTTGCCATGGAGATCCTTTCCGTGCCGATCCAGGGAGTCGTGCCGATCCGAGGAGTCGTGCCGATCCGAGGAGTCGTGCCGATCCGAGGAGTTGCGGCGATCCGAGGAGTTGCGGCGATCCGAGGAGTTGCGGCCATCCGAGGGGTCGCGGCGACCCGTCGGGTTCGATCGGATCCGATGTGCCGCCGGTCACAACGACCGTTGGCCGAGGAACGTACTGACGGTCGACGCGGACGATCGACTTGCCCGCGTTGCGCGCGACGTTTCGAATAGATCTCGTTTTGCGCATTGTGCGCACCCCGGGGATGGGCAGGATTCCGCGACGCGGCTACCGTCCCCCCTCATGAGTCGTCCCCGTCTTTCCTTCATCGCGCAGATGTTGCTGTTGCAACTCGCGCTGGTCGTGGTGGTCGCGGGGTTCGGCTTCGCCCTGATCAGCCGGCTGCTCGACGGGCAACTGACCAACCAGTACGAGGAGCGCGCCTTGTCCGTGGCGCGCAGCGTGGCGTCCGACCCGACGCTGGCCGCGGCCGTCGTGGCGGACGACGCGGAGGGGACCGTACGCGCCCGCGCCGAGGCCGCCCGGCGGGCGACCAGGGCACTGTTCGTGGTGATCACCGACGAGAAAGGCATGCGGCTGGCCCACCCCAACCCCGACCTGATCGGCCGACGGGTCAGCACCGACCCCTCCGCCGCGCTGGCCGGACAGGAGGTCTCCAACCTCGAGGTGGGCACCCTCGGCATCTCCGCCCGCGGCAAGGTCCCGGTCCGCGCGGCGGACGGCACCGTCGTCGGTGAAGTCAGCGTCGGCTTCGACGCCGACGACCTACGCCGGCACGGACTGGAGGTGATGCGCATCGTCGGGCTCTACTCGGCGGGAGCCTGCCTGCTCGGCATCATCGGCTCGCTGCTGCTGGCCCGCCGACTGCGCCGACAGACCCTCGGCCTGGAACCCCACGAACTCGCCGAACTGATGCAGGAACACGAGGCGGTGCTGCACGGCGTCGGAGAGGGCGTTCTCGCGGTCGATGGCACCGGAATGGTCACCGTATGCAATGGCGAGGCGCGGCGGCTGCTCGGCCTCGACGATGCGCTCGGCAACCGGGTCGAGGCCCTGGAGTTGCCGGCCAGGCTGCGCAAGGCACTTTCGGTACAGGGAAGTTGCGACAACATCGTAGCGGTGGCCGGGGATCGGGTGGTGGTGGCCAGCGCGCGGGAGGTCCGCCGAGAACGCCGTGACCTCGGGCGTGTGCTGACCGTGCGTGATCGTACCGACCTGGACAAGCTCACCCGCGAACTCGACTCGGTGCGCGGTCTCACCCACGCGCTGCGCGCCCAGCGGCACGAGTTCGCGAACCGGTTGCACACCCTGTCCGGGCTGATCCAACTCGGACACCACGACGAAGCCGTGCAGTATCTCCAGGCGTTGACGGCGGGCGCGGGCACCGACCCGCAACCGGACGCGGTCCGCGACCCGTTCCTGCGCTCGTTCATGGCGGCCAAGGCGGCCGTCGCCCGCGAACACGGGGTACGCCTGGTGATCGGCGAGACCAGTTGGGTGCCGACCACGGTCCTGGCCCCGACCGAGGTGACCACCGTGCTCGGCAACCTGGTCGACAACGCGTTGGAGGCGGCCCGCACGGGGTTGCGGATGCCGCCGTCGGTCGAGGTCGACCTGCTCGCCGACGGCGCCGACCTGCACATCTTCGTGGTCGACTCGGGCGCGGGGGTGGCGCCGGAGTTGCGCACGCTGATCTTCCGGGACGGGGTGAGCACCCACCGGGACGAGGAGCGCGGGCTCGGCCTGGCCATCGCGGCGCAGGCGGCCCGCCGCACCGGAGGCGGGATCCAACTCGCGGATCCGGGCGGGGCCGCGCACGGCGCGGTGTTCACGGCGCAGTTGCGGAACGTGTTGACGGTCGGGCCGGACGGGCACACGACGGACGATCCCGATCCGGATGCCGAGGTCGATGTTGCGATGGACGTCGCGGTCGAGGTCACGGTCGAGGTCGCGGTGGATGTCGATGTTGCGGTGGATGTCGTCACCGAAGGGGTGCGCAGATGATTCGGGTTCTGGTCGTCGACGACGACTTCCGAGTGGCCCAGGTACACGCCGGGTTCGTGGCGCGGATCGCCGGCTTCGAGGTGGTCGGCACCGCGCGCAGCGCCGCCGAGGCGCGGATGCGGGTCCGCGAGTCGGCCCCGGATCTGCTGCTCCTGGACGTGTATCTCCCGGACGCGTCGGGCCTGACCCTGCTGCGCGAGTTCGACGTCGACGCGATGGTGCTCACGGCGGCCTCGGACGCCGCGTCGATCCGCAGTGCGCTGCGCCGAGGCGCGCTGAACTACCTGGTCAAGCCGTTCGCCGAGCGCGACTTGGCGGATCGGCTGGCCGCGTACGCGCGCTATCGCAAGGTGCTCACGAGCGGCGGCGCGCTCGGCCAGCCGGATCTGGACCGGGCGTTGCGCGCGTTGCGCGAGGGTGACCGCAGGCCGGACGCGCGCAGCGGTCCCTCGGTCACCGGCCGGCTGATCTCCCGGGCCCTGGAGGAGGCGGACGGGCCGCTGTCCGCGACCCGGATCGCCGGCCTGCTCGGCATATCCCGGGCGACGGCGCAGCGCTATCTGGGCGCGCTGGTCGAGTCCGGGGCGGCGCTGGTGACCCTGCGGTACGGGGCGACCGGCAGGCCGGAACACCTGTACGCGTGGCCGAAGTCCGGCTCGGCGGCGGCCCCGGCGGCGGCCCCGGTGTCGGCATCCGTACGGCAGGGGCAACTGGTGGGGCCGGGCGGGGACGCCGACCTCGATCGGGGGTGAGTGCGTCGCAACACGCGACGCACGAGGCGCATCCGTACCGCCCTGCGCCGACCCGTCGGCCCCTCCGCTCACCGACGCCCCGTCGCCCGGGCGATCGAATTTGGCCAGTTTAGCCAGCGAATTCACCCTGATCGCGAGTTCGGCGCGGGATCCGGGCGGCCGGACGGTGTTGTCCGATGCCCGCTCGCACGGCCCCCCGCGCGCCGGATTGCCGCAGGTCGGGCGCATGGCGTCGGGTCGGATGGTCTTCCGGCGGGAACTGCGTTCGAGCGGCGGCGAGTTCGCCTGCGGCGCAGGTGTCGACCCCCCGACCGCCGGCCAACCTAGCGTAACGGTCTTGTCTCCGACGGTGATCATGGCATTGGATCGGTGGCGCAGTAACGATCGTGCACGACTGTGCGCGACCGTTTGCAAGCACATACGACCGTTTGCGAGCGTTTGCGACCGGTACAGCGTTCCGGAGATCCGAGTCGGTGCCGTCGACGACCGCACCGAGGCAACCCACCCGACCAGGGAGTGGACCGTGATTCTCGACAACCTGAGCGACGCCAACGAACCGAGGCACGCCAACGAACCGAAGCCGAGGAGCAACACGTCGGCATACCCCGTCAGTTCCTACACGGAGTGGGACCCACTGGAAGAGGTGATCGTCGGCATCGTCGACGGAGCCGCCTTCCCCACGTGGCACATGTCCCTGCCACCCGTGCTCCCCACCGACCAACACGACACCTTCCGCAGCCGGGCCGGCCAACCCTTCCCAGCCGAGCAAGTCGAGGCCGCCCGCCGGGAGTTGGAGCAGTTCGTACACATCCTCGAAGCCGAGGGGGTGACCGTCCGCCGCCCGGAACCCATCCCCCAGCAACAGACCTACAGCACCCTGGACTGGGCCAGCACCGGAATGTACGCCGCCATGCCCCGGGACGCGCTCCTGGTCGTCGGCGACGAGATCATCGAATGCCCGATGGCCTGGCGCTCACGCTACTTCGAGACGCTCGCCTACCGGCCGCTGCTCAAGGAGTACTTCCGAGCCGGCGCCCGATGGAGCTCCGCACCCAAGCCGGAACTCAAGGACGAGCAATTCGACCAGAGTTGGACCGATCCCGGTGACGAAGGCCCGACCCGACTCGTGGTCACCGAATTCGAACCCACCTTCGACGCCGCCGACTTCACCCGCTGCGGCCGGGACATCATCGCCCAGACGAGCAACGTCACCAACACCTTCGGCATCGAGTGGCTGCGCCGCCACCTGGGCGACGAATACCGCATCCACGTCTTCGAGTTCAAGGACTCGCACCCGATGCACATCGACGCCACGCTGGTACCGATGGCCCCCGGGAAGCTGCTGATCCACCCGGACCGCGTCCCCGAGGTGCCGAAGTTGTTCAAGGGGTGGGACGTGATGGCGGCACCACAGCCGGTCATCCCCGACGGGCACCCGCTCTACATGACCAGCAAGTGGCTCAACATGAACATCCTGATGCTGGACGAGGAACGAGTGATCGTCGAGCGTCAGGACGAGCCGATGATCGACGCGATGCGCAGGTTCGGCTTCACGCCGATCCCCTGCGACTTCCGGAACTTCAACAGCTTCGGCGGCTCGTTCCATTGCGCCACGCTCGACGTGCGCCGCCGCGGCACCCTCGAATCCTACCTGTGAGGAAGGCGCGGAATCAGGCGATGAGAATATGGCGGAACACCCCGAAGGACATACTGCTCCTCGGGCTCAGCGTGGCGCAGTTCGCCGGCACCGTCTGGCTCGCCGTCCGCTGGGACGACGCCTCGATCCCGGCCCGGGCCGGCGGTACCGCCGCGCTCGCGGTGATGACGGCGTACAACATCATCGTCATCTCCCATCTGTTCACCCACGTCCCCTGGTTCACCTCGGACCGACTCAACGCGGCGGTGTCCGTGCTGAATTCGGCCAACATCGGCCAGTCGGTACAGGCGTACCAGCTCACCCACGTCCGCAACCACCACCGGTTCAACAACGACTACCCGGGCCCGGACGGCAGCACCCGCGACACCACGTCGACCTACCGCCGGGGCCGGAACGGCGAACACGCGCCGCTGCTGCGCTACGCACTCGGCGGCGCCGTCGAGTCGACCATCGACCGCGCCCGGGAAGTCCTCTACGTGGTACGGCTGTGGCGGGTCGGCCCCGGCGAGACCAGGCTGCGCTCGCTGGCCTCGCGTCGGGAACGCCGACGGATCGGCGAACTGCGGTTGATCCAGGCGGATCGGGCCGCACACGTACTCACCCCCGCGCTGCTCGCGCTGATCTCCTGGCAGTGGGTCCTGCTCAGCTACCTGCCGGCCTACTTCGTGGCGTTGACGATGGTGAACGTACAGAACTACTACCGGCATTACGGCGCCGACCCCACCGAACGCGCGGCCGACTCGGTGAGCCACTACGGACGGCTGTACAACCTGCTCACCTTCAACGACGGCTTCCACCAGGAACACCACCTGAGCCCCGGGATGCACTGGTCGAAGATGCCGCAGGTACGCGAGCGCAACCGGGACCGGCTCGACGCGCAACCGCGCATAGTCAGCCCGGTACCGGCCATGCTCGGCTTCCTCGACCGGCGCAGGCCGCTGCTCCACCGCACCTCGACCTCGGGCGCCGAACTCGGAGGGACGTCGTGATCACCGGACGGGCGCTGTCCACCGAGGGGTTCCGCGTACACGAGACCTCCGGCGTGGTCGACGTGCACGCCGTCCGGGACGTACTGCACGGCGAGTTGGCCGCCCATCGGGTGCGCGGATTCATCACGCCACCGGACTGCGCACGGATCACCGCCAACTTCTGGGCCGCACCGCAGCGCACCCCGCGCTACGGCGCGGGTGCGGACGGCGTCGAAGGATACTTCGTCGGCGCCTCGCACATCGAGAAGACCTCCGCGGACTACCTGACCGCGGTCGCCGACTCGGCGGACGCGGTCGCGGCGCTGTACGAGGGCGCCGTCGATCCGGTCACCGCGCTGCGCGACCAACTGGTCACCCACGGCGTGGTGTCCGGGGCTCGCCCGGCCGCACACGAGGGACGGATCGCGGGCAACTCCAAGGCGGTGTGCTGGAATCAAACCGGCGCGTATCAACTGATGCCGCACGACGACCTGGCCCAACTCCGCGACCCACTCCAGGCCGGCTTCGAGATCCAACGACTGTCCCGGGTGATGGCAATCAACGCATACCCGCAAGTACCCGAGGGCGTCGGGGCCTTGCGGCTGTGGAACGTCGAACCGGACGACGCCTCCCGGGCCGCGCTCGGCCTGACGTACAGCGGATTCCCCTATCCCCCGGAGCTGTTGGCACATCACCCCGACCTGACCGTACCCGTCGCCACCGGCGACCTGTGCGTGATCAACGGCAACCTGGCCCACGCGGTGGTGGGCAGCGAACACGCCCAACCCGCCGCACGGTTGCTGCTGACCTGCTTCACGGCGATCGGAGGTGCCGGCGAACTCGTCTGGTGGACCTGAGCGTTGTCGGGCCGAGAAGGACACGCCACACCGCCTCGGCCCGAACTCATGGCGCGACCGGCCGCGACTCGACCAGCGCGAGGCCACCGACGGACGCGAGCATCAATACGGTGCCCACGATCGTCGCCGCGGTAAGCCGTTCGTCCAGGAGCAATACGGCCAACACCGCCGCACTGACCGGCTCGATCAACATCACCACCGACGCGGTGACGGCCCGTACGGCGGCGGTCCCGGCAAAGTACAGCGGGTACGCAAGCGCGGTCGTCACCGCGGCCACATACAACATCATCACCAACACCCGCCCCGGCTGCGCCGTTTCCGGCCACGCCCCCTCACCGAGGGCGAACGGCAACATCACCGCCGCCCCGATGCCGAACGACCACACGGTCAACGTGCCGGGGTCCTCCCCCGCCCCACGCCGCCCGGTCCACCGCCCGAGCAGGCTCGACGCGGCAAACCCGGCGGCGGACAACAACGCCAACCCCACACCCACCGGCCGCACATCGGTCCGCTCATTGCCCAACACCAGCACGGCGAGCCCGATCAACGCCCCACCGATCGCCAACCACCCGCTGCGCCCGATCCGTTCCCCCAGGAACAACCGCCCACCGGCAGCGGTCAACACCGGCGCGGCACCGAGCGCCACGATGGTCGCCACGGCCAACCCGGTCTCCATCACCGCACCGAAGTAGGCCGACTGGAACACGGCGAGCCCGACACCGGTACCGGTGAACAACAGCGCACGACGGCCGGGTGACTGCACGGAGCGGGAGGGTGCGACGGCCGGGCGGCGGCGGGATGGCCGCAGCAGGCCCGCCGTCAACAACAACACCATGCCACTCACGAATCGCCAGAACGAAACGGCCATCGGCCCGAAGTCACTGGACCGATAGACCACTTCGACCGCCGCCCCGGTCGTCCCCCAGGTGACCCCGGCGATCGAGAGATAGGTCAACCCGCGCGGCACCGACAACGAGGGCCGGCGCTCGGCGGCGGACGTCACCACGACACACTTCCCTGCCGGGCGGCGGGACGGGCGGCGAGCGCTGCGAGGCACATGAGCGTCACTCTAGGCCATCGGTGCGTCACCGAGACATTGTCCTTGATCACGCAATGCGCCGATTCCACGGCATTACGTGAGATTCGGCCACTAGCATGGCGACGGAATCACCGAGCCAAGCGCACTTCGGGCGGTAAACCGCATCGCGGTATCAGCGCGAATTCCCGCTGCACGCAAGAGCAACGCGCCCGGAACCGGTGATTCCCGCTGGGGCGCAGAACGTTCTTGCCGGGGTGGGACGTTCGCCGAGACACTGAAATCGTGTGCGGAGGAACAAAGATGATCGAGGACATCGAGTCGGCCACACCGGCTCTGTGCCGCCTACAACTCGGCGCGGAAATGCGCCGGTTGCGACACGAGGCCGGCCTCAAGTCCAGCCAGGTCGCCAAGCGCCTCCTGTGGAGCCCATCGAAGGTGACCCGGGTCGAGTACGGGGACAACTCGGTGGTGGACCCGGAGGACGCGACGATGTTGTGCGACCTCTTCGGCGCCGACGCCGAGACGCGGAGGCTGCTGATCGACTACGCGATGGTGACCAAGACGAAGCAGGATCGGTGGGCATCGGCTGGGGAGCATCCTGCTGTCCGGCCAACCCTGCACGCCTTCATCGGGCTGGAAGCCTCGGCAGCCGTGGTCCGTTGCTACGCATCGGACCATGTGCCCGGGTTGCTGCAAACGGAAGCCTACGCCCGGGCAACCCACAGGGCGGCGCCGACGAAGTCCAGCACCGAGGCGATCGAGCAAGGGGTCGCCGCTCGCATGGCACGCAAAGAGGTACTGCACCGAGAGGAGGCACCTCTGGAACTCCTCGTCATCCTCAACGAGTCCGTACTGCACCGCCACGCCGGGGGTCCGGCCGTGGCACGCGAACAGCTCGAACATATCGCCGACGTCTCGACTCTCGACAACGTGCGAGTGCAGGTGATGCCGTTCAGCTTGGGGATCCACACGGGCATGAACGGCCCGTTCACCATCATCCGATTTGCCAGAGCGTCCGCATCGCGACCGATCGTCTACTTGGAGAACATGGCCTCGAATTGGGTCGTCGCACAGGAAAGCATCATCGACAACTACGAGCACATCTTCGGCGAACTTCAAGCACTCGCTCCGAGCCCGCAAGAGGCCCGGAAGATGATCCATGAAGCAATCAAGGAGATTTGATTCATGACCGCCGGCATATGGTTCAAGTCCAGCTACAGCCTCCCGAACAACGACTGCGTCGAAGGATCCCACTCCCCCGACGACACCATCTCCATACGCGACTCCAAGGCCCCCGACCAAGGCATCTTCCGCTTCCCCGGCCCCATCTGGACCCCCTTCCTCGCCGCCCTCAAAACCAACGAACCCCCCTCCCAATCCTCGTAACCCACCCCCCGACGGAGTCAAGGCCGTGCTGCGGGGTGCGATGGCCGGCGTCCACAACGGCGCGCAACCCTCAGTACGGCTGGGGCGGAACCCGTACCGTCTCGCCGCCGTAGATCGATTCGCGCTCCACGGTCTCCCCCGTCCGCACCAGATCGGCCTGGCCGAGCATGACCGTCTCCTCGCCGACGTGGACGGCGTACATCCACCCGTCCGCAGCCTCGGAACCACCGAGGACCACCCCGCGAGTTCCGGCAACCCCCAGGCGCACGGCCGCTTCCGTGTTCAGCACGGCAACCACGTCGAAGAAGTCGATATCGCCCATCAAGCCCATCAATACGTCACCTTGCCGTGAGACCCACGTTCACTTGCCCGCCTTCCCAAGCGTAGGGCGGAGTTCCCCGTTCTCTCGTGTCCGGCGAGCGCCCACTCGATCGCCTCCACGTACTGGCCCGGGTGGAATCGGGCCTCGACCATGTCCTCGCGGTCGACGCCACGACGCCCACGTAGTGGGCCGGTTCACTCGCGGTCCAGGCGCGGCCGTGCAACAGCGCGAGGCAGATCGCGGCTCGGGTGGGGTCGGCCGGCAGCCCGGCAAGCCGGGCCAGAGGTTGCCCGGACGTGAGGCCATCATGCCCCGGCTACGGTTCGGCGTGCGCCGAAGTATTCCGCACGTAGCGTCGGCCGCATGACGATCTCCGACCCGCCCATCCACCCGTCCCGTGTCACCGCATACGCCGACGCCCGCGCAGTGCTCGACCAACCACTGCTGGTCCCCGAACCCGCCGCCGACGCGGCGGACGCACCCGCCGGCTCACTGGCCTGGCTGCGCGCCTCCGTCGCCCGCTTCACCGGCGACGCACAGACGCACGCCCGTCGCCACGCTCACGCGAAGGCCGAGCCGGCCGGGTTGGACCCGCGCGAACTGCGCCGGGCCGCCGCCGGTTCAGCGGTCGGCGCGGATGACCGGCACACGGTCGTGCGCATCCTGGCCGAAGAGCTGGGCCTGCCGGGCCCGAACGCCGTGGCTGATGCGGTCGTGACGGTCTCCGCCGGGTACTTCGGCGACGAACTGACACCCTCCCAGGCGAAGGCCGCCGACGAGGCCGTCGCGTCGCTGCTTGCCCGGACCGCCCGGAAGGACGGCGTGGGGGACCTGGAGGCCGCCGCGCAGCGGATCGGGCTGTTGGTGCAGGCGTGCGATGCGACCGCCCGATTGGTCGAGCACGCTCGCCGGGCCGCGCTGGGCGGGCTCCCGCCAAGTAGCGCGGACGTCCTCCTCGCCGAGGTGCTGCGGCAGGACCCGCCGGTGACCGCGCTGCGCCGACGAGCGCCGGCCGACGTCCGCGTGGGCGGGCTGGACCTGCGGGCCGGGGAGGTGGTGCTGGTCGACGTCACCGCCGCACAGCACGCCCCCGCCGGCGGCGACCGGTCCGATCCGGACATCGGCGCCCATGACGATCCGGCCCCTCTCGCCTTCGGCGCGGGGCCGCACCGGTGTCCGGGCCAGGCCCAGGCACTGGCGCTCGCCGCCGGGCTGCTGGAACGGGACGACCCGGCCGCGCAGGTCACAGAGGCGGTCGCACGGGTGCTGGACCTCGCCGCGACCTGGACTGCCTGGGACGGGCAACCGCAGGCGGTGGACGACCGCGTCTACACCCCGCACAAGGCGATCCGCCGGGTCGCCGACCATCTGGTGGACCACCTCGCCGAGTTGGAGGCCCGTCTGGCCGGCCAGGAGCCGCAGCCGGACCACTGGCACGCATCGGCGACCACCACCCCGGCCGACCTCGCGCCGTTCACCACGGCGGACCTCGACGAGGCGCGCAGCCGCCTGGTCCGGCTCGGCAGGATCTGGGCCGACCGCCTCGGGGCGCTGAGCGACGCGCAGTTGGACCGCTCGCCCGGCCCGGGCTGGTCCTTCCGACTGCTCGCCGCGCACGTCGCCGGCTCGCTGGACTACTACGCCGGAGCCGTCGGCCATCTCGGCGCCGCTGCCAACCCCGAGGAGCAGATATGAGCACTGTCGGCGCTTCCGCCGCCATCGCCTTCCGCGAACTGCACCACCGCCCCGGCGCGCCGTTGTTGCTGCCGAACGCCTGGGACCACGCTTCTGCGACCGCGCTCGCCGCGGCCGGCTTCCCCGCCGTCGGTACCACCAGCCTCGGTGTCGCCGCCGCGGCCGGGCTGCCGGACGGGGCCGGCCGGACCCGTGCTGAGACGCTGCGGCTCGCGCGCCGGATCGGCGGCGAGCTCTTCCTGCTACCTACCTATGCACTTCCAGCTGTACGCGTCACGGCGTTCTCGGTGTCATCCGTCGCAGGCAACGTCGATGCGGGCCAGTAGCGCGGCGGTGCCGTCCTCTGTGACGATGCGGTGGGCGAGTTCGACCGCTCGTTGCCGGTGGGTCGGATCGGCCGTGCAGGCGGTGATTGCCTCGGCGAGGGCTTCGGCGGTGAGTTCGTGGAACGGCAGGGGGCGCGGGGCGACTCCCAGCCGGTGCAGCCGGGCCGCCCAGAACGGCTGGTCGGCCATGACGGGTACCGGCACGGCGGGCACCCCGGCGCGCAGTCCGGCCCCGGTGGTGCCCGCTCCGGCGTGGTGGACGACGGCGGCCGTGCGCGGGAACAGCCAGTCGTGTGGGAGGTCGCCGATCGCCAGGATGTCGTCGCCGACCGCGCTCAGGCCGGCCCACCCCGCCTGCACCACCGCGCGCGCCCCCGCCCGGGCCACTGCCGCGGCCACCAGCTCGCCCAGGCGTTCGCCCTGGCCCGGTGCCATGCTGCCGAATCCGATGAACACCGGGGGCGGACCGGCCCGGAGGAAGTCGACCAGGTCGGCCGGGGGCCGCCAACCTCGCGGCCGGGCAGGCCACCAGTAACCCGCCACCTCGACCTCGGACGGCCAGTCCGCCGGGCGCGGTACCACCCGTGGACTGAAGCCGTGGAAGACCGGCCGGATCCGTCCCGATCGCACCGACGCCACGGCGGCGGGCACGGCGGGCAACCCGAGCCGGGCGCGCAGCCGCGTCACGACCCCTTCCTGGAGCGTTCCGGCCCGCGCCAACAGCGCCCGGCCCGCAGCGAGGTTGCCGTCCGGCCCGAGGTCGTCGGCGCCCGGCCCGCCGGGCAGCGGGAACTCCCGCGTGGCAAAGGCCGGCGCGAGGTAGGTACCGATGACCGGGACGGCGAACGCCTCGCCGGCCGCCCGGCTCACGGATGCGGGGCCGAACGCGGTGAGCACCAGATCGGCGCCCTCCGCCACGGCCGCCACCACCCCGTCCGCCAACCGGTCCAGGAACGCAGAGGTCACCGCCCGCACCGCCTCCGGTGACGTCGCCAGAGCGCGGGCGCGGATCAACTCCTGCGGATCCCCCGGCAGAAGCCGGTGGTCGAGGCCGCACCCGGCGACGAGTCCGGCAAAGGGCGGGTGCGCGGCCACGGCGACCCGATGCCCGGCGTCCAGCAGACGCCGCCCCAGACCCGTGAACGGTGCGACGTCGCCGCGCGAACCGGCGGTGACGATCAGAATCCGCATGTGATGATCCTCCTCGGCGAGTGCCGCCCCGGGCGCACCGGAAGGCGGCGGTCGCCGTGGACGCTAACGGCTCCTGCGCGGTGGAGGTTCAACCAGCTGTGACGCACGGCACGCACGGCGAGAACACACAGGGCGAGCACACACAGAGCGAAAACACGGTGGGCATCGGCGAGTTGGCCGCGCGCACCGGGCTGCCGGTGAAGACCGTCCGCTACTACTCCGACATCGGGCTGCTGCCCGAGAGCGCACGCAGCCGAGGCGGTCACCGCAGATACGCCGCGAACGCCCTGCCCCGGCTCCGCCTGATTCAGCGCCTCCGCGCGCTCGACACCCCGATCGCCGTAATCGCCGCAGTGATGACGGGAGAACACTCCCTGGCCGACCTCGTCACCCGCGAACTGGACACCGTCCAGGCGCACATGCGTGAGCTGACGTGGCGCCGGGGGCTACTGCGGGCGCTGGACGACTGCCCCGAGCCGGAACGGCTTCGCCGCCTCGCACTGCTCGCCGAGGTGGGCAGGCTCGACGAGGCCCACGACCGCCTGGTCCGGTACTGGCACTGGGCGCTCCCGACCGACTTGCCACACCGCCTGACCCGGGCCGTCATCGAAGGCGCGGTGCCCGAACCGCCGGCCACCCCGACCGGCACGACCACCCTCGCCTACGCCGAACTCCACGCCCTGACCGGCAAAGACGACCGGCGCCGCCAACCGCAGAGCCACCAGGTCGGCGACGTCGCGTCGTTCTACTCCGGCATCATGGACGCCTGCACCCTGGCCGCCGAGGCCCTGGCCGCCGACTGCCCGGCCCAACGCGCCGAGGCCCTCGACCACTTCGTACGCACCTACGCCCGCATCGGCGGCCACGACGACACCCCGGCGTTCCGCGCACACCTGCGCACCCGATTCCGCCACGCGGCGCACCACGACGCGTTCCCGCTGCGCTACTGGCGACACGTCCTCGCCGTCACCGGCGAAACCCCGCCCCGATCCACCGTCACCGGCCCGGGACACCTCGCCGCTTCCCTCGCCACCCTGCACCAACAAGTCGCCGGCCTCCCCCTGGCCGCAGAGCGCCGGAATACCGAAGAAACGCCACAATGACGGTTCGACGTCACCGCGCGCACAACCGGTCCAATGCCGACTGGCTCTCATCGTCCGCCGCACGGCAGATCATCAACCGTTGGTCCGGATCCTGAAGTGGCATGAGCACTTCGAAATGCACGGCGATCCCACCGACGTCGGGATGCCGCATCACCTTGCGCCCGCGCCCGTTGACCATGATCTCCCGCTCGGCCCACAGTCGCGCGAATTCCTGGTCCCCGGTGGTGAGTTCGGCGATGAGGTCGGTCAATGCCCGATCCTCCGGATGCGCGGCCCACGCAGCGCGCAGGTGGGCGACCCCCTCCCGCACGACACGTTCGCGGTCGACATACAAGTCGCGCATCTCCGGATGCATCAGGCACAACCACATCGCATTGCGCTGCGCCGGCGGCAGGGTGTCGAAATCCAGTAGCAGCCTCGCCATCTCGCCGTTCCAGGCCAGGATGTCGTAGCGGTGGTTCATCAACATGGCCGGCAGCGGCGACAGGTCGGCGACCAGCCGGGCCAGCGGCGGCGCCGCACTGGTGGCGGGCCGGTCGGCGCTGCGCGGCCGCTGCCGGGCCAGGTCGAAGAGGTAGGCACGCTCGTCGGGGGCCAGGCGCAGCGCCCGGGCCAGCGCCTCGACCACGTCCGCCGAGGGCCGCAGCCCGCGGGCCTGTTCCAGCCGCACGACGTAGTCGATGCTGATCCCGGCCAGTTCGGCGACCTCTTCGCGGCGCAGTCCCGGGGTCCGCCGGGACTGCCGGCGCGACGGCAGGTCGAAATCGTGCGGGTCCAGGCGTTCGCGCCGGGTCCGCAGGAACGCGGCCAGCTCGTGTGTCGGGTCCACGGTGCGACTCGTCATGCCCGGTCCAACAGCCAGGGTAGGACCGGTGTTCCCAGGAAGTTCCTTCCCTTACCCCCGGCTCGCGACGGCCGCAGCCTGGTGTCACTGGTTCTCGACAACGAATCACAAGCAACGGATCACAAGCAATGGATCACACGCAACGGATCACACGCAACGGATCACACGCACAGGAGGACACGATGTCGCTCACCCTCGATACCTTCCGACTGCTGGGCCGCTCCGGGCTGCGGGTCTCGCCGCTGGCACTGGGCGCGGCAACGTTCGGCACCGAGTGGGGCTGGGGCGCCGAACAGGACGAGGCGCGCAAGCTGTTCGACCTCTACGTCGAGCGCGGCGGCAACTTCATCGACACCGCCAACACGTACACCGATGGCAGCTCCGAGCGCCTGCTGGGCGAATTCACCCGCGACAACCGCGAAAGCCTGGTGCTGGCCACGAAATACACCACCCTGCGCCGGCCCGGCGACCCGAACTCCGGGGGCCCACACCGCAAGAGCCTGTTCGCATCGGTGGAAGCCAGTCTGCGCCGGCTGCAGACGGACTACCTCGATCTGCTCTACCTGCACGTGTGGGACTTCACGACACCGGTCGAGGAGATCCTGCGCGGCATGGACGATCTGGTACGGCAGGGCAAGGTCTTGTACGTGGCGATCTCCAACGCCCCGGCCTGGCAGGTGTCCCGCATGCAGGCGATCGCCGACCTGCGTGGCTGGTCGCCGCTGGTCGCGCTGCAGATCGAGTACAACCTGATCGAGCGCACCGGGGAACGTGACCTGATCCCGATGGCACGCGAAATGGGGTTGGGCGTGGTGCCGTACTCGCCACTGGCCGGCGGGGTACTCACCGGCAAGTACAGCCGCGCCGACCTGACCGCGCCGAACGCCCCGGTCGACGACGGCACCCGTAAGAACTTCAACCTCGCCAACGGCGGACTCACCGAACGCAACCTGGACATCGCCGATGTCGTACGGGAGGTCGCCACGGAGCTGGACCGCAGCACCGCCCAGGTCGGGCTGGCCTGGACGCTACAGAACCCGGATGTGACCGCATCGCTCATCGGCGCCCGCACCCTCGCGCAGCTGGAGGACAATCTGGGCGCCCTGGAGATCACCTTCACCGCCTCCCAACTGGCCCGCCTCGACGAAGCCGGCGCGATCGAACTCGGCTTCCCGCACGACCTGCTCGCCGGCGACCGGATGCGCGCGGCGACCCGCGGCGACCTGAAGATCGAAACCCGCCGCTGAGCCGACCCCCGATCGAGCCCCGATCGACCCCCGATCGAGCCCCGAGGGCGGCGCCGGCGCCGTCCTCGGGACGATCATGCGTCAACGGTGGCAGCCGGTCGGTCGGCCCGGCTGCCGGTGGGAGCCCTCCTGGCGGGCAAGCCAGGACAGGGCGGCGGAGCGGGCGAGGCGTCGGCAGGTGTGTTCGCAGTCCTCGTCGATGCCGAAGACACGGTTGTGGTGCATGTGCAGCAGGGCCGGCGTGACCGATTCCGGGGTGATCTGCCCGGTGGCGTGGAGGAGTTCGCGGTAGGCAGCGAGCGCCGCACGACGTCGTGCCCAGCGCGCGACCACCTCCGCGCCGCCCGGTATCGCCCGCAGTGCGGCGTGGTCCTCGCGTGGATCGGCCAGCCGGATCGCCTCGTCGTGGACGCTTCGGGCGGACGCGGGCGACGAGGTCCGGTCCAGGGTCTCGACGAGCCCACGCATACCCGCACCGGTGTCGCCGCTGAAGGAGGTGACGAGATCGACGAATCCGGCTGCCGTCAGCGCCTGTGGATCCGTCCCCCGGACGCCGAGTTGGACGAGAGCCGCCGCCGAGTCGGCGGCGAACACCTCCTCCGCCGCGGCCATCGCCGCGCCGGGACCGTAGCGGCCGACCTCGGGATGGTAGGTGTCCCATTGCATGCCGCCGAGCAACCCGAGCGCACGCAGGTCCGCGACCCAGTCGCCGACGCGACGGGCGGTCGGGCCGAAGACGTCGGTATCGGCGTCGGCATCGGCGTCGGCATCGACGCCGGCATCGCGGAGCCGGATCCAGAGACGCAGATGCGGATGCGGGCCGCTGGAGCGGACGAACCACCACCGGGGCGCGACATCCCAGCGCGCCCACAGGGCCGGCAGGTGGGCAGTGAGGATTTCGGTCTGGCGGTCCGGGTGTCCGTACAGCTTCGCGTACGCCCACGCCGACCCCGACGCTCCCGGAAGGTGCCCGGGGCCGCCGATGATCACGGGCCCGGGCCCGTGCCCGTGGTTGGAACGCCGCGCAGTGGGTTGGCGTACGGCAGCGAGCGCAAGCGCGATCTCGTGCGGGCGTCCGTCGCACCAGCCGTACGCGGAGGTGTCGGGCGCCTCGTCGAGCGTGGCGTGCCCGACCCGGTTCAGGTGCTCGCGCAGGAGTTGCGCGTGCGCCTTCTCGGTCAGGTCCAGGCGCAGGCGTTGATCGGCGTCGCCGAGCCGGACCGTCTCGGGCGCACGGAACCGGGCCCGCCAGGCGGTCAGGGTCCGGGTCCACTGCTCCCAGGAGGCGTCCGGTGCGGCGAGGTCGCGCGCCTCCAGGCGCCATCGAGCGGTCGAGACGACGACCCGGCCGTGACGCAGGCGCGGCAGGAAGGGCAGTTTGCGCGCCGCTCCCCAGTGGAACGCGGCCAGTTGGGTATGCGCGCGGGGAAGCTCGTAGAGGAAGCGCGCCAGCGGATGCGCGATATTGGTCAGCTTCACGGCGTCGACCGCCGTGGGTTCCAGCACGCGCCCGTCGGTCGAGGACAGCAGATACATGCGATCCGCGTCGGCGCGGACGGCAAGATCGCGCAACGCCAACCCCGTTCCGGGGGTGGCGTGTTCGGCAAGCGAGATCACCTGCGGCAGCACGGCCGGCGTACGGCCGACGTTCTCGTTGACGACCCGGAGCGGCGGACTGGATATCTGCACCCGCAACGCACCGGGCTCACCGCTGGGCAGATCGGCGTAAATCCCGGTCATCCGCTCGCGATCGACCGCATCGAGGAGATCGAGGAAGCGGCCCGCAGCGGCGCCGGCCGCCGCAGACGCACCCGCCACGACGAGATCGAAACGCCCCAGGTCCAGTTCGGTACGGCTGCGGGCCTCGATGCGGAAGCACAGTTCGATGTCGGCCGGAGGGCTCGGCGCGGCGCCGCCGGGTCCGCCCAGATCCGCGAACGCCCGTTCGTCGAGGGCGATTTCGTCAACAGCATCGAACGCCGCTCGTTGCGCCCAGGACAACAACCGCTCGTCGCGCGCGGACAGTCGCGACGCGGGACGTTCGCGCCGGGAGGAACGATAGCCGGCGGGATAGCCCAAACCGACGTCCGCATCGACCACTTCCCGCAAGGGAACCGCACCGCCGATGCCGTAGCGCTCCAGAAACGCCGCGTGGTACGCACGCCAGGCCAGACTCCCCGGCGAAGGTGCGCCCAGCCGCGCCAGAGTATCCGCCGCCTCCTCCGCCACCCGGCCGACCACCGCCGGCAGGACCAACGAGGAGTCCACCCGCAGATCCACACACAGCGGCTGCTCCACCACATCCGACAACGCACGCATCTCCCGACGCAGATCCGTACGCATCCTCCGACGCGCGCCCGGAGCCGCCTGCTCATGACGCAGCAACTCCCCATGAATCCCACGTAGTTGCCGAGCCAAGGCCGCCGCGCCGGTATCCCTCTCGGCGCCCACCGCCGCCAACAGGTCGACCACGTGGCCGGTGGCATCGGTGACCGTCATCGGCGCACGCAACCCCGTCAGCAACACCCGCAGCGCCACCAACTCGCCCACGAGCGTGTCCCGCACCGACGCGGGCGTATCGGGATACTCGGCCGCGAGCCGCGCACGCAGATCCGCGACGAGGATCGGCGTCCGCGCCGCGCGAAGAACCGACTCGACAGCGCGGGTGTGCCGCATGGTCACATCCGCCGGGCCCACATCGGCACGCACGGCCTGCCGAAACGGCAACACCAACTTCCCGCCACGAACGATGTGGGTCGGATCGGCGACAACCTCGATCCGGTCCAACAACTCCGGACACGCCTCGAGCCGACCAACCACGTCCGCAAGCCACGTGGCATCCGCACGCGCCACAGGACGGTGCTCCGAGCCCACGCGCAGGGTCACGGCCGACCCGAAACGAACCGGCGCCACACCGGCGAACAGACCGAACGGCGTGGCCCGATACCGCATCCGCAGCAGATACCTCACCAGCGACACCACAACCCGCCGCACCTGCCGAGGCGAGGCATCACCTCCCCCGCACAGCGCAACAATCCGCGCAGCCAAGACCGGGCTCGCCAATTCCACCGCCTCGGCAACCGCCTCCTGCGCCCACGCCCGCTTCACCCAGTCCCGCCAACACTCCACATCCGCAGGGCTGTTGCCATCCAGATCCGGCCACGGCGGCACCTGCCACCCACCCGGATACGCGGCAAACCGCACAAGCGCCGCATCGACGTACCGGTACACCCCCAGCACCCCCAAGTCCCCCTCATCCCCCAGGTCCCCCAGGTCCCCCACCACAAAGCCCAATCCACACCCACCGACTCGACGCCAAGCAAACCAGCACGAACCGCGCCAGGGAACGGACCTGTCCGAAACACGGCGGCGGGCGGCCCGGGGTCGGCCGGGCGTCAGGCGTGCGGTTCGTCGGTGTCCAGGGTCATGCCCGACGTGGCGCTCATCATGCGGCGCAGGACGGTGTCGGCCCGCTCGCCGTCGCGAGCCATGACCGCGTCGAGCAGGTCACGGTGTGCTGCGTGACCCGCCGGGTCGGTCGCCCACCGACGCGCGTCCTCCGGCGTGGGTCGGCTCCAGCGCCGGTACAGTTCGGCCTCCTCCCGCAGGGACGCGGCGAGGTCGCGCAGCCGGGGGTTGGCGCAGCCGGCCAGAAGCGCGGTGTGGAAGTCGGCGTGGGCAATCAGCCAGTCCTCGTCGGGCTGGTCGCCGTCGCCGAGTGGGGTCTGCTCGAACGTGTGATGGGCGGCCAGTACGCGGGCCTGCCACGCGAGGTCGCCCTCGTCGATGGCGCGGCTCAGGGCGAGGGATTCGATCTCGGTGCGGGCATCGGTCAGGTCGGCCAGCCCACGGGCGGTGACGTCGGTGACCCGGAACCCGAGGTGTGCTTCGGAATCCACCAGGTTCCTGGCGACCAGCTTGAGCAATGCCTCGCGCACTGCGCCGGTGCTCACCCCGTAACGCTCGCTGAGCTCAGGGAACTTCAGCCGCTGCCCGGGCCGAAGCCTGCCGCCCAGAATGTCGGCCCGGATGCGATCGTGCGCCGCCTCGCTGCGGGTCTGCTGCCCGGTTCCTCTCGCCACGGGACGGATCCTACAACATTCGACAGATGGCGAAACTTTTAAAAGTATGGTTGAGTATTGAAAGTCAGCAGGCGCCTGGCACTGCGCCTGGCATTACCAACCGGAGGACCCGATGACCAGCCCGTATGACACCCTGCCCGCCGTTCCCGGCTTCTCGGTCACCAGCGCGGACGTCACCGACGGGGCGCAGCTGCCGCCGGCGCAGTTCGCCGCCGCAAGTGGCGTCGCCGGGGCCGAGGACCGCTCCCCGCAACTGTCATGGAGCGGCTTCCCGGCCGCCACCCGCAGCTTCGTCGTCACGATGTACGACCCGGACGCCCCGACCCCGTCCGGCTTCTGGCACTGGGCGGTGGCCGACCTCGCCGCCGACACGACGTCCCTCGACACCGGCGCCGGCACACCCGGCGCCGGCAAGCTGCCGGACGGCGCGTTCCACATCCCCAACGACGTCCGCGCGACCACCTACGTCGGCGCCGCGCCGCCGCCGGGAACCGGCAAGCACCGCTACTACATCGCCATCAACGCCCTCGACATACCGTCGGTGACCACCCTCGGCATCACCCCGGACTCAACCCCGGCCGCCCTCGGCTTCCTCATCGCCGGACACACCCTCGCCCGAGCCGTCCTGGTGGCGTGGGCCGAGGGCGAATAGGGCCCGGTATTCCCCCGCCGCGTGCGCCGTCACCACACCGGAGGCAGCGCTCGCGGCCCGGCTCCCCTTGAACCCAATCGCAGTGGAGCTTGTTGCGTTCGAATTTCCGGGGGAGTCGGAGGCGCCGACGATCTGCCCGGCGACGTAATCGCAACCGGCACCACAGCCGGCGTCGGCGTGGCCATGACCCCACCGCAGTACCTCCGGCCCGGAGACGTCGTCGCGGTCGAGATCGAGTCCATCGGCGTGCTCCGCACCCCCATCGTCAAACCTGACGAATACCGCTAGCAGGCACCGATCAGCCGGACTCCACAGCGCACCCACGAGTCACCCGGACCGACCGTCCCAAAGCCGCCCGGCGAATCGTCACGCCCGAACCGGCCGCTGTCATCGATCGATCCACACGGAACAGGGGGCATGACCCGGCGCTAAAGCCCGGTGCTGCCGTCGATACGTTCCCGAAGCAGGTCGGCGTGACCGTTATGACGGGCATACTCCTCGATCATGTGAACGTAGATCCAGCGGAGGCTGACGTCCTGCTCCATGAGGCGACCGGTATCGGTAAGAGCATGGCCGTCGCAGTACGTGCGGGCGCGAGCGATCTCCGCATGCCAGGTGGTGAGCGCGTCGCGCAAAGTGGCACCCTCGGCCAGCTCGAAACCGCCGTCGGGACCACGCGGATCGGTCTGCGTACCGTAGATGGGCGGGACCTGTTCCCCGGCCAACACGCGGCGGAACCAGTTCCGTTCCACCTCCGCCATGTGCTGGACGAGACCGGTCAACGTCAATCCGGACGGCAGCACGGACGCAACGGCGGCCTGCTCGTCGTCCAAACCCGCGCACTTCATGGCAAGTGTGGCGCGGTGAAAGTCGAGCCAGCTTTCAAGCGTGGTGCGCTCGTCGGCGTTCAGAGGCGGGATGGGACGTTCGATGGCACTCACCAACCGATTATCACCGGCAACCGAGGCCGCCGACAGCAAATCCCCACAACAGCACGAGTGTTGCCCGACACGCCACTGGCCACGGCAACAGCAACCGACACCGTGAACCGGCCCGCGGTTCCTACGTCGAACGTCGCGCGCAGACAGAGAGGAGAAACCAACCAGTCTCACGGGCAGCTGGGTAGGCAGTGTCAGGCGCAGGCCGGACCGCGCCGCCTGATTCAGCCGAGGCGGCCGATGAGGATGACGACGATGGTCAGGGTGGTGTCGGTGATCTCGTACATCAACCGGTACCGGCCGACGCGCATGCGGCGCAGGTCAGGGGGGCCGTACTCGAAGGTGCCCTCGGGTCGGGGGTCGTTGGCTTGATTGATGACCTTGCGGTGGTTGATCGGCCTGCGCCCGTCCTCCCGGCGGAACGGGCCTCGGACCCCCTGGTCAGGGGATCCGAGGCCCGCGTTTCGGTGCTTCGCGGGGCCGTTGGTGGAGCGACCTTCGGTCCGCGTTTTGTTAACTCGATCTCGCCGTCTCGGTGGGAGAACGGGTCAGCAGGTGATCGGTACGTTGATGCTTACCGGTGTCGTCGACCAATCGGGGGCGGACGAGACGGTGAATGTGCCGTGTAGGACCGAGCCGCACGGGACCGTGCCGTCGAGGCTGTACACCTTCTCCGCGGCGCCCGTGTAGCGCAGGTTGCGCTGTGCCAGGCCGAGGGACGGGCCGCCGACGATGTTGCCGGTCAGCGTGGTCTGCAGGTACTTGAGCTGGGGCGGCGGGCCGCCGGGCGAGGGTGAAGTCGCCATGATCCGGCCGAAGATGCGGACATCGCCGCCGGTGATCTCGACGCATACGTCGGTTTGCAGGCCGACCTGAATGCCGGGTATTCCACACGAAACGGTGGTGGCGACCGCATCGGTGGCCGTGGTCGGGGAGGCGGCGAACGTGGGAGCGGCGTTGACGGCCGTCAGGCACGCGGCGCCGATCAGGGTCAGGGCTAAGCGCTTCATCGAAGTTCTCCTTGGTGCCGGGGAATGGAGATTGGAGATTGGAGATTGGGCATGCGCATGCGCATGCGCATGCCCGCGGCGAGGTGTGACATTGCACATCTCGCTGCTCTCCAGCCTCCCCGGCCCCGCGTCACTTGTTAAGCCCCTCTGCCTGAAGATTGTGTGACTTGGACAACAACCACACGAGTCACATCGGTCGCACAGGCCCCTTGCTTACCGCACCCCGCAGATCGTCCGCCCGGCCGCGCCCCCGGCACTACTGGCGCGGCCGGGCGGAACGGCCTACCCCCGGAACGCCTCCGTGCGTTCCCGGTCGGCCTCGGCCAAAGCCTTGGTGACCGCGTCGACACCGGCGCGGAGGCCGTAGACCGGTGTACCGGGCTGCTGGCGCCAGGAGTCGTCCAGGCCTCCCGCGTCCACGGAGTCGAAGCCGAGTTGGTCGATCAGTGTGCGCACGGTCTGCTTCGCCGACTCGTCGTCGCCCGCCACCGGCAGGGCCTGCCGGTCGGGATGGCCGGCCGGGAGGGGGCGCTCCAGGAGGTCCTCGGCGAAGGTGCCGTTGAAGGCCTTGATCACCGGGTGGCCCAGGTGCCGCTCGGTCCAGCGGCTTTCGGTCAGGCCCTCGTCCTCGATGGCGGCGATTCGGCCGTCGCGCTGCTGCGGGTAGTAGTTGTTGGTGTCGATCACGGTGAACCCGTCGGCGGCTCCGTCGAAGAGGCCGGCCGGTAGGTTCGGGACGTTCTTCAGCGGGATCGTCACCACGACGATCTCCGCGCCTCGGGCCGCCTCGGCCACGGTGACGGGCGTGGCGCCGGTCTCCTCGGCGAGGGCCGTCAGGGTCTCGGGGCCACGGGAGTTCGCGATGGACACCTCGTGTCCGATGGCGGTGAGCCGGCGGGTGAGGTTGCCGCCGATGTTGCCGGCGCCGATGATGCCAATCTTCATGAGCTCTCCTGTGTGTGCGGAATCCGGGGGTGGGTGATGGGTGATGGAAGTCCGATGTCGGGTGGCGGGCATCCGCTGTTGTCTATGCCCCGAACCCCGCCGAGCCGCACGGCATTCCGCGATCGCCGCCGGCGCCGACACATATCGGCGCGGCATCCGCCAAAGGTCCACACACGTCCGCCACACCACCCGCCGGCCGGCCGGCGTCAGCGTCCCTCCCAGCCGTCGTGATCCGCTCCTCCGCCGACGACGACGGCAGCGGCAGCGGAGCGGCGCCGCAAAAGTTCCGTTGTCACGGCAAGCGGCGGCCAGTTCAGGCGGCCGTGGCGGGCGACGGCGTATGCGCGCAGTCGGACGTCCGGCGCGGTGAGCGGGACCAGCCGGACGCCCGGGAACGTGTCGGTGCCCAGCGGGAGCAGGCCGACGCCGAGGCCGGCCGCGATCATCCCCTGCACCAGGTCGAGGCTGTCCGCCTGGTGGGTGATGCGCGGGCTGAATCCCACCATCGAGGCGAGCGTGCGGATCACCGTCTCGTCGGCGGTGTTGCGGGAGTTGACGATCCAGTCGTGGGCGTCGAAGCGGGCGAAGACCTTCGGTGTCGTCCCGGTACGGACGTCCGCGTCGGCCGGTACGCCCAGGCCCCAGCGCGCGGTCCACAACGCGGTGGCGCGTAGGGTCGGGTCCTCGGCGGCGGGCGCCAGGTTGTAGTCGTAGGTCAGCGCCAGGTCCGTGGCGTCCTCGGCCAGGAGAGCCAGTGCCTCGGCCGGTTCGTGCTCGCGGATCAGCACGCGTACGCGCGGATGGCTGGTGGCGAGTTCGGTGACCACGGGCAGTAGATAGGCCCGGATCGCGGTGGCGAACCCGGCGATCCGCAGCGTGCCGTTGGGCTCCGCGCCCGGGGACAGGTCGTGCTGCGCCGCCTCGACGGCGGCGAGGATGGTCACGGCGTGCTCGGCCAGTCGGCGTCCCGCCGGGGTGAGGCGGACCAGGCGTCCGTGCGGCTCGATCAGGGCGGTGCCCAGGTCTCGGGCCAGGGCCGCGATCTGCTGCGAGACCGTCGACGTGGTGGTGCCCAGTACGTCCGCGACCGCGCGCATGGAACCCAGCCGGGCCAACTCCACCAGCACCTGCAGCCGTCGGGTCTCCATCCGCTCATTGTCCCGTCCTGTCCGGTCCTCGTCCGGCATACGTCATCCGGGATACGTCATCCGGGATACGTCATCCGGGATTCATCGTCCAGGAATCATCGTCCAGGAATCTTGAACGATACGTTGCGAATCGGCACGTGGACACGAACGATGCGGACGCCCTCTACTTGGGGTCATGATCTCGCCGAAAACGCCGCGCCTGCCCGACCCCGCGACCGGTGCCCTGATGGCCGTCGCCGCCATGTCCACCGTGCAACTGGGGTTGGCACTCTCGGTACCGCTGATCGACCGGCTCGGCGCACCGGCCACGGCCGGGCTGCGGCTCGCCTGGGCGGGCGTACTCCTGCTGATTCTCATCCGGCCGCGCCCACGCGACTTCGCCGGCCGGGATCTGTGGGCGTGCGTCGTACTGGGCGCGGTGAGCGGCGGGATGATGTTGTTCTTCATGCTGGCCGTCGCGCGCCTGCCGCTGGGCACCGCGAGCGCGCTGGAGTTCCTGGGGCCGTTGGCGGTGTCGCTGTATGGAGGTAAAGCCGGAGGAAAAGCCGGAGCAGGCCGCGGGCGCAGGCGGTGGACCGTCCTGGCCGGCCTCGGCGTCGTCCTCCTCACCGAGCCCTGGCATGCCGGCATCGACCCCGCCGGCCTGGCCTTCGCGCTTGCCGCCGCGGCGGGCTGGGCGGCGTACATCCTGCTGACCCAGCACGTCGGCGACCGGGTCACCGGGCTGAACGGGTTGGCCGTGTCGATGCCCGTGGCCGGGCTCCTGGCGATCCTGGTCGCCGCGCCGACCGGCCTCGGTCGGGTGACCTGGCCGCTGTTGCTGACCATGTTGGGGTTGGCCGTGCTCAGCGCCGTACTGCCGTTCACCCTCGAATTCCTCGCGTTGCGGCGGCTGACTACCTCCGCGTTCGGCACGCTGATGAGCCTGGAGCCCGCGATCGCGCTCCTGATGGGCCTGTTGGTGCTCGGCCAGATACCCGGCGCGGTGCCCGTGGCCGGCATCGTGTTCGTGGTGATCGCCGGCGTCGGCGCCACCCGCATCGGCGCCCGCGCGACCACTGCTCCCCGGGACCCGTTCCCCGTACAGTCCCCCGCCCAGGACCCCGTTCAGGCTTCCTGACCACCCGCCAGGAACGGCAGTACGTGCGGGAGTATCTCGGCCGACCGGCTCCAGCCGCCCAGGTGGTCGGCGTCCGGTACGGAGAAGAAGCCTCTGCCGGTCTGCCGGGCGAACTCCCGTACCGGGCCGTGCCATGGGTCGGCCGTACCCGCGTACATCAACATCGGCACACCCGTGTCCGCGAGCCGTGCTCGCACACCCGGTTCGTACCGGATCGCAGCGAAGTTCGCCCGTAGGGCCACCGGCGGGACGGCCTCGATCACCGCGGCCAATTCGGGATCGGCCAGCGCCCCCTGCTTCATCAGCGGGTACGGATCGGTGTCGGCCGGGAGGCCGAAGTGTGCCAACAGCGCGTCGACCGCGGTTCGGAAGCCGTCGATCGGGTCGAAGGCGCCGGCGACGAGTCGGGTGAGCCGCTCCGGCGCGTACAGGGCGACGCCGTAGCCGGTCAGCGCCCCCAACGAGTAGCCCCAGTACGCGGCGCGGTCCACTCCGGCGTCGTCGAGTACGGCGGTGACGTATTCGGCCCGCCGCGCCAACGCGTACGCCGCCGGGTCCTCCGGCGCATCGCTACCGCCCAGGCCCAGCGGGTCCACGGTGATCACCGTATGCGCCGCCGCCAGCGCCGATGTGTAGCCCGCCCGGCTCCAGTGCGAGCCGACCTGGAACATGCCCGGATGCAGGACCACCGGCGGCCCGTCCCCGAACACCTCGTAGGCGACCTTGAATCCGTTCCTGCGTGCAATGGGCACCCGTTGCTCCTGACCACCGATTCACCACCGATTCACCACCGGCTTACCACCGATGATTCGCCGACCCGCCCGGCGAGGCGGGTTCGAGGCTACCGCCGGTCGGTCAAGGGGTGCGCAGGGTTGTCGCCGCCTTGTAGGTGCGCAGTACCGGGGCGGTTTCGATGCGGGTGATGGCTTCCCAGGCGACTCGTCGGGTCAGGTAGTGGTGTAGGGCTTCGGCGTTTTGGCACAGGGCGTGGGCGACCAGGTTTGTCGGGCCCGTTGTCGCGGCGACCAGGGCGAGTTCGTCGTGTGTGGCCAGTGCGGTGGCGACCGTGTCGAGGTGGGCGGGGGCGACCTGCATCCACAGCAGCGCGGATACCGTGATGCCCAGTAGTGCCGGGTCGATGTCCACGTCGAAGAACAGCGCGTCGCGGGCGCGTAGTTCGGCCAGTCGGCGGGCCGCCGTGGACGCGGTGGTGCCGGTCGCGGCGGCCAGGTCGGCGTAGCCGAGGCGGGCGTCCTCGCGTAGTGCGGACAGCAGTTGGCGGTCCGCGTCGGTGAGGACGTACGCGGGGACATCGGGGGTCGCCGGGTCGGTGGTGTCCGGGATGCCGGACTCGGCGCGCAGCCTGGCCTGCCCGGCCTCGTCCAGGATGTCGACCCGGCCGCGCCACGCGGTCGGCCCGCCCAGGTAGGTGTGCAGCAGGTAGTGCGCGGACACCGCGGTGATCCCGGCCGTGCGCGGGATGTCGCGCAGCAGCAGGGCGTGCGCGTCGGGGCCCGTCGGCGCGGTGTGGATGATCGCGACGATCTCGGTGCCGCCGGAGGTCAGCCGCACCCAGGAGGTGTCGGGGCGGCGGGCCAGTGCGAGTGCGATGTCGTGTGCGTTGCGGGTGGCGGCGGTCAGCCGGATGAACCACTGGTGCGTACCGGAGTTGCGCGGTGTGGGCAGTGCGACCACGCGCAGTCCGGCGTGCGCGTAGAGCCGGCGGTAGCGGCGGACCACGGTCTGCGTGGAGGAGCCGAGGATGTCGGCGATGAGCGTGAACGGTGCCCGTGCGTCCACCTGTAGGGCGTGGATCAGGCCTCGGTCCAGGTCGTCGAGTGTGAGCATGATCGGCAAACTAGCCGAGGTTGGTGGAAGTAATCAGCGATGGGGGTCGGTGGAGTGGAAGTCGGTGGGGGTCGGGCGGCACGGTGATCGTCGGGCGGCTGCCGGCTGCCGACTCCCGGCTGCCGGCTGCCGGCTGCCGGCTGCCGGCTGCCGGCTGCCGGCTGCCGGCTGCCGGACGGGGCGACTCCGCCGTCCACGGCTCGGTCACCGTCACGACCACCGCCACACCTGCGCCGTCCCCCTTGGGAGATCCATGCCCGGCACCGCCAAGTCCGGCACCGCCAAATCCGGCACCGCCGCCCGGTCCAGCACCACCAAACGCACCCGGTCGGCCCTCGTCCCCGCTCCGCCCCCGCCCCCGTCCCCGCACGTTCACCGCCGAGGTCTCGCCCTCGCCGCCGTGTTGATCGCCGAGGCGATGAATCTCCTCGACGCCACGATCGTGCAGGTCGCGGGACCGGTGATCCACGCCGATCTCGGTGGCGCCCGGGCCACCATCCCGTGGTTCAGCACCGCCTATACCCTCACCTTCGCGTTGGGGCTCTTGACCGGCGCCCGACTCGGCGATCTCGCCGGGCGCAGGCGGGTGTTCCGGATGGGTGTCGTGGCGTTCGCCGTCGCGTCCCTGGCCTGTGCGTTCGCACCCGGTGCCGGGGCGCTGATCGGGTTGCGCGCCGTGCAGGGTGCCGCGGCGGCGGCGATCATCCCGCAGACGTTCGGGCTGATCCGCGCGATGTACGACGGGGACCAACTCACCCGGGCGCTCGGCCTGATCGGTCCGGTCATGGGTCTGTCCGCGGTCCTCGGCCCGGTCCTCGGCGGCGTGTTGACCCATGCCGACCTGCTCGGCTCGTCGTGGCGCGCGGTGTTCCTGGTCAATCTCCCGCTCGCCGCCGCCGTCCTGGCCGCGACTCCGTACCTGACCGAGGACCGTGCCCCGATCCGTCCCCGCCTCGACCCGGCGGGCACGGCCCTGGCCATGCTCGGTACCGCGCTCGTCGTCGGCCCGCTCGCCACCGGCGACCCCGCGCCCGGTGGCTGGGCGGTCGCGGCTGTCGGCGTCGCGGTGCTGGCCGGGTTCGTCGCGCATCAGCGTCGTACGGCGCGGCGCGGCCATGCCCCGCTGATCGAGCCGGCCCTGCTGCGCGGTCGGGCGTTCCCCGCCGCGCTGGCCACCTCGATGTTGTTCTTCGCGGTGCTGAACGGGGTCATGATCACCGTCGTACTGCACCTCGAACTCGGCCTCCACGACGGCCCGCTCACCGCCGGGCTCACCCTGTTGCCGTGGTCCGCCGGATTGGCGATCGGGTCGTGGGCGGCGGGCAGTCGGCTGGTTCCCCGGTACGGGACGCGCGTCCTGCACACCGGCCTCGGCGTACTCGCGATCGGCCTGGCCGGCGCCGTGCTCGCGTATCGGCTCGCGGACCCTGCCGGTTACCCCGCCGCGCTGCCGGTCGCCCTCGGCGTGGCCGGGCTCGGCACCGGCCTGTTCACCCCGCCGTTCTTCGGTACGGCGCTGAGCGGGGTCGGCCCGCAGGAGACCGGCTCGGCCGCAGGTCTCCTCAACGCCGTGCAACAACTCGGCGGCACCCTCGGTGTCGCCGTCGTCGGCGGCGTCTACCTGAACGCGCCGGGCAGCGCGCGCACCGCGGCCCAGCACGCGCTGTGGGCGGCGGCGCTGTTCCTGGGCGCGACGGCGGTGGCAGCCGCGGTGATGACCGCGCGGCCCGGGCGCCGCTGATCCGTGGGGGCCGCCGATCCGTGGGCGCCGCCGGGCCCGGTCGGCCGGATCGACGGGGCCCGGTGCGGCTACTCGCCGCGGTTCCCGCCCGTACTGCCGTAGCGGAGTCCGTCGACCAGTAGGGCGATCATTCGTTGTGTGTGGCCGGTGGGGTCTTCCTCGGCGGGCAGGGTCAGGTTGCGGGTGGCGAGCAGGAGGTCTTCCGCGTCGACGTCGGAGCGGATCCGACCGGCCTTCGCGGCGGCGTCCAGGAGCATGCCGAGCGCCGGCATGAAGCGCTGGTCGAAGTAGGCGGGCAGGGTTTCGTAGGTCGGGTCGCCGGAGTGGAGGGCGGCGCTGAGTCCGCGTTTCGCGGCGATGAAAACCGTGAAGCGCTGCAACCACTTGGCGAGTGCCTCGGCCGGTTCGTACTGCGCCGCGAGGTCCGGTGCGGCGTCGGCGCACGCGTCGACCTCGCGCCGGAAGACCGCGGCGATCAGGTCGGCGCGTTGCGGGAAGTGGCGGTAGAAGGTGCCGGCGCCGACGCCCGCCTTGGCGGTGATCTGGCGTACGGGGGCGTCCACCCCCGAGGTGGCGAAGACCTCCGCCGCCGCGGCGAGCAGGGCGTCCATGCTCCGTTGCGCATCGGCGCGCACACGCTTGGCGGGCGGCCCCTCGGCCGCGCCGGCCCCCCCGGTCGGGTCGTCGTTCACGATGTACCCCCTTGCCAAAACGGAACGACGTTCCGTATCGTCTAAGTCGAACGTTGTTCCGCTTACTCAAGGAAGCCTAGCGTGCCGCTACCGGCGCGGGCCACCGCATGAGAAGCCAGAGAAGCCAGAGAAACCCGCGAAGCCCAAGAAGCCCGCGAAGCCCGCGAAGCCCGCGAAGCCCGCGAAGCCCAACAAACCCGAGAAACCCAAGAACCCTGAGAAGCCTGAGGAACCCGATGAAATATCGCACGCTCGGTCGAACCGGTATCAAGGTCAGCCCCTACTGCCTGGGCGCGATGATGTTCGGCGCCGCGGGAAACCCCGATCACGACGACGCCGTCAAGATCATCCACAAGGCGCTCGACGCCGGCATCAACTTCGTCGACACCGCCGACGCCTACTCGCGCGGCGAGTCCGAGGAGATCGTCGGCAAGGCCCTCAAGGGCCGCCGGGACCAGGTCGTACTGGCCACCAAGGCGCACCTGCCGATGGGCGACGACCCCAACCAGCGGGGCAACTCGCGGCGTTGGCTGGTCCGCGCACTGGACGACTCGCTGCGCCGCCTGCAGACCGACCATGTCGACCTGTACCAGATCCACCGGCCCGCGCCGGACACCGACGTCGAGGAAACCCTCTCCGCCCTCACCGACCTGGTCCGCGCCGGCAAGGTCCGCACCATCGGCACCTCCACCTTCCCCGCCTCGGACCTGGTCGAGGCGCAGTGGGTCGCCGAGCGGCGCGGCCTGGAGCGGTTCCGTACCGAGCAGCCGCCGTACTCGATCCTCAACCGGGGCATCGAGCGCGAGGTACTCCCGGCCTGCGAGCGCTACGGCATGGGCGCCCTGGTCTGGAGCCCGCTCGCCCAGGGCATGCTCACCGGCCGCTACCGCAAGGGCCGCCCGACCGACGGCCTCCGGGCCAACCGTGGCTACCGGCACCTGACCGACGAACGCCGCCTGGACACGGTCGAACAACTCATCCTCGTCGCCCGGGACGCCGGCATCTCGCTGACCCACCTGGCCATGGCCTTCGCGATCGCCCACCCCGGGGTCACCTCGGCGATCCTCGGCCCACGCACGATGGACCACCTCGACGACCTCCTCGCAGGCGCCGAGATCACCCTGACCGACGAGATCCTCGACCGCATCGACACCATCGTGCCCGCCGGCACCGACGTGGGCGCACTGGACATGGCGTACAACCCACCCACCATCGAACACCCGCACCTACGCCGCCGCCTGCCCCACGAACGCTCCGCCGCGTAGTTCCGTCGGGGACGCGGCGGATCGGGCCGGGGCTTCAGTGCGGATCTCGCCGGGAGTTCGGGTCGGGCCCGGTTGATCAAGTGGGGGCGGCGTGCCGCGCCTGCGGATCCGGCGATGTCCCGCCGACGCCGCCCGCAGCCCGCCGGCCCGCTCAGCGGCCCACCGCGTAGCCCTGTATGCCTCGTGCGTCGGCGGCGGCGGAGAGTACGCCGGTGTGTGGGTCGCGGGCTACGGCGCACAATCGGCCCTGGGACCACGGCTCGGCCACCGTGATGTCGTGGCCCCGGGCGCGGAGGGCGGCGATCTGCGGGTCGCCGAGGCGGGATTCGACGGTGAGGCTGCCGGGGTGCGTCGTGCGTGGGTGGAAGGAGCCCGGGAAGGCGGCGGTGTGCCAGTTGGGGGCGTCGATGGCGGCTTGCAGGTCGAGGCCGCCGAGGGTGACGGCGAGGAAGAAGTGCAGGGCCCACTGGTCCTGTTGGTCGCCGCCCGGAGTGCCGAAGGCCAGGATCGGGACGCCGTCGCGGGATGCGATCGACGGTGACAGGGTGGTGCGCGGGCGGCGGCCCGGGGTCAGCGAGTTGGGCAGGTCCGGCGCCAACCAGGCCATCTGCAACCGGGTGCCGAGTGGGAAGCCGAGTCCGGGCACCGCCGGGCTCGCCTGGAGCCAACCGCCGCTGGGGGTGGCCGAGATCAGGTTGCCCCAGCGGTCGACGATGTCCAGGTGGCAGGTGTCGCCCCGGGTCAGCCCGTCGGTGCGGACGGTCGGCTCCCCCGCGCCGGGATTCGCCCCCGGCACGCCGACGGCCGCCGGGCGCAGTGCCGGCAAGCGGGGTGTCCGGCCGCCCGGACTGCCCGGGCGCAGTTCGAGGGAGGCCCGCCGGTCGATCAGCGCGCGTCGGCCGGCGTTGTACGCGTCGGACAGCAACTCGGTGATCGGCACGGGGGCGGCGTCCCCGTACCAGGCCTCCCGGTCGGCCATGGCCAGCTTGGTGCCCTCGACCAGGGTGTGTACGTAGTCGGGGTCGTCGTACCCGAACCCGTCCGGGAGCAGGGCGAGTTGCTGGAGGAAGACCGGGCCCTGGCTCCACGGGCCGGGCTTGTGCACGGTCCAGCCGCGCCAGTCGTAGCCGACCGGCGCCTCGTAGTGGGCCCGGTGCCGGGCGAGGTCGTCGCCGGTGAGGGTGGCCGCGTGTCGCCGGCCGGAGGTGTCCATCGCGGGCAGGGCGGCGAAGGCCGCGATGGCCTCGGCGATGAAGCCCTCGCGCCAGATCCGCCGGGCCGCGTCGATCGTGGCCTCGCGCGAGGCCACCCCTGGGGAGGCCGCCCGGCTTTCCCGGAGCAGCGTGCGCCAGGTGCCGGCCAGGGCGCGGTTGCGGAACAACGTCCCCGGCGCCGGCGCGGGCAGGTACAGCTCGGCCGACGTGGTCCACTCGGTCTCGAACAGCTCCCGCACCCGCGCCACGGTCGCGGTCAGCAGCGGCGAGACGGGATGGCCGTGTTCGGCGTAGCCGATCGCGTACGCCAGCACCTCGGCGAGCGACTTCGTCCCGTGATCGCGCAGCAGCACGAGCCAGGCGTCGAAGGCACCCGGCACGGCGGCGGCCAGCGGCCCGGTCCCGGGCACCAGGTCGAGTCCGAGCGACCGGTAGTGCCCGATCGTCGCCCCCTGCGGCGCGGGCCCCTGTCCGCACAACAGCCGCACGTCCGCGCCCGCCGGGGCGAACAGGATCGGTACCTCGCCGGCCGGCCCGTTCAGGTGCGGCTGGACCACGTGCAGTACGAATCCGGCGGCCACCGCCGCATCGAAGGCGTTGCCGCCGTCCTCCAACACCGCCATCGCCGACTGCGAGGCGAGCCAGTGCGTGGTGGACACGACGCCGAAGGTGCCTCGTATGGTCGGCCGCGTGGTCCAGTCACCCATCGCGTCTCCTCCGTCATGTGGCCCGGCCGGGCCGCTCGTACCGAATCACCAAGTGTTGCCGAGACGCTTGGCAGATGTTGCCGATTCCGTGTCATCGCACGCCGAGTTGAATCGCAGTCAGCAGCCGGGCGACCCGCCCGCCACGAACGCGAGCGCGACAGCCAAGGCCATCGCGACCGCGAACGAACCGCCTGCCCCCTCCGATTGGAGCGCGCTGATGACGCCTGCCGCAACGGCGGGACCCCGCCGACGGATCCGGATCGGTATCGACACCGGCGGAACCTTCACCGACGTGGTCGCCCTGGACGAGGAGTCCGGCGAGCTCGTCACCACCAAGACGCCGTCCACGCCGAGCGACCCCGCCGACGGCTTCATGAACGGCATCGACAAGGTGTTGGGCCTGCTCGGCTGCACCGGCGCCGACGTCACCGCCGTCGCGCACGGCACCACGGTGGCCACCAATCAGCTTCTGGAAGACAAGATCGACCGCCTCGGGTTCATCACCACCGAGGGCTACGAGTACATCCTGGAGATCGCCCGCCAGGCCGTCCCGGACGGCTACGGCAACTCCTACTTCTGGGTCAAGCCGGACCGGATCGTGCCGGTCGACCTGGTGCACACCGTCGGCGGCCGGTTCGACCACAAGGGCAACGAGGTGCGCCCGTTCGACGAGGACGGCGCCCGCACCGCCGCCCGCCGACTGCGCGAGCAGGGCATCGTCACCATCGGGGTGTGCTTCCTGCACTCCTACGCCAACCCCGCGCACGAGTTGCGGATGCGCGAGATCCTGCGCGCGGAGCACCCGGACGCGGTGGTCTCGATCAGCTCCGAGGTGCTGCGCGAATACCGCGAGTACGAACGCTCGATGACCACTCTCGTGGACGCCGCGGTCAAGCCGCGCGTGGCCCGCTATGTCGGCGGCATCCGCCGGCGCCTGGACGCGTTCACCACCGACGGCGAGGCGGCCCGCCGGGTCCCGTTCGCGATCATGAAGTCCAACGGCGGCGTGCTCTCCGCCGAGGAGGTCGTGCACCAGCCGATCACCACCGTGCTCTCCGGCCCGGCCGCGGGCGCCCTCGGCGCGGCGCTGATCGCCCGCCGGGCCGGCTTCGACAAGGTGCTCACCTGCGACGGCGGCGGCACCTCCACGGACGTGTCGGTCGTCCTGGGCGGCGAGCCGACGTTGACCACCGAGGGTACGGTCGGCCGCTTCCCGTCCAAGATCCCGATGATCGACGTGGTCACCGTCGGCGCCGGCGGCGGCTCGATCGCCTGGATCTCGCCCGAGGGCACGCTCAAGGTCGGCCCCCGCTCGGCCGGCGCCGACCCCGGCCCGCTGTGCTACGGCAAGGGCGGCACCGAGCCGACCATCACCGACGCGCACGTGCTGCTCGGCCGGATCCCCCCGCACCTGCTCGGCGGCGAGATCCCGCTGGACGTGGCCGCCGCCCGCGAGGGCCTGACCAAGTTCGCCGCCGAACTGGGCATCGGCGTCGAGCAGTGCGCCACCGGCATCCTGGAGATCTCCGCCTGGAACCAGGCCAACGCGCTGCGCCAGATCACCGTCAAGCGCGGCCTGGACGTGCGCGACTTCACCATGGCCACCTTCGGCGGCTCCGGCTCGCTGCTGCTGTGCCGCCTCATCGACATCCTCGGCCTCGCCGGCGTCATCGTGCCGCGCGACCCCGGCAACGTCTCGGCGTTCGGCCTGCTCACCGTCGACGTACGGTGCGACTACGTGCAGACCGCCGTCGGCAGCCACCCCGAGCTCGATCACCCCAAGGTGGCGGGCATCTACGGCGAACTGGCGGGCAAGGCGGGCGCGGCCCTCGACAAGGAGGGCTTCGCGGCCGAGGACCACCGTTATGTGCGCACCGCCGACCTGCGCTACTTCGGCCAGGCGTTCGAGGTCCGGGTGCCGGTGCCGGACGGCCCGTTCGACGCCGAACTCGCGGACACCGTCGCGGAGTCCTTCCACGCCGCGCACGAACAGCTCTACGGCTACAACTTCCGCGGCGACGCCGGCCAGCCGGTGGAGTGGGTCAACCTGCGGGTCACCGGCGTCGGCCCGATCCGCCGCCCCGAACTGCGCGAACTCGCGGGCCGCGAGGGCGATGTCGAGCGGGCCCGGACCGGCACCCGGCAGGTGTGCTTCGTCGACCGCGACGGCTACCTGGACACCGCCGTGTACACCCGGCCCGAACTGGCCCCCGGCGACCTGGTGGTCGGCCCGGCCATCATCGAGGAGTTCGGCTCCACCATCCCGATCCACCCGGGCTTCTCCGCCCGCGTGGACGCCTACGGCAACGTCGTCGTCACCCGCGACACCACCACCTCCGCCCCGAAGGGAGCCTGAGCATGAGTGTCACCGCCACCACCGGCACCGCCGGCACTGCCGGAAACCCGCAGGACGCGCTGCACGGCGTCGACCCCGTGCTCCTGGAGATCGTCGAGGGCACCCTGGCCTCGGTCGAGATGGAGGTCGAGACCGCGATCGGCCGCACCTCCCGCTCGCCGATGATCCGCGACGCGCACGACTTCCGGGCCGGCATCCACGACCGCAAGTTGCGCAAGCTGACCGGGCGTTCGTACTCGGCGCTGGTGCACCCCGTGGCCCGGGACTTCCCGTTGGAGACGATGCGTCCGGGCGACGTGTTCTTCCACAACGACGTCTACGAGTCCGAGGGCGGCATCGGCCACCTGCCCGACCTGTGCGTGACCGTCCCCGTCTTCGCGGACGGCCAAGTGGTCGCGTTCGTCCAGGCGTTCGGGCACCACGACGACATCGGCGGGTGCTGCCCGGGGTCGATGCCCTCGGGTGCGACCAGCGTGTACGAAGAGGGCCTGATGGTCCCGCCGATCAAGCTGTGGGACCAAGGGGTCCCGAACCAGGCCGCGTTGCGGATCATGACCCGCAACTCGCGGATGCCCGACTCGCTCGCCGCCGACCTGGACGCCGAGTGCTCGGCGTGCCTGATGGGCTCGCGCCGGCTCGGCGAACTCTTCGAGCGCTACGGCCGGGAGACCGTCGAGGCGTGCTTCGACGCAATCCTGGACAAGACCACCGAGACCTACCGCCGCGAGATCCTCTCCAAGATCCCGGACGGGGAGTACGTCTGGGAGGACTACGCCGAACACGACGGCGTGGACGAGCCGATGTTGCACACCCAGCGGATCACCCTGACCAAGACGCCCGAGAAGATCGTCATCGACTTCACCGGGACCTCGCGTCAGGCCAAGGGCCCGATCAACCACTGCGGCGACTACGCGGACGGCAACTTCCTCAAGAAGTGGCTCGCGCCGATCCTGCGCAACCTCGCGGACACCCCCGAGCGGATGGCCGAACTCGACGTCAACGAGGGCGTGGTGCCGCTGATCGAGATGAAGTTCCCGGAGAAGGGCACGCTGCTCACGCCGATCTTCCCGGCGCCGACCAACGCCCGCACGTTCGTCATCCTGCGGCTGCTCGGCGTGCTCGCCGGGGTGCTGGCCAAGGCGGTGGACGGCAAGATGCCCGCCGATCAGGAGACGATCCGCTACACCGGCGTGTACGGGCACGACGCGGACGGGCGCGACTACCTGATGCGCGAGGTGCTCGGCGGCGGGTCCGGCGGGCGCTACTACGCGGACGGCGAGGACACGATCCACGTCGTGCCCGACTCGCGCAACCTGCCCACCGAATTCACCGAGTCCCGCTTCCCGTTCCTGGTCGAGCGGCTCGGCCTGGCCACCGACTCGGGCGGCCCGGGGCAGTTCCGCGGCGGGCTCGGCTACGAGAAGCACATCCGGATGTTGCTGGACGCGTCGTTCATGTCCATCGCCGACCGCTCGATCCTGGCCTGCTGGGGTGTCAAGGGCGGCAAGGCCGGGCGTTCCTTCCAGGTGGTGATCGACCCGGGTGGCCCGAACGAGCGCGAGATGGACGGGCTGGTCGACGACGAACCGGTCAAGGCCGGTGAGGTGATCCGGATCCGCACCACCGGCGGTGGCGGCTGGGGCGACCCGCTGGACCGGCTGACCGCGTCCGTGCTGCGCGACGTGCAATGGGGCAAGGTCTCGCGCGGCGCCGCCGCCGACGACTACGGCGTGGTACTCACCGGCGAGGGCGACGCACTCGCCGTGGACGAGCCGGCCACGGCCGCGCTGCGTGCCTCGATGCGGGCCGAACGCCCCGAGGTGGAGCCGTTCTTCGACCGGGGCCCGGGGTATGCGCTCCTCTCCGGCGGGGAGGCGTACCCGGCGGTGGACCTGCTGTAGGCGAACGGTCTTGCCGATACGGCCGCGCCCCCTCTGCTCGGGGCGCGGCCGTACGTACCTTCGCCCATCAGCGTCGCGCGAAATCCACGTCCTCCGGCGCACGTCCCGGCCAGGTCAGTCGGGTCGGCGTCGCCGGGGTCTCGGCCACCACCCGGCCCCGGGAGATCACGTGGGTCGGGCGGACCTGGCGGCGCAGTACGTCGAAGGGCGAATCGGCGGGCAGGACCAGGAAGTTCGCCGGTCGGCCGACGGCCAGGCCGTAGCCCTCGCCGAGATCGAGCACCCGGGCCGCCCGCTCGCCGACCATCGCGAACGCCTCGTCGATCTCGTCCTGACCGGAGAGTTGCGCGGCCAGGATGCCGGCGTGCGCGACCTGGATCGGATCGGCCGTGCCCAGCGGGAACCACGGGTCCATCACGTCGTCGTGGCCGAACGCGACATTGACCCCGGCCGCCAGCATCTCCTTGACCTGGGTCAGCCCGCGCCGCTTCGGGTAGTCGTCGAAGCGGCCCTGGAGGGTCAGGTTCACCATCGGGTTGCACACCAGGTTGATCCCCGAACGGGCCACGATCCGGCGCAACTTGCGGCTGTAGGCGCCGTTGTACGAACCCATCGCGGTGGTATGACTGGCCGTCACCCGGCCGCCCAGCCCGGTACGGCGGGCGAGGGTGGCCACCACCTCCACGAAGCGGGACTGCTCGTCGTCGATCTCGTCGCAGTGCACATCCACCAACAACCCGTGCCGCGCGGCGAGTTCGAAGGCGATCTCCAGGGACCGGACGCCGTCCTCGCGGGTGTCCTCGAAGTGCGGGATCGCGCCGAGCACATCGACCCCGGCGGCCACCGCCCGCTCCATCAACCGCTCGCCGTCGTCGAAGGACACGATGCCCTCCTGGGGAAACGCCACGATCTGCAGATCGAGCACGTCCCGCACCCGCTCGCGCAACTCCACGAGGGCGTGCAGCGCGGTCAGTTCGGGGTCGGTGACATCGCAGTGGCTGCGCACGTGCAGCACGCCGTGCGCGACCTGCCAGCGCAACACCTCCTCGGCGCGGGCCAGTACGTCCTCGCGGGTCAGCAGCGCCTTGCGTTCGGCCCAGCGCTCGATGCCCTCCCACAACGTGCCGGAGACGTTCCAGCGCGGTTGGCCGGCGGTCAGCGCGGTGTCCAGATGGATGTGCGGCTCGACGTAGGGCGGGGTGACGAGCGCGCCGGCGGCGTCGATGGTCGGGCCGCTTCGGGCCGGGCGGCTCTCGGTCGGCGTGATGCCGGTGATCACCCCGGCGTCGACCGCGATGTCCACCCGCTCGGCGCGGTCCAGGAGGCGGCAGTCGGTCACGGTCAGGCGCTGCATGCGGGTTCGCTCCACGGCTCGATCGGGAATTCGGTTCACTGCGCGGCCCGTTCGCGGCGACCGAGCAGCAGGTACAGCCCACCGGCCACCAGCGAGCCGGCCAACCAGGACAGGTCCACATTGCCGATCGCCTCCGCACCCGGGCCGCGCAGCGCCTGCGGCACGCCGTACTCGAAGCACCACGTGGCCACCATCCCGCACACCAGTGCAACGATCGCCGACCAGCGCACATCGGCCAACAGCCCCCGGCGCGGCGGCGCGTAGAGCGCGGGCACGTCGATCTTCTGCCGGGCGAACACATAGAAGTGCACCAGCATCACCGCCGCCCACGGCGCGACCCACGTGACCATGCCGGCCAGCCAGGTGTCCAGGGTGTGCGCCAGGCTCGCCCGGAAGACCAGGAACAGCGTGAAGACGGTGGCGAATCCACCCACCAGACACGACAACACACGCCGCGACACCTTGATGTCCAGGGTCTGCGCACAGAGCGAACAGCTGTACAGATTCAGGATGTTGGTGGCGATGGGCCCATGCAGTACGAGCAGCAGCACGGGGATGGCCAGGCCGCCGAACGAATCGACGATCAGCCGGCCCGGGTCGGCCTTGGCGTTGACCGTGGCCAGCGACGCGCCGAGCACGCCGAGCCAGACGACGGGGATGAACTGGCCGAGCACGCTGGCCGCGTAGAGCCTGCGCCGGGAGGTGGCGCGCGGTACGAACCGCGAGTAGTCCGAGGCGTACGCGAACCAGGTGATCCCCCAGCCGACGCCGATCGCGGTCATCACCGTGCTCATCGCCGACCACCGGTCGCCGCCGCTGAGGGTGCTCGGGTGGCCCCAGTCGATGTCCAGGCGGGTCCAGGCCACCACGGTCATCGCGGCGAGCACGACCAGCGTCGCGGGCACCGTCCAGCGCTCGAACCCGGCGATCGCGCCGAACCCGGACGCGGCGATCGCCACCTGCGTGCCCATCACCACCAGCACGACCACGACCTTGGTGCCGTTGCCGCCGACATAGCCGACGCTGTCCAGCAGGGCCAACACCAGGTCCAGCACGATCCAGGTGTTGATCGCACACCAGCCGGCCGAGATCACGCCCTGCACGGCGGCGGGCAGGTAGGCCCCGCGTCGCCCGAACGCGGCCCGGGCCAGCACCATCTGGGTCACCCCGGTGCGCTGGCCCATCAGTACGAACAGGCCGAAGACCCCCATGCCGACCAGGTTGCCGACCACCAGCACCAGGATGGTGTCGAGCAGCCCGAGGCCGAGCACGATCCCCAGGGCCCCCAGCACCCAGTTGATCGGCGCGATGTTGGCACCGGCCCAGATCCAGAACTGGTGCGCGGGCGTCGAGTCGCGGGCCGTGTCGGGGACGGGCTCCAACGACTGGGTATGGTCGACCGCTCTGGCCGGTTGCGCGGGTTGGTCGAGGATTGCCACGAGGACCTCCGGTGGGGCGGGGGCGGAGCGCTGCGGTGGGGTTGGGGCGATCACTGGGACGATCACCGAAGGTTCCTCGGCCGGGAGGGTCGTGACAACGGACACGGTGACCGCCATACTGACGCGACTTCCGGACGGAGTGTCCATGACGCTGTCCCTGCGAGCGGTCCTCGACCACCCCGTGATGCGCGGCGCCGACCCGACGGTGCCGGATCCGGGCGCGGATCTGGACCGCCCGGTGCGCTGGGTGCACTCCAGCGAGATCTACGAGATCGCCCCGTTGTTGCGCGGCGACGAACTGCTCCTCACCACGGGCCTGGGCCTGGCCGGCCGGGACGCGGCCGAGCGCCGCCGCTACATCGTCGACCTGGCGGCGGCGGGGGTGGCGGGGGTGGCCCTGGAGGTGGGCCGCACGTTCCGCGCGGTCCCCGCCGATGTCGTCGAGGCGGCGACGGAGGCCCGCCTCCCCTTGGTCGTCCTGCGCGGAGTCGTCCCCTTCGTGGCGATAGCCGAAGCCGTCAACGCGGCAATCCTCGACTCGGCGGTGACCCGCCTACGCCACGTCAACGAAGTCGTCCGAGAGCTGTCCGGCGTCCTGGCGCGGGGCGCCGGCGTCGACGAACTCACCACCACGCTGTCCCACCTCACGGGCCGCCCGGTGATCCTGACCGCCATCGACGGAACCCTCACCGCACACGCGGGCACGGACGACCCGACGGAGGTGACCAAGGCCCCCGCGGCGGAAGCCAGCGTGGAACTACGCGGCGCACTGTGGGGCCGACTGGTACTCGGCGAACGAACGCACACACAACCGCCCGGCGCCACCCCCACAGCGGCCACCGCGCGACCGAACGACGCCGTGCCCTGGTCGGCCGCCGCGCCCGAGGTGGCTCGGGAGGTGGTGGAGCATGCGGCGCAGGTGTTCGCGCCCGCGTTGTTGCGGCTCGCGGATCGGGGTGGGTGGGTCGGGCGGGAGCGGCGAGAGCTGGTGGAGGGGCTGCTGCACGATGCGCTCCCGGCCCGTGAGGTCGCGGCGCGGTTGACGGTGTGCGGCCTGGTGCCGGCCGGCACTGCGGTCTGGGCCGGCGTCGCGGTGCAGTTGGCGGATCCCGTACGGGCCGTCACCGCGTTGTACGAGGGGCTGCGGGTGTGTGGCGGCCGGGGCCTGGTCAGCGATGGGCCCGGCGGCGCCGCGTACGCCGTGATCGCACTCGACCGCCCCATCCACGTCACCGAACTCGCCGACCGCCTGGGGCTGTCCGCCGGCACCGGCGACGAACCCACCGCCGCGCTCGGCCCGATGGTGCGCGACGTCGCCCGCGTCGGCCACAGCCTGCGGGCCGCGCGGGACACCCTGCGCCTGGCCCGCCGCGTACACCCGGTCCGCTCCGCGCCGGTCGCCGACACCGTGCTCGCCGACGCATGGGCCCTGGAGCGAGTCCTGGACCGGCTGTCCCCCGAAGAGCTCGCCGACCTGGTCGAGGACCAACTCGGCCCCCTCCTGGCCGCCGACGCCACGCGCGGCACCGGCCTGGTGGACACCCTCGAGGCGTACCTGCGCTGCGGCTGCTCCAAGACCGAGACGGCCGGCGTACTGTTCCTCCGCCGTCAATCGGTCCACCAGCGCCTGGCCCTGATCGAATCCCTCCTCCGGGTCAGTCCGGACGCCCCCGACCGCCAGGGACCCCTGCGCGCCGCCCTCACCGCCCGCGAACTGCTCTCCACCCGAGGCCCGCACAGGCCGTAGGCCATCGCCTTCGGCAGGATGTGCCCGATTCCGGGTGGCCGGCTTGGCGAGCGCGGCCCAAGCACACCACCCGCCCCGCTGCCTAGCGTGGGGCGCATGATCGTGATCACCGGTGCGGCCGGCAAGACCGGGCGGGCGCTGACCTGGGCGTTGGCCGAACGAGGGGCTCGGGTGCGGGCGTTCGTGCGCCGGCCCGAGCAGGTCGCGGCGGCGCTGGCGGCCGGGGCGAGCGAGGCCGTGGTGGGCGATGTCGGCGAACCGGCCGACCTGGCCGAGGGGCTGCGCGGGTGTGCGGCGATCTACCACATCGCGCCGAACGTGCACCCCGACGAACCGGCCATCGGCCGCGCCGTGATCGCCGCCGCGCGGCGCGAGGGCGTCGAGCGGTTCGTGTTCCACTCCGTGCTCCGCCCGCAGTTGCGGGCGATGCCGCATCACGAGGCGAAGGCGCGTGTGGAGGAGGCCCTGTTCGAGTCGGGTCTCGCGGTGACGGTGTTGCAGCCGGGGCCGTACCAGCAGAACACCCTGGACGCCCGCGAGGCGATCGTGCGGATCGGCGACTACGCGGTGCCCTACCGGGTCGACGCGCCGTTCGCCGCCGTGGATCTGCGCGACGTGGCACAGGCGGCGGCGGTGGTGTTGTGCGAGGACGGCCACGCGGACGCGGTGTACGAACTGGCCGGTCCCGAGCCGCTGACCCCCCGGCGGATCGCGGCGGACCTGGCGCTCGTCCTGGACCGGCCGGTGACCGCGCGCCGGATCGACCCGGGCGAGTGGTGCGAGCGCGCCCGGGCCGGCGGGCTGTCCGGCTATGCGCTCGACACGCTGACCGCGATGTTCGCGTACTACGACCGGCACGGCCTGACCGGCAACCCGCGCACGCTCGCCATGCTGCTCGACCGCCCGCCGACCCGCTTCGCGGACTTCGCCCGCCGGGAGTTCACCCCCGACGACGCCCGCCACGCCTAGGCGTTCCACCCCAAGTATTGCCAAGTCAGCACGATCCATTAGGCAGTAACTGACGACGAGCATCGCCGCCGAGCCGCCTAGCTTGGACGCATTCGGCCCTGGACCCGCGCCCCGCACACCACGTGGACGCGCCCTGCCGCACGCATGCACGCATTCAGCTGAAAGGGGTGTCGACGTGAGCGGACCGCTCTGCGACCTCGTCGTGCTCGACCTCTCCCGCGCCCTCGCCGGCCCGCACGCCGCGATGATGCTCGGCGACATGGGCGCCCGCGTCATCAAGGTGGAGAACCCCGACGGCGGGGACGACACCCGGGGCTGGGGCCCGCCCTTCGTCGGCGCCGAGGACGCGCGCGAGTCGACGTACTTCCTGTCCTGCAATCGCAACAAGGAGTCGATCGTCCTCGATCTGAAGACCGAGGAGGGCCGCGCCACGCTGGCCCGGTTGATCCGGCACAGCGACGTGCTCGTGGAGAACTTCCGGACCGGCGTGCTGGATCGGCTCGGCTTCCCGATGGAGGAGCTGACCCGGCTCAACCCGCGCCTGGTGGTGTTGTCCATCACCGGCTTCGGCCACGACGGTCCGCAGGGGGGCAGGCCCGGCTACGACCAGATCGCCCAGGGCGAGGCCGGCCTGATGAGCCTGACCGGCCCCGGTCCCGACGATCCGACCCGGATCGGCGTACCGATCGGCGACCTGTTGGCCGGGATGTACGGCGCGTACGGTGTGGTCGCCGCGCTGCACGAGCGCGAACGCACCGGCCTGGGCCGGGTGGTCCGCACCTCGCTGCTGGCCGCGATCGTCGGCGTACACGCCTTCCAGGGCACCAACTACACCGTCGCCGGCCAGGTCGGGCACGCGCAGGGCAACCTGCACCCCTCCCTCCAGCCGTACGGCTCCTACCGCTGCAAGGACGCGATCATCCAGGTCGCGGTGGGCAGCGAGAAGTTGTGGGCGAAGTTCGCCCCGATGGTCGGCCTGGCCGTGGCCGACCCCCGCTTCGCGGTCAACGCCGATCGGGTGGTCAACCGGGCCGAACTCGCCGACACGATCAACGCCGCGTTCGCCACGCGCGCCGTGGACGAGCTGCTGCCGGAACTGGCCGCCGCCGGCATCCCGGCCGGCGAGGTACGCACCATCGACCGTGTCTACGAGTGGGACCAGACCAGGTCGCAGGGCCTGCTGTTGGACGTCATGCACAGCACGCTCGGCCCGATCACCCTGCCCGGCCCACCGATCCGCCTCGACGGCGGCGCCGACCACACCGACGGCGGTCGGCGTCGGCACGAGGCACCCCCGACGCTCGGGCAACACACGGACAGCGTGCAGGCCTGGCTGGACGCCGAGGACGCCCGCGCCCTGCACGCCGCGCGGCGCGCGTGAGCGCCATCCCCGCACCGGCCCGGCGGACCCGGGTCGGCGCCCACGACCTGATCCGCCGCGTCCTGGACCCGGACACCTGGACGAGCTGGGACACCGCGCCGCAGCGCCCGGCGCGCCTGGACCCCGCCTACGCCGAGGAACTGCGCGTCGCCGCGGCCAGGAGCGGTGTGGACGAGTCGGTACTCACCGGCGAGGGCCGCATCCGCGGTCGCCGAGTGGCCGTCGTGGCCTGCGAGTTCGACTTCCTGGCCGGCTCGATCGGGGTGGCCGCCTCGTCCCGCCTGGTCACCGCGATCGAACGGGCCACCGCTGAACGCCTCCCGCTGGTCGCCTCGCCCACCTCCGGTGGTACCCGGATGCAGGAGGGTACGGTCGCGTTCCTGCAGATGGTCCGGATCAGCGCCGCGGTCGCCGCGCACAAGAGCGCGGGCCTGCCGTACCTGGTCTACCTGCGCGGCCCCACCACCGGTGGCGTGCTCGCCTCGTGGGGCTCGCTCGGCCATGTCACCGCCGCCGAACCCGGCGCGCTGATCGGCTTCCTGGGCCCACGCGTGTACGAGGCGCTGCACGGCGAGCCGTTCCCGGAGGGCGTCCAGGTCGCGGAGAACCTGTACGCGCACGGCCTGGTCGACGCCGTGGTGGACCCGGACCATCTCGGCGAGGTGGCCGCGCGCGTCCTGGACATCGTCACCGCGCCGCGCGAGCACCTTCCCGACGTGGCCCCGCTGCCCGTGGAGGACCTGGCCGACGTCCCCGCGTGGACCTCGGTCGAACTCTCCCGGCGGCCCGAACGCCCGGGCGCCCGCGCCCTGTTGCGGCATGCGGCCGGCTCCGTGGTACCGCTGCACGGGACCGGGCAGGGGGAGAGCGACCCCGGCCTGCTGCTCGCGCTGGCCCGGTTCGGCGGCGCGCCGTGCGTGGTGCTGGCCCAGGACCGGGCCGGCCAGTCCGGCCACGGCCCGTTCGGCCCGGCCGGGTTGCGGGTGGCCCGGCGCGGCATGCGGCTGGCCGCCGAACTGGACCTGCCGCTGGTCAGCGTCGTGGACACCGGCGGCGCCGCGCTCAGCCGGGCCGCCGAGGAGGGCGGGTTGGCCGGCGAAATAGCCCGCTGCCTGGCCGAGTTGGTCACGCTGCCCACCCCGACGTTGTGTCTGCTGCTCGGACAGGGCGCGGGCGGCGGGGCGTTGGCCCTGCTGCCCGCCGACCGGGTGTTGTGCGCGCAGCACGGCTGGTTGTCGCCGCTGCCGCCGGAGGGCGCGTCGGCGCTGCGCTATCGGACCACCGCGCGCGGCGCGGAGATCGCCGCCGCGCAGGGGGTGCGCTCGCTCGATTTGCTGCGCGACGGCGTGGTGGACCGGATCGTGGCCGAGCGCCCCGACGCGGCCGACGAACCGCACGCCTTCCTGGCCCGGCTCGCCCAGGTCCTGGAGTACGAACTGGTCGGCCTGCTGCGTCGGCCGACCGCGGAACGCCGTGCGGCCCGGCTCGACCGGTACGCGCGGTTGGGTTGCCAAACCCGAGGGTGAACCCGAGTGGTGCGCCGCCCGTGAGGCGCACCACTCGGCACGCGAGGGCTCGCCACTCGGCAAGTTCTGCCAGATGGATCAGCCTTTGTGGTCAATAAACCCTCAAGCCGGCGACCCGATCCCCCACCTAGAGTCCCAAGTCCCGGACGAACGCACGGACGGGACTCCCGCGTACGACAGGACAGGAGAGTTCGACACATGCCAACTCCCCGCCCGACTCCCGGCACCGGGAGAGTGCTCATCGCCCTCGGCGGCAACGCCATGACGGGACCGGACGGCAGCGCGACGCCCGACGCCCAGCGGGCCGCCGTCGCGGTGGCGATGGAGGCGGTGGCCGACCTGATCGGCTCCGGCGTCGACGTCGTGCTCACCCACGGCAACGGGCCGCAGGTGGGCAACCTGCTGGTCAAGAACGAGTTGGCCGCGCACGTCGTGCCCCCGGTGACCCTGGACTGGTGCGGCGCGCAGACCCAGGGCACGCTCGGCTTCACCGTCGTCTCCGCCCTCGAGGCCGCACTGCGCCGGCGCGGGCATCCCGCCCGGGTCGCGGCCCTGGTCACCCGCACCCTCGTGGACGGCGCCGACCCGGCGTTCGATCACCCGACCAAGCCGGTCGGGCGGCACCTGCCCCGGGACGAGGCGGAACGCTTCGTCGCCCTCGGCCAGCACTGGGAGGACCGCGGCGCCAAGGGTTGGCGCCGGGTGGTCCCCTCGCCGAACCCGCTCGAGGTGCTCGACGCGCCGGCCATCCGCACGCTGGTCACGGCGGGCTTCACCACGGTCGCGGCCGGTGGCGGCGGCATCCCGGTGGTCCGCGACGCGGACGGCGCCGAGCGCGGCGTGGAGGCGGTCCTGGACAAGGACCTCACCGCCGCGCTGCTGGCCGCGTCGGTGGGCGCGGACGTGTTGGTGATCGCCACGGACGTGCCGAACGCGATGCTCGACTACGGCACCGCGAACCAGCGCGAGCTGGGCCGGGTCACTCCCGAGGAACTGCGCGAACACGCCGCGGCGGGCCAGTTCGCCGGGGGCAGTATGGGACCCAAGGTCGAGGCGGCGGTGCGCTTCGTCGAGGCGGGCGGGCGACGCTCGGTGATCACGTCGCTCGACCGGATCACCGCCGCGGTGGCGGGGGAGGCGGGCACGGTTGTGGAACGAAGCGATCAACAGCAATAACGGCAACGCACGGCAATACGCGGCGACGCACGGCAATACGCGGCAATACCCGGCAACGCATGAACAGCAATAGGCAGCAGCGAACTCCAATGAACGAGGTGGAACGAGTGCCCAGGCCGATCGAGGTTCACAAGGTCGCCATCGAGAGCGTCACCGACGCGTCCGGATTGGCCAAACTGATCGACGACGGCGTGTTCGCCGCGGACGACGTGCTCGCTGTCATCGGCAAGACCGAGGGCAACGGCGGGGTCAACGACTACACCCGCATCCTGGCCGACCGCGCCTTCCGCGAGGTGCTGGTGGCCAAGGGCAAGCGCTCCGTCGAGGAGGCCGGCAAGGTTCCGCTGGTGTGGTCCGGCGGCACCGACGGGGTCATCTCCCCGCACGCGACGATCTTCGCCTACGCGCCGGAGAACCGGTACGAGCCCTCCGACGAGCCGCGCGTGTCGGTCGGTGTGGCGATGAGCGAGACGATTCTGCCCGAGGACATCGGCCGGGTGCCGATGGTGGAGAAGGTCGCCGCGGGCGTACGCGCCGCGATGGCCGTGGCGGGCATCACCGACCCGGCCGACGTGCACTACGTGCAGACCAAGACGCCGCTCCTGGTGCTCGACACGATCAACGACGCCAAGGCGCGCGGGTTCGACGTGTGGACCGAGGACACGCTCAAGTCGATGGACGTGTCCAACTCGACCACCGCGCTTGGCATCGCGGTCGCGCTCGGCGAGATCGAGCTGCCCACGGCCGAGCAGATCCACCGCGACCTGTCGTTGTACTCGTCGGTGGCGTCCTGCTCCTCGGGCGTCGAACTCGACTGCGCGCAGATCGTGGTGGTCGGCAACGTACGCGGGGTGGGCGGCCCGTTCCGGGTCGGCCACGACGTGATGCGCGACGCGCTCGACGCGGACGGCATCTGGTCGGCGATCCGCTCGGCCGGGCTCGACCTGCCGGAGCGGGCCCGCACCTCCGACCTGGGCGACCGACTGGTCAACGTGTTCCTCAAGTGCGAGGCCGACCCGAGCGGCAGCGTGCGCGGACGGCGCAACATCATGCTGGACGACTCGGACGTGCACTGGCACCGGCAGATCAAGGCCACCGTGGGCGGGGTGACCGCGGCCGTCACCGGCGACCCGGCCGTGTTCGTCTCGGTCGCAGCGGTCCACCAGGGCCCCTCGGGCGGCGGGCCGGTCGCGGCGATCGTGCGGATGGACTGACCGCATATCCCAACCCCACGGGGCCACCACCTCATCGTCTCGGAGGTGGTGGCCCCGCCGCGGGCAACGGCCGGGCAACTCCCATACCCTCGACCGGCGTCGGCAGGGGACGCAGGTTGCGGACGGCACCATCTTTAGGTGGCCGACCGCCCGGCAACTCGGCACTTTCGCAGGCAGCCGGCCATCCCCGCCGGATGTGATCGTAGTCGCATGACTACACAAAGCGAGCACCGGTCGCGCATCCGACCACGCCTCCCCCGTCGCGACCCGGCCGGCAGCCGCCGTGGCGGACCGGTGGCCGCCGCGGCCGTACTCACCCTCGCCGGTGTCCTGCTCACCGCGGCCGGCACCCCGGCCGGCGCGCTCACCCGCTCCGACGTACCGCCCGACCCCGGCGACCGAGTCACCGCCGACGCCAACCGCCGTTCCCTGGACGGATTCTGGCAACTGGACGGCTACGGGCTGATCCTCGGGATCCACAACAAGGCATTCCAGCTCTACGAGACGACCGGGATCAGCTGCGCGCCGAGCATTTCCGCCCAACAGGTCGGCACGCCCGACCCGGACGGCACCATCCACTTCGGCGACGGCGGCGGAATCGGCCTCCTGGTCCGCCCCGCCCCGCGACGCAACGCCGCCTCACTGCGCATCGACGGCGCGCTGGGCACCCACCGACTGCGCCGACTGGCCGCGCTGCCCACCACCTGCGGCCGAGCCACGCCCGCCGATCCGGTGAGCACGTTCGACGTGTTCTGGCAGACGTATAAGGAGAACTACGCGTTCTTCGACACTCGGGGCGTCGACTGGGACGCCGCGCGCGCCAAGTATCGGCCCCGGGTCACCGCGAACACCACCGACGATCAGCTCTTCGACATCCTGACCGCGATGACCGACCCGCTGCACGACGCACACGTGGGTCTGCATGCGGCCGGCCCGACGATCAATCGCACCTCCGGCGGCCGGCGGCCGGGCACCGTCAAGCCGACCAAGGAACTCGACGACAAGGTAAAGGAGTTGGTCCAACGCCGGGATCTCGGCGGCGTCCCACTCGAACTGTCCGCCAACGGCGCGATCGGCTACGCGGACCTGCCCGGCGGCCTCGGCTATCTGCGGATCACCCGCTTCGAAAGGTACCGGGCCGGCGGCCACGGCTATCCCGACGACACCACCGAACTGGCCGCCGCCCTGGACACCATCGTCACCTCGGCCCGCACCTCGGGCCCGACCGCGTGGCGCGGGCTGATCGTGGACGTCCGGTTCAACACCGGCGGAGCGGACCCGCTGGGCCTGCAGATCGCCGCGCGGCTGACCGATCGGCCGTATGTGGCCTACACGAAGCAGGCCCGCAACGACCCCGACGATCCGGACGCGTACACCCACCCGCAGCCCTTCCCGGTCGCACCGGCCGCGTCCGCACCGCACTACACCGGCCCGATCGCGCTGCTCACCGGCGGCACCACGGTCAGCGCCGGGGAGACCTTCACCCAGGCCCTGATCGACCGCCCGACCGCCGTCACCCGGATCGGCGAGAACACGCAGGGGGTCTTCTCCGACCGGATGATCCGACTGCTGCCCAACGGCTGGCAGTTCAGTCTGTCCAACGAGCTGTACCTCACCCGCACCGGCCACTCCTTCGAGAGCCCCGGCATCCCGCCCGACATCCGCACCCCGGTCTTCACCGACGAGGAGTTCCGCGACGACCGGGACGGCGCCTTCGACCGGGCCCGGGCGTTGTTGACCCGGATACCCGACTGATCCCGGGCCGCACCTGCACTGCCGTGGGCCGGCAATTTCCTTGCCTGTAGCGGAAGTTGCCGATCCGCAGCCGAGGGTCGGATAGGCTCCCCTGGCCCGGATGTCGCCATGGGTCAGCGCACGCGTACACCGACGAGGAGCAGCCGTGGTCGAGCGGGAGCAGGACGAGTGGGGCTATTCGTCCCCGCCGGCGGGCGAGTCCGCCGAGGAGTGGGTACCGACCGGGATCGACGTCACGGTGCCGAGCGTCGCCCGGGTTTACGACGCGATCCTGGGCGGCAAGAACAATTTCGCCGTCGACCGCGCGATCGCCGACGAGGCGCTGCGGAACCTGTCCAACGAGGGTGCCTGGCACAACCGGCACATCCTGGCCCGGGGTGTGCGCTACCTGGCCGGCCAGGGCATCGACCAGTTCGTCGACCTCGGCTCCGGGCTGCCGACCGTGCAGAACACCCACCAGGTCGCCCAGGAGGTGAACCCGGACGCGGCGGTCGTCTACGTGGACAACGACCCGATCGTGCTCGCGCACGGCCGGGCGCTGCTCGCGGACAACCACCGCACCCGGGTGGTCACCGCCGACCTGCGCGATCCGGCGGATGTGCTGGGCCGCCCGGAGCTGCTCGAACTCGTGGACCTGAAGCGGCCGGTGGGCCTGCTCCTGGTCGCCGTGCTGCACCACCTCGCCGATCACGAGGATCCGGCCGGCGTGGTCCGCGCCTACCGCGACGCGCTCCCGCCCGGCAGCTACGTCTTCATCACCCACTTCTGCGACTCCACGCCGGAGGGGCGCGCCCTGGAGAAGATCTTCCTGACCCAGCTGGGCAGCGGACGCTTCCGCCCGCTGGAGGAGATCGAGGGCTACTTCGAGGGTCTGGAACTGGTCGAGCCCGGTGTGGTGTTGCTGCCGCTGTGGCGCCCGGACGAGCCGGTGACCGAGCCGCTGTCCCCGGAGGGGCACCTGTCGGTGGGCGGCATCGGGCGGCTGCCCGGCTAGGGCGTGCCGTCAAGCCCCCGTCGGGCGGGTCGGCCCGGCCGGCGAGGGCGGCGCGCGATAACCTCGGGCATCATGAGGATCGCCATTCTCGACGACTACCAGAACGTGGCCCTCGGCCTCGCCGACTGGGACTCGCTCGACGCCGAAGTCCGGGTGTTCACCGAGCCGCTCGCCGACGCCGACGCGGTGTGCGCGGCGCTGGCCGGCTTCGACGTGGTGGTCGCGATGCGCGAGCGCACCCGCTTCCCCGCCGACGTGCTGGCCGGCTTGCCCGATCTGCGGCTGCTGGTCAGCACCGGGCCGGTCAACGCGGCGATCGACGTCGCGGCCGCGCGCGAGCGGGGCATCGTGGTGTGCGGGACCGGCATCCTCAAGTACCCGACCGTCGAGCTCACCTGGGCGCTGATCCTGGCCGCCGCGCGCAATCTGCGCACCGAGGCGGACTCGGTACGCGCGGGCGGCTGGCAGGTCGGGCTCGGGGTCGGCCTGCACGGCAAGACGCTCGGCCTGCTCGGCCTGGGCCGACTCGGTGGCGAAGTGGCCCGGATCGGGCAGGCGTTCGGCATGGAGTGCATCGCGTGGAGCGCGAATCTCACCGCCGAACGGGCCGCCGAGCACGGGGTGACCGCGGTCGCCAAGGACGAGCTGTTCGCCCGTGCCGACGTGGTCTCCGTCCACCTGGTGCTGAGCGCGCGCACCACGGCCCTGGTCGGCGCCGCCGAACTCGCCCTGATGCGGCCCACCGCGATCCTGGTCAACACCTCGCGCGGCCCCATCGTGGACGAGGCCGCGCTCCTGGACGTACTGCGGCGCGGCACGATCGGCGGAGCCGCGCTGGATGTGTACGACCGCGAACCGCTGCCGCCGGAGCACCCGTTGCGCGGCCTGGACAACGCGCTGCTCACCCCGCACATCGGCTATGTGGTGCGCGAGACATACGAGATCTTCTACCGGGACGCGGTCGAGAACATCGCCGCCTTCCGGGCCGGCGAGCCGATCCGAGTCATGAAGTAATCGGGTGGAAGTAGTCAGGTATTCATCAAGTAGGCATCCGGAGTCGTCAGTCCGTACGCCTGCGGTCGTCGTCCCGGTCCGGCTCACCGCCTTGCTGCTGGGATGTGCGCGGCCATCCGCGCTGTGCCTGGGTCGGATGCGCCCGGCGGCCGATCCGCATCCCGGTCGGGCCGTCCGGATGCCACCGCAGGTACACGAGCGCGCCCAGCAGGAGCAGTGCAGGCACCGCCACGCCCGCCGCCGCGAACACCACGACGGGGGCTCCGGTGAGCAGCGCGGCGACCAGAAGGCCGGCCGAGGCGCCGGCCAGTAGCAGCGCCGACCACCTCAGGATCGCCGACCACTGCGGCGTACCGGGCCGCGGCGTACCGAACGAGAACTCGACGCGCGGGCGCCGCACTCGCGTGCGCGGCGCCGCTTGGGGGGCCGGTTCGTCGAACACGCGCAGCAGTTCGGTCAACTGCTCGTCCTGCGCGAGGGACTCCTCCAGGCGCGCGAGCGTACGTCGTTCCCGGCCCGAAAGCGAAGGTCCGTCCACCACGTCCACCTCCCACTCGGGGCAGCGGAACGGGGCCGCAGACGGGGTGCGCCGGGCGGTACCCGCCGAGGCGAACCGCGCGCCGGCGGGACCGACCGGCGACCCGGTCTTGGGTTGGGTTGGTTGGTTGGTTGGTTGGCTTGGATTTGGCTTGGGTTCACTCACCTGCGAATGCGAATGTGAGTGCCGATTCCGATCGTCCGGCTCGGGTCACGCACAGCCGCTGTCACTCACAGCCGCCGGATCCCGATCACCCCGCGCAGCGCCAGGGCGAGCGCCATCAGGCACGCCACCGCGCCGACGATCACGTTGCTCGTGATCGATCGGGTGGTGTGCACGGATCCGGAGATCGCCCAGGGAGCGACGATGGTCCACGCGCCGATGACGAACGCGGCCCAACTCATCGCGTGCGTGCGCTCGTAGGCGGTTCCGAAGCCGCCCATCAACAGCGCGAGCGCGACGCCCGTGACCAGGTTGGTCGTGCGCAGCGTGGTGAGATTGTTGAATCCGACGATCCACGGGGAGGCGGCCAGATACACGCCGCACAGCACGCCGAGGGCTTCCGCCGCCTGCGCGACCGCGCCGTGCGTGGCTCGTTCGGAACGGAGTCGGAGATTCGCTATGTCCGGGTGCTGCTCAATCGAAGACGATGTCGACGTGGACACGTCCACCACCCTCTTTCCGAGGAATCGCGGTCCCTTGGTTGATAGCCGTCGGACCAGTGACTAACCCGGCCAAACCAGAATATTTACCGACATTTCCCTCCGATCGTGATCTGCCGGTCACCCTCCCCACGCCCGGGGTCACACCCCGAAGTTGACATTCTCCCTACATATCGAGAAAACTAGATCCAACCTCGCGGAAAGACCGGACCGACGCGGGCGAAGAAGGGCGGCATCGTGGATCCCCTCGCCGTACACAAGGCACTCGCCAATCCGACGCGCCTGCAGATCATGGGCTGGCTCAAGGAACCCGCGAAGTACTTCGACGAGGACTCCTACCGACAGCAGGGCCTCGGCTTCCACATCGGGGTCTGCGTCGGCGACATCCAGTCGCGGGCGGGACTGGCCCAGTCGGTGGTCTCCGGCTACCTCCAGACCCTCAAGGACGCGGGTCTGCTCGACTCCGAGCGCATCGGCAAGTGGACCTACTACCGCCGCAACGAACGCGCGATCGCCGACTTCGCCGAACACGTCCGCACCGAACTCTGACCGCACCGACGCCCTCGGCCGGGGCATCTCCACGCCCTGATCCATCTACATATCTCGATATGTATCAGCAGCCGGGCAAAGCCGAGCGACCATCCACAGACCACCACCCACCCGCAGACCACCCACCCACAGACAGGCGAGCAAAGCCGCAATGAAACCCGCCTCCCTCACCATCGCCACCCTCGCCCTGGGCGTGTTCGGGATCATCACCACCGAGATGGGCATCGTCGGCGTCCTGCCCCAGGTCTCCGCCGAACTCGACGTCGCCCCGGCCACGGCCGGGCTGCTGGTCGGCGTCTTCGCCCTGGTGATCGCGCTCACCGGGCCGTTCATGACGCTGCTCGCCTCGCGGTTCGACCGCAAGACCGTACTGGCCACGTCGATCGCGGTCTTCGCCGCCTCGAACGCCGGGTACGCGCTGACCACCCGGTTCGACGTGATGCTCGCCTTCCGGATCGTCCCGGCGGTGTTCCACCCGGTGTTCTTCTCGGTCGCCCTGGCCACCGCCGCGCGCCTGGTCCCCGCGCGGGACGCGACCCGGGCCACCACCCGGGTCTTCGCGGGCGTCACCGTCGGCTTCGCCCTCGGCGTGCCGCTGACCTCCTACCTGGCCGAACACCTCTCCCTCCAGGCCGCGTTCTGGTTCGGGGCGGCGATCAACCTGATCGCCTTCCTGGGCATCCTGCGCTTCCTGCCCACCCTGCCGGAGGCGCGCCGCCAGTCCTACGGCGACCAGGTCGGCGTACTGCGCAGCGGGCGGATGTGGCTGAGCATCCTGTCGGTGGTGCTGATCTTCGCGGCGATGTTCTCCGTCTACGGCTACTTCGCCGAATACCTGGGCGAGGTCACCGGGCTTGACGGCTCGTGGGTCAGCGGCCTGCTCCTGGTGTTCGGGCTGGTGATGATCCTCGGCAACTTCGCCTTCGGCGCCCTCCTGCGCCGGCACCCCATCCGCACGGCGCTGGCCTATCCGGCGCTCTGCCTGGCGGTGTTCGTCCTGGTCTACGCGACCGGCCCGCACACCACGGCGATGCTGGTGGCCGTCCCGATCTGGGCCGCGATCCACTCCGGCGGCCTGATCGTCAGCCAGACCTGGCTCGGCCGCGACGCCCGAGCGGCCCCGGAGTTCGGCAACAGCCTGTTCATCTCCTTCTCCAACCTGGGCATCACCGCAGGCACCACCACCGCCGGCCGGCTGCTCGCCACCACCGACACCCACCAACTCCCCTGGACCGGTGCCGCCTTCGCCGCCGCCGCCCTCGCCACGATGCTTGTGCGCACCACCCTGGACCGCCGCCTGCCGGCCAGGGCTCACCGCATCGCGACCTCCGCAAGCCCGGCCACCAGTTCCCGATAGTCCCCGCGCATCGGCAACTCCCGCGCCACCCGCACCCGCCGCCGAGCGGCCGGCACCTCCACCCCGCGCACCGGGTCGTGGCCACCTCGCTCGTGGCTCTCCCACCACAGCCCGACCCCACGCCGTCGCGGCGAACCACATGCAGGGCGGCGAGGCCCTTGTTCGGGCGGGGCGGGCGCAGGCGCTTCAGGGTGGCCCGGACGCCGATCTCCGGCACGCGGATTTTCGCCGGCCGAACGGCGCTCACGTGCACGTGGGTGGCGGCCAACACGCTGCGGCGGAAGGTGGTTTTCCCCGATGCCTGGAGGCCGATCGGGATCGCCACTCGCATTCGTGCCTGCCTTCGAGCCGGTTTGGGTCGTTGGAGGAATTGTCGGGGAGTGGTGTGCAGACTGTCGCTATGGAAAAGCTCTCCCTGGATGCCCAGGTCCGTGAACTGCTCGAACTCGCCGCCGCCGGGACCACCGGACGTAGTGCGCACACGGTGTACGGGGGGCATGAGCATGTGTTGCGGCAGACGCTGATCGCGCTCACCTCGGGGACCACGTTGGCCGAGCATGACAACCCCGGTGAGGCCACCCTGTTGGTGATGCGTGGGCGGGTGCGGTTGGTCAGCGGTGAGACGTCGTGGGAGGGGCGGTCCGGGGATTTCCTGGTCGTGCCCAAGTCGCGGCACAGTGTGGACGCGCTGGAGGATTCGGCGGTGTTGCTCACCGTGGCCAAGCGCGGTTGAGTGGAGCCGTGGTGCGTGGGCCCGGGCGGGAACCGCCGTCCGGGCCGCGCCGCGTCGCCATGACAGGTGCGTGGAGAGTCGGCAGGCCACGCCCGAGACCCCGACGGAAGCAGGCATGCGCATGCGGCAGTTCTTCGACGTCGAGACACTGCCGGTCGGCGTGTGGCGCAACGGCGGGGGTGACACCCGGGAGATCGCGGCCGGGCCGGCGGACTCGACCGAGCCGGGGGACTTCGGCTGGCGGGCGAGTGTGGCGACCGTCGCCGCCGACGGGCCGTTCTCCGCGTTCCCGGGCGTGGACCGGACGATCACCCTGCTGAGCGGCGACGGCGTACGACTGGCCGACGGCGAAGGGCTCGATCACCGGCTGGATCGACCGGGCGCGCCGTTCGTGTTCTCCGGGGACCTGGCGGTGCGGGCCACGCTGCTCGGCGGCGGTTGCCGGGTGCTCAACATCATGACCGGGCGCGGGCGCTGGGCCGCGCGGGTACTGCGGATCACCACTCCGGTGGCGCTGCCCGCCGGACACGCCGGCGTGTTGTATGTGCTTGCCGGCGGCGGCGAGGCGGTGCGGGCGGGGCAGGGATGGTGGTGGGCGAGCGGCGCCGCCGGGGAGGCGGCGCCGCTCGCGCCGGGTGCGGTCGTGCTCTGGGCGGACCTGCGACCGCTGTGACGCGGCACCGCGCCGAGCCGGTCAGGGCATCGAGCGCAGGTGGGCCGAGATGGTGTCGGCCAGGGCGTAACCGGCGGTGGCGTCCCAGTTGATCGACCACGTCATCGCACCGCGGATGGTCGGCCATGTGCTCGTCGGTCGGTAGCTGCCGCAACTGGTGCCCTGGGCCAGGCAGTCCAGCGCGTTGTCGACCACGCCGGGCGGGACGTAGCCGCTGCCCGCCGCACGGCCGGTGGCCGGGACACCCAGGGCCACCTGGTCGGGGCGCAGGCCGCCCTGGAGTTGGAGGCACGCCTGGGCGGTGAGGAAGTCGACGCCGCCCTGTGCGTACAGGTTCTGGTCGCAGCCGAACATGGTGCCGGAGTTGTAGTACTGCATGTGCACGATGGTCAGGATGTCCTTGATGGTCAGCGCGAGTTGGAAGTAGGCCGCCTGGGTGGACTGCATGTCCAGGGTCTGCGGGGCCATCGTGATGATCAGCGATGTGCCGATCTGCGCCCGGACCGCGCGCAGCGCGGTGGCCAGGTAGGTCGGGCTGACGCCGTTCTCGAGGTCGATGTCGATGCCGTCGAAGCCGTATTCGCGCAGCAGCCCCGTCGCGGTGCTCGCGAAGGTGGCCGCCGAGGCGTCGTCGCCGACCCAGACCGCGCCCAGTTCGCCGCCGACGGACAGGATCACCTTCTGGCCGCGTGCGTGCATCGTGGCGATGTCGGCCTTGAGGTCGGCGTTGGTGTAGCCGCCGAGCGCGGTGGACAGGCCCGGGTCGACGCCGAAGGTGATCGCGCCCCAGCGGCTCCGGTCGGCCTCGGCGAAGGCGACCGCGACCAGGTTGTAGGACGCGGGCACGTCGCGCAGCCGCAGTGCCGTCGAGCCGTTGACGAAGTTGTGCCAGTAGCCGGTCATCACCCGCTTGGGCAGCCCGGTCGGGTCCTGCCCGGTGGGCCCGTCCGGCCCGGTGGTGGCGGTCACCGGCGCGGAACGGGCGGAGGTACCGGCGCTGTTCGTGGCGGCGACGGAGAAGGTGTAGGCGGTCTGCGGGGTCAGGCCGGCCACCTCGGCCGAGGTGCCGGCGACGGTGGCCACCTTGGTGTCGGCCCGGTAGACGTCGTACCCGGTCGCCCCCGGCACCGCGGCCCAGCCGAGGGTGACGCTGCGCGCGGTGGTGCCGGTGACGGCCAGGCCGGTGGGGACGGCCGGGATCGTGGTGGAGCCGCCCGGGCCGAGGAGCGAGACGTCGTCGGCGTAGTAGGCGGGTTGGCCGTACCAGCCGTTGAGGTGGATCGTCACGCTGGTGGTGTTCGCCCCGGTGCGGAACGACGTGGTGAGTTGTTGCCAGGTGGGGGCCGAGGAGGTCCAGGTGGACACGTCGGTGGTGCCGGTGCCGCTCGCGCCGAGGTAGATGTAGGAGCCCTGGACCCACGCCGACATGGTGTAGGCCGAGTCGGGCCGAACGGCCACGGTCTGGCTGCAACGGGCGTTGTCCCCGCCGGTCGGAGCGGCCTTGAGCGCGCCGGCGCCGCTGTGTACGGGGTTGCCGGTGGCGCTGCCGCTGCCGCCGGAGCAGGTCCAGCCGGACAGGCCGGACTCGAAGCCGCCGTTGACGATCAGTTCGGCAGCGGCGGCGGTGCCGGCGGCGGGCGCGGGCGCGGCGAGCGTGACCAGGCTCGCCGAGGCCAGTGCGCAGGCCGCGAGCAGCGCGGTGAGATACCTGCGCGGCGCATGGGTCTTCCTGGGACGTGGTGGTTCCATCGTCGGTGCCTCCCGTACCGGCCCGGGCAGCGGTGCCCGCGGGCGTGGGTGGTGTGCGTGGGGCACGAACGCTGGCCCCGGCGCGCCGGGACTGTCAATAGGTCTGGACCAATTTTGCCGACCTGGGAAATTCCGTCGAATCCGGAACCGTCGGGGGTGGGTGTGGGCCCACCCCGGACGGGGTCTGACCGGATGGGACGCGCGGCCGCGCGCCGATGTACTTGAGCCGGAAGGAACGGCTCACACGGGGAGAGACAAAGCGATGACAGTACGAATCGGCAGGCGTGGTCGGGCGATCGGCGGTGGCGTGGCGGCGCTGGTGGCAGCGGTGGCGCTGGCCGGGTCGGCCGGGGTGCCGGCCTCGGCGGGCGGGCAGCCCGGCCGCTACGACGACGCGGCGCTGCGCAAGGACCTGCGCACCGTGGCGGCGGCGGCCGACGGGGTGAACCTGGTCGCCCGGGTGCAGACCGAGCACGGCACGATCCAGGCCAGGTCGGGCACCGCCGGTCCGGGGACCCGCACCCCCGTCCCGTGGGACGCGCGGTTCCGGATCGCCAGTACGAGCAAGACGTTCACCGCGACCGTGGCATTGCAACTGGTCGCCGAGGGCCGCCTGTCGCTGGACGACACCGTCGAGCACTGGCTGCCGGGGGTGGTCAAGGGCAACGGCAACGACGGTGCCCGGATCACCGTGCGCGATCTGCTCCGGCAGACCAGCGGGCTGTTCGACTACGTCAACGACCCGCAGGTGCAGGCGACGCTGTTCGGCGACTTCGAGAAGATCCGCAACGACGCCACGCCCGGCCGGGACTGGGTCGCCATCGCGATGCGCCACGCGCCGAACTTCACACCGGATCGGGCGAACCCGAGGTGGGCCTACTCGAACACCAACTACCTGCTCGCCGGGATGATCATCGAGCGCGCCGGCGGGCTGCCCTGGCGCGAGCAGGTCGAGCACCGGATCATCGTCCCGCTGGGCCTGCGGGACACCTCGGTCCCCGGCGCCAACCCGTTCCTGACCGGCCCGCACAACCGGGTGCGGCTGGCCCTGCCCGGCGGCCCGGTGGACACCACCGACACGAGCATCGAGCACGACGCCGACTCGGGCGTGGTCAGCACCACCGCCGATCTGAACACGTTCTTCGCCGCGCTGATGGGCGGCCGACTGCTGCCGCCGGCGCAACTGGCCGAGATGCGCCGCACCGTGGACCGGGCCACCGCCCCGGCGGAGGACCTGGCCGAATGGCCGCAGGGCGGCTACGGCCTGGGCCTGCGCTACGTCCCGCTCGGCTGCGGCGGCGGCTACTGGCACCACGAGGGCGACGGCCTGGGCAGCTACACCCGCACCGCCGCGACCGCCGACGGCAAGCGCACAGTGGCGATCTCCATCACCGCCACCGGCACCGCACCCGACCTGCCCCGCCTCAACACGGCCACCCGTGCCCTGGTCGAACACGCCCTGTGCGCACGCTGATCGGGTCGCCGCGAGTGCCGCGCCCGGCGACGTTTGCCCCGGCGCCGGGACGGGCGCCGGGACGGGGTGAACGTCGCCGGGCGTGGCACTACGTGGTCAGCAACACCACGCGCCCGTCCACGTTGAGTACCCGACCGCCGGGCGCGGCGGACACCGGTACCGCCCACCCCACATGCCCGCACACGGTCAGCGCGGGCGGGCGCAGCCGGAGCCGGGCGGCGAGTTCGGCCCGACCCACCTGGCCGGCTCCCCGCCCGGGCGGCCCCTCGTGCAGGACCAGTACCGACGGGTCCTCGGCCAGTACCCGATCGAGCAGCCCGGTCTGGGTGCGCGCGTCGCGCCGGCCGGGGCGGGCCGGGTCGCCGATGATCCGCCCCACGCCGCCGAACCGTACGCCGCCCACCACCACACAATCCCCGTCGAGCAGCGCGACCCGCGCGCCCGCCTCGGCCAACTCCCCCGCCGCCACCACGTCGTGGTTGCCCGCGACGCCCAACACGAACGAGCATCCGGCGGCGGCGAACGCCCACCACACGTCCCGCACCGCCCCACCGGCCCCGCGCCGATCCGCCGCCGGCGCCGAGTACAGGTCGCCCGCGAGCAGCACACCGACCCGCTCCGGCGCCGGCACCCACCCCTCCCCCGCCCACACCGTCAGGAAGTCGGCCAACGCCACGCCCAGCAGCACCGGCGGCCCACCCCACGGCGACGGCGCGACGCCCTGCAGGTCACCGGCCACCAACACCGCGTCACACCCCGCCGGCAGCCGGTCCACCCGCAACCGCCCCACCGGCAACCGCGCGCCCTCGACGCCACCGCCCCGCCGCGCCCGCCGATAGCCGACCTCGGTCAGCGCCACCGGCTCCCCATCGACGATCCGCATCCCCGCACGATAGGGGCCGATCCCGAGGATCTACGCTGGCGAGCGTGCCAAACGACGACGAACCGGTCTTCAAGCGGAGCAGGTGGGGGGTCCACCGCTACGAGTACAACGTGCGAAACCCCATCGGCCTGACGCTGACCGTGCTCACCCTGATCGCCGCCGGGGTCCTGCTCCTGCTGATGCACAACCACGCCGGCCCGTTCGCCACCCCCGACCCGCCACGCTGGACGCCCCCCGCGGTGACGCAGTGGGACCCGCCGATCGGGTCACTCCCGAGCTGCCATACGTGCACGCCTTCGGCGACCCACTCCCCCTAGGGCGCACACTGCAACGGGCCCCACCCGCTCAGTCCCGCACCGCCCCCAGCCGTTCGTCGCGCAACCGCCGGGCCCGCAGCACCAGTTCGAGTTCGAAGCGGCGATCCGGCCGGTCCATCTCGTCGCCCAACAGCTCGCGGATCTGCCGCAGCCGATAGCGCACGGTCTGCGCGTGCACCCCGAGCCGGGCGGCGATCTCCGGTGCGCCGCCCCGGGTCTCCAGCCACGCGAGCAATGTCTCGGCCAGCCGCCGGGCATGCGTGGGCGAGCAGTTGTCCAGCGGTGCCAGACAGCGCCGGGCCAGGTCCTCGATCAGTTCCTCGGGCGGCAGCAGGACCAGCGCCTCGGTGTGTTCGGTACAGCGGATCACCCGCCCCTCGGGCAGTTGGCCGCGTTCCATCAGGCGCAGCGCCGTACACGCCCAGTGCAGCGACTTGGGCGCGTCGGCGAGCGGTACGGACGGGCCGATCGCGCCCGACCACCCGGCCATCACCCGACGCAGCAGTTCGGGGCGGCCGGCCGCGTCCGGGTCGGGCAGGATCATCCGGGGCCGCTCGCACTCCATGTCCAGGAGCACATCCCGGCCCACCGCCGGCGCCACCGCGTCCGGGGCCGGGCGCAACAGCACGCCGACGGCCACCTGTTCGGGCAACATCCAGCCGATCCGGGCGGCGTGTTCGGCCAGCGCGCCGGCCGGCTCGGTGCCGTATTCGGTGAGCATCAGCTTGATCAACCGTTTCTGCGCCCACAGTCGTTCGCCCACCTGCCGGGCCGCCGCCTCCGCGTAGCCGTGCACGGACTGGGCGACCAGCCCGTCCAGGTACTCGAAGCCCGCCTCGGCCAGTTCGTACATGGCCGGCGGCGGGATCTCCACCTGCTGGCCGATCTCGGCCAGTCGCCGCCAGGCCAGCCGTACGCCCAGCCGATACACCGCCTGGAGCGAATCGAGCGTGCGGCCCTGGAGCACCTCCGCGCGGCCGAACATCTCGAAGATCTCCAGGCGTTCGTGCCTGCGGTCGTCGGTGGCGAGCAGGTGTTCGACGAAGTCGACCAGGGCGTGGCGGATGGCGACCAGGGCCATCGGCTCGCCCGACTCGTCCGGCACCAGCGGCAGGCCGGGATATTCGATCCGGATGTCGCGCAGGATGTCCCGCGCCAGCTCGGGGATCTCGGCCATGGCCAGATCGGCGAACCGGCGCAGTTGCGGCCGGGGTACATCCCGCCAGGCGGTGCGCACGCTCATGTCGCCTCTCCCTCGCGGCGGATGGTCGACGCCGGTGCCCGAACGCACGAACGGCCGTTGCCGGCTGCGGTTCCCGGCTCGCGGGCTCGGCATCAGGGCTGCGCGGTCGGGGGCGGCGGATCGTTCCGGAACGAGACGAGGGGGGTGTTCGGCTGATCGGGCGTGGTGTGCAGCGCGGCGACGATCCCGAACGCGGCTCCCACGGCGAGGGCGGCGGCGAGGATCACGGTCGATCCGGCGGCGAGCAGTCTGTGCATGCTTCGACGAGCCTCTCGATCGGAGGGCACCCCGCCCATTCCCATGCACCGGCTCTATATCAGCACAGTGTGCGAGGTGTATTGACACTCCGTCAAGAGTGCGCCTACGGTTCCCGGCCTGAGACAGACGTGCACGTCCCCGAGGCCGCTCGCCGTCAGGAGTGCCGGATGCGCCGCACCACTTCGTCCCGCTCGTCGATCCCGTCCCTGCTCCTGCTGGGCGCCGGAGTCTTCCTGCTCGTGCTGGCCGCGATGCTGGCCTGGTACGTCGAACCGCAGGCCAAGCGCACCCCCGTCGACATCGACGACACCGTGGTGTTCGCCGGTACCGGCAGCTACTTCGACACCACGACCCTCAAACCGGTCGACCACAAGACGCTCACCGTCACCCGCCACGTGCTCGGCAATGTCGCCGAGTCCGAGCGCAGCGGTCGGGCGGTGTGGGACGTGTCCACCACGATCGACACGCCGGACACGCTCACCTGGCACGACCCGCGCAAGTCGTACCAGTGGACGGTGGCCCGCTGGGTGACCGACCGCCGCACCAATGCGCCCGTGCACTGCTGCGGGGAGACGCCGGCGATTGCGGGCGAGGCGTTCCTGAAGTTCCCGTTCGACCTGGAGAAGCGGCAATACCGCTGGTGGGACGAGACGTTGGGGGCGGCGATCCCGCTCGACTACCGCGGCACCGCGAAGGTGCGCGGACACACCGGCTACCGCTTCACCGGCACCGTGCCGGACACCCGGATCGGCACCCGGCAGGTCCCGGGCACCCTGGTCGGGCTGCCCGCGCAGGGCCAGGTGATCGCCGAGGAGTGGTACGCGAACGCCGGCGTCGACCTGGTCGTCGATCAGCGCACCGGGCGGGTGATCAACGCCAAGATCGCGCCGCGCAAGACCCTGCGCGCGCCGGACGCGGCCACCGCGTCGGTGGTGCTCCTGAACAGCGACCGGATCGAGTTCACCCCCGAGACCCAGCGCAAACAGGTCGACCTGGCCAAGCACGACGACACCAAGCTGACCGTGGTCGGCGAACTCGCCCCGCTGGTGGCCTCGTTGCTCGGTGCCGTGCTCACCGCGGCCGGGGTGGTCCTGCTGGTCCGCGGCCCGCGCGAGCAGGGCGCGCGGCACCCGCGCCGGCGCCGATCGGCACCGGTGGCCGGGCCGGCCGCCGGCCGACCGGCACCGAGTTGACGGTTCGTCGGAGCCGGCCGCGACGAAAGTTGTCACCTGGGTGAGTAGCAACCCCGCACGGCGTGCCCAAAACTACGAACTCACCCCGCACATCCCGTACTTCCCACGCACCGGCACCACGTTCGACCTCTTGGACCGTTTCGCGAACCGACCTCGTTCGATCCAGGCCAGAGACGAGTTGGAGCTCGCATGCCCCAGCACGTACCCCCCGCGTTGCGTCCGGTGACGCCCCTGTCGTCGGTCGAACCCCCGTCGGCGCAGGCCCGCCGGCCACCGCCGCGTCCGCACCCTTCCCCACGTCGCATCGTCTTCCTGGCCCGCCGCGACCTGGCCAACCCGGCCGCCGGCGGGTCCGAGTTCCTGATCGACCGGCTGGCCGACGGGCTCACCGCCCGGGGACACCGGGTGACCCTGCTGTGCGGCGGGCCCGCCGCCGAGCGGGACTACCGGGTGATCTCGGCCGGCGGCGACGCCGACCACTACCTGCGCGCCCGTCGGGCCCTGGACCGCCGGGTCGGCGGCTGCGATCTGCTCGTCGAGGTGTGCAACGGGCTGCCCTATCTGACCCCGCTGTGGCACCGCGGCCCCACCCTGTGTCTGGTCAACCACGTGCACACCGACCAGTGGGGGATGCGCCTTCCCGGCCCGGCCGCCCGGCTCGGCCGCCGCCTGGAGCGCTGGGGCCTGGCCGGCGCCCATCGGGGCAATCTGATCGTCGCGGTGTCCGGCTCCACCGCCGCCGCGCTGCGTACGCTCGGCGTACCGGCCGACCGGATCCGGGTGGTGCACAACGGCGTCGAGGAACCCGGCCCGCTGCTCCCCGAGTCGGACCGACCGCTGTTCCTGGCGGTCGGCCGGCTGGTCGAGTACAAGCGGATCGACCTGCTGCTGCGGCTGTGGGAGCGGGTCCGCCCGGTGACCGGCGGCCGGCTGGTGATCGTCGGCGACGGCCCCGAACGTGATCGGCTGCGCGCGCTCGCCGGACCGGGGGTGTTGTTCACCGGACACATTTCCGAGGCGGAGAAGCACCGACTCCTGTGCTCGGCCTGGTTGTTGCTGCATCCCTCCCTGGTCGAGGGCTGGGGCCTGGTGGTCACCGAGGCCGCCGCCCGCCGCACCCCCGCGATCGGCTTCGACATCCCCGGGCTTCGCGACTCCATCGACGACGGCGTCACCGGCGTACTCGCCCACGGGGAAAGCTCGTTCGCCGCCGCGTGGTGCACCCTCGCGCTCAGCCCCGACCGCCGCGCCGCGATGCGCCGGGCGGCCGAACTGCGCGCCGCCCGCTACCGCTGGACCGCCACCGTGCGGCAGTTCCGCGCGGTGGCCGCGGAAGCCGCCGGCCGCGACACCGGCACCGGCACCGGGTGGTGACCGCGTGAAGGACCCGTCGCTGCGCCGATCCATCGCGCTGTGCCAAGCCTTCCGGCACGAGCAGCGCGACCCGGACCGGTGCTACGACCTGCTCGCCCGCGACGCGGCCGACCAGGTCGAGCGGCACGTGCGGCTGCGCGGCCGGGTCGTGGTGGACGTGGGCGGCGGCAGCGGCCACTTCACCCGCGAGTTCCGCCGGCGCGGCGCGCACGGATTCCTCTTCGAGCCGGACCTGCGCGAGCTGACCGCGCGCGGCACCCCGCCCGAGGGCGCGGTCGTCGCCGACGGCTATCTGCTGCCCCTCGCGGACGGCGTGGCCGACGTGTGCTTCTCCTCCAACGTGCTCGAACACGTCGCCGACCCACGCACGTTCCTCAGCGAACTGGTCCGGGTCACCCGCCCGGGCGGGCTGATCTACGTCTCCTTCACCAACTGGTTCTCCCCGTGGGGCGGCCACGAATGGGCACCCTGGCACTACCTGGGCGCCGAACGTGCCCGCGCCCGCTACCTGCGCCGCACCGGCCGACCCGCCAAGCACACCCTGGGCGAGAACCTGTACGCCGTACACATCGGCCCCACGCTGCGCCACGTCCGGGCCCGCCCGGACGTGGCGGTGGTGTCCGCGCGCTCGCGCTACTGGCCCTTCCTCCCCGGCGCGGTCACCCGCGTGCCCGGCCTGCGGGAGCTCATCACCTGGAACCTGCTCCTCATTCTTCGGCGGTGCCCGTGACGGCGGCGCCATCGCCCGACGCATCCGTCGGTCCCGCTGCCGGCTCCCCGGCGCCCGGGTATCGCGCGCGCTTTGCAGGAGGCACTCGTGGCTGAGACGACCCTGTCCCTCCCCCCGGCGCGGCCGGCCGAGCCGCCCGCCGTGCCGTCGGCGGCCGAACCACCGGCCGACCGACCGCGCGGCAGGCGCTGGTTGCCGGGGTTCTGGGCGCTGGTCTTCCTGGCGTTCCTGGCCCGCTCGCCGGGCCGGATGACGTTCGAGACCAAACTCGGCGTGGTCACCGACCCGTGGGGCTTCCTCGGCGACCTGGGCAGCCTGTGGCACGACCGGGCCGGTTTCGGCGGCCTCACCGACCAGTACGTGGGCTACGCGTTCCCGATCCTGCCCTACTACGCGCTCGCCGATCTGGTCCATCTGCCGGTGTGGTTGGCCGAACGGTTGTGGCTCTCGCTGATCGTCACCGGCGCGTTCTGGGGGGCACTGCGGCTGGCCGAACGGCTTCGTGTGGGCACCTCGCGCAGCCGGCTGCTCGGCGCGGTCGGCTACGCGCTGTGGCCCACGTTCACCATCGTGATCGGCTCCACCTCGGCCGCCGTGTTGCCCGGCGCACTGCTGCCGTGGGTGTTGCTTCCGCTGCTGAACACCCGGCTGAGCCCGCGCGCCGCCGCGACCCGCTCGGCGCTGCTGATCCCGTTCATGGGCGGGGTCAACGCCGCTTCCACGCTGGCCGCGCTGCTCCCGGTCGGGCTGTACCTGCTCAGCCGGCCGGCCGGACCGCGCAGATGGCCGCTGCTCGGCTGGTGGGTTCTGGGTGTGGTGTTGGCGACCGCGTGGTGGGTGGTCCCGCTGCTGTTGCTGGGCGTGTACGGGGAGAACTTCCTGCCCTACGTCGAGCAGGCGGACACCACCACGAGCACGATGTCCGCGACCGAACTGCTGCGCGGCGCGGGCGACTGGGTGGCGTATCTGAACTTCGGCGAGCCGTGGTTGCCCGCCGGGTGGACGGTGGCCACCTCGGCGATCACCATCCTGGGCTCGGCGTTCGCCGCCGCGCTCGGCCTGGCCGGGCTGGCCCGGCGCGATCTGCCCGAGCGGCGCTGGTTGTCGCTGGTCGTGCTGACCGTGGTGGCCATCGCGCTGGCCGGCTACGCGGGTTCGCTCGGCGCGCCGTTCCACGGGCCGGTCCGCGACTGGGTGGACGGGCCGCTGCGGCCGTTCCGCAACATCTACAAGTTCCAACCGGGACTGGCCCTGGCGCTGATCCTGGGCCTGACCCACCTGGTCGGCACGGTGCGCGGGCCCGCGCGGCCGGTGGTCAACGCGCGCCTGGTGCCCGCCGTCGCCGCGTTGCTGATCCTGCCCGGTCTGGCCTGGCCCTACCTGAACGGGACGATCCTGCAGCCCGGCGCGTTCAAGAAGCTGCCGCACCACTGGCAACAGACCGCCGACTGGCTGAAGCAGAACTCCGCCGACACCCGCGCCCTGGTCGTCCCGGCCACCGCGCACGGCCTGTACACGTGGGGCTCGCCGATCGACGAACCGCTCGACCCACTGGCCGATTCCCCGTGGGCGCAACGGGACTTCGTCCCGTTCGGGACCCCCGGCGCGCGGCGGATGACCGACGCGATCGAGCAGGCCCTGCTCACCGGCGGCGAGGTACCCGGACTGCGCGACTTCCTGGCCCGCGCCGGCCTGTACACCGTCGTGGTGCGCAACGACCTGGACCCCGACCAGATCGGCTACGTCCCGCCGCTCGTGGTCGAACGCACCCTGGAGGCCTCCGGCTACCACCGGGTGACCGGATTCGGGCCGCTGATCACCGGCGGCCGGATCCCCGAGGAGACCCCGATCCAGGTACAGGGCCTCTACACCCGGCGGCAGGCCGTGGAGATCTACGAACCGCCCGCCGGCACCCCGCGACCGGGCCGGGTCGGGGGCCGCGCGGTCGCCGACACCGCGCTGCTCAGCGGCGGCCCCGAGGCGCTGATGCAACTGTCCGCCGACCCGACGATGCGCGAGCACCCGACCGTACTCACCGGCGACAAGCACCCCGGCATCGACAAACCCGCCACCCAGATCACCGCGGACGGACTGCGCCGCGCGGACACCCGCTTCGGCCTGGTCAACGCCAACACCTCGTACACCTACACCGCGGGCGAACACAATCCGCCGGACAGCTCGCAGGGCGCCGGCGACCCGCCGAAGCAGATCCTCCCGGTGTCGGGCGTCGCCCACCAGACCACCGCGGTGCTGCGCGGCGCCGCGTCGGTGACCGCCTCCAGCAGCGGCAACTGGCTCTTCCACCTGCCGCAGTACGACCCGGTCAACGCGTTCGACGGCGACCCGGCGACCGCGTGGGCCGAGGGCAGCGCGGACGGACCGGTCGGGCAGTGGTTGCGGGTGGAGTTCACCGGGCCCAAGGACATCCCCGCGACGCTGCGGGTGACCCCGCTGCCCGGGGACGGGATGCGGGCCGCGCCGACCCGGATCCGGATCGAGACCGATCGCGGCGCACAGGACAGCAACCTGCAGCCGGACGGCACACCGCAGACCGTCAAGGCGCCCGCCGGGCAGGCCAAGTGGCTCAAACTCACCATCCTGGCCGCGCAGTCCACCCGCTCCGGGCTCTCCGGCGCCGGATTCGCCGAGGTGTCCATCCCGGGCCTGCAGGTCTCCCGACTGCTGCAACTGCCCACCGACGCCGCCGCGTCCGACGCGCCGAACCAGATCTGGTCGCTGCACCGGGACAACGACCCGGCCGCACTGTCCCCGGTGGCCGCCGAGGACGGACTACACCGCCGGTTCACCACCCCCGCCGACGCCACCCTCGGCTTCGACATCCGCGCCACCGCGAACCCCGGCCCGGACCTGGACCGACTCGTGGTGAGCGCCGCACCGAACCAGGCCCGCCGAATCACCGCCACCGCCGAATCCACCGCGCATACCGCCCCCGGGCTCAGCGCGCGCAACCTGGTCGACGGCGACCTGACCACCGCGTGGATCGCCGGCGACCGCCCGGTGATCCAGCTGAGCTGGCCGGGCCGGGAGACCATCGACCGGATGGTGCTCGCCCCGGCCGGCGGCCTGTCCACCCGCCCCGAGCAGGTGCTGATCAGCTCGCCCAACGGCTCGGCGACCGCGTCCGTCGACGAGAACGGCCTGGTCCGCTTCGAACCGATCACCACCGACCGACTCACCATCACGATCAGCAAGGTCGCCCCACTGACCATCCACAACCCGCTCGCCGACGACCGCCTGCAACTCCCGGTCGGGCTCGGCGAGATCTACGTGCCGGCGCTGGACAAGCTGCGCACCCCGCCGCCGGACCCGTCGGCGCGGTTCACCCTGCCGTGCGGACAGGGCCCACCGCTGGCCGTCGACGGCGTCCTGCACGCGACCGGCGCGACCGGCTCGGTGCGCGACCTGACCGAACGCCGACCCGTGCGGGTCCGGCTGTGCGCCGACGAGGCCCCGGGCGGCACCCTGTCCCTGGGCCGCGGGCCGCACACCGTCGAGGCAGGCAACCAGGGCGCGCTCGAGGTCACCGACATCACCATCAGCCGAGGCCAACTGCCGTCCACCGCACCGCAGTCCGCCCGCTCGGCGGTGGCCGCCGACTGGAGCGGCGACCGGCGCAGCGTGCGGATGGGGGCCGGCGAGGCCACCTACCTCCAGATGTACGAGAACCACAACTCCGGCTGGAAGGCCACACTCGACGGCAAGGAGCTGACGTCGGTACGGATCGACGGCTGGCAACAGGGCTGGCTGGTCCCGGCGGGCGCGGCCGGCACGGTAGAGCTCAGCTACGAACCGGGCGAGGTGTACCGGGGCGGACTGATCGGCGGCGGCGTGGCGCTGCTCGCACTGCTCGCGCTCGCCTTCGTCCGCCGCCGCGACGCGGGCCCGGCCGACCCCGACCACGCGTTGCCGATCGACCCGCCCGCGCCCGGCCCGATCCTGGGCCTGCTCGCGCTCACCGCCGTACTGGTCTTCGTCGCCGGGCCGCTCGCGCTGCTCGTACCGGCCCTGGCCGTGGTCGCCCACCTGCGACACCGCCTCCTGGTCCCGATCGCGCTGGTCGCGATGGCCGGCGCCGGGATCGCGGCGGCGACCGGGGCCAATGACGCGCTGGTCGACGGCGAGGGCTCGTTCGGGCCGGCCGCCCAGGCATTGGCGCTGATCGCGGTGTGCGCGGCGCTGGTGACGGTGGGCGGCGAGTCGGCTCGGGACGACGGCTCGACCGGGGCGAACCCCGGGCCGTGGTACGGGAGTTGGCGACGCCGGTCGCCCTCGGATCTCGCGGAAGGGGCCCATCCGCCGGTCGGCGGACCCGGATCCGGCGCCACCCCGGCCGGCGCGCCGGACCCCGAGTACGGCGGCCTCGCCGCGCTCTTCCCACCCCCGCCGGCCGCTCCCCCGCCGCCCGGCGCGGTGGTGTCCACGGCCGAGCCCGGGACGGTGCCGGTGGCACCGCCGCGGCCCGACGAACCGCCGGCCCCGGGCGCGCCCGCTGCGGCGTCGACCGAGCCCCAGGCGCAGCCGACCACACACCACGCAGGACCGGATCGGGAGGCCGACACGGCCGAGTTGCCGACACTGCCGACGCTCCCGCCACCCGACGGTAAGGGGAACGAACAACCATGACCGCAGTGCGTCCGGCTCGGCGCGACCATCCGGCCGAGCCGGCCCTCGCCCGGATCCCGTTCCCGCTCGTCGACGAATTCTCCCGGCAACACCAGCGGCCGGGCGAGCCGATCGCCGTGCACATGGAGATCCGGCTGCCCGGGCAACCGGAACCGGCCCGGCTGCGCGCCGCGTTCCGGGCCGCGCTGTGCCGGCACGCCCGGGCGCTGGTCCGCGAGGCGCCCGGGCGGTGGTATCGGCGACGCTACGAATGGGAACTCACCGACGCGCCCGACCTCGAACCGGTCGGCTTCCCGCCGGCCGGACCGGACGCATTGGCCCGGGCCCGCGCGGTGGCCCTGGCCGAGGCACCACCACTGTCCCTGGCCCCGCCGATCCGACTGGAGGTGATCCGCTCCTCGCCGACCGCCGCCGGTTGTGTCCTGCTGTGCACGATCCACCACACCGCCCTGGACGGCCCCGCCTTCCTGCGCGTCCTGGCCAGCACCGCCGAGTTGTACGGCGGCGCCGGCGAACCGGCCGACCCACCGCCGAACCACTCGGCCCGCCCCGCCCCCGGCCGCCCGGCCGGACCCACCCTCGATCCCGGCCCGCCACTGGCCCGTTCGGCCCGGGTCGCCCCGGCCCCCGCCGCCCACCCGGGCCGGCGCGTCGGCAACGGCGTGCTGCTCGGCGAACTCCCGGTCCGCCCCCGCCCACCCGGCGCCGACCACACCGTCAACGACCGCCTCCTGGTCGCCACATGCCTGATGATCGCCCGCTGGAATCGGCTGCACGACGCGCCCACCCGGCCGATCCGGATCACCATGCCGATCGACGACCGCCCGCGCGGCGTCGAGATGCCGATCGGCAACGGCACCCGACTGGTCGAAGTCCGCTTCGGCCCCCGGGAATACGCCGGCGAACCCGGCCCGGACCAGATCGCCGAACTGCTCCGCCGCACCGCCCGCCGCACCGCCGAACTCAAGGCGATCCGCCGACCACCACTGGGCCGCGGCGCCGCACTGCTGACCGCGCCGGTGCTCCCGGTCGGGCTGCGCGCCGCGCTCACCCGGGGCCTGGGCCGGGCGATCGGCCCGTGGACGTCCAGCACCCTGCTCAGCAATCTGGGCCGGATCCCCTACCCGCTCGACTTCGGCGACGCCGGCCGCGCCGACGCGGTCTGGGTCTCGGCGCCCACCCGGATGCCCCGGGGACTCACCCTGACCACCACCGGCACCGGCGACCGGCTGCACGTGGCGCTGCGCTGGTCGCGCGCCCTGCTCGACGACGAGGCGGGGCGACGGCTCTACGGCTTCTTCGCGGAATCCCTGGCCGCGGTCTCGGCCGTCCCGCCGACCGAGGGCGGCGCACCATGACCGACACCCACGACCTGCGCCCCGCCGAGCTGCGCGACTTCTACGAGGACCCCGCCGTACCGGTGGCCTCCGGCCCCGAACGCAGCCGCCGCCAGGCCGTCATGCTGGCCCGCGCGCTCGGCCCGGAACCGGCGCTGATCGTCGACATCGGCTGCGGCGACGGCTTTGCGGCCTCGGTCGCCGGACCACTGCTCGCCGGACACACCCTGGTCGGGATCGACTGGTCGCAGGACGCGCTGCGCCGCGCGGCGGGCCGGCTGCGCCACCGCGTACGCGGCGAACTCACGGACGGCGGGCTGCCGTTGGCCGATGCGAGTGTGGATGCCGTGTTGTTCGGCGAGGTGCTCGAACACCTGGTGGACCCGGACGCCGCGCTCGACGAACTGCGCCGCGTACTCAAACCGCGCGGCCACCTGATGCTCTCCACCCCGAACCTGGCCGCCTGGTACAACCGCGCACTGCTCCTGGCCGGCGTGCAACCGATCTTCTCCGAGGTCAGCCTGCGCGGGATCCACGGCCGCCCCGGCGCCCAGGTGGTCGGCCACCTGCGGCTGTACACCGCCCGCGCGCTCCGCGAGTTCCTCACCGCGTCCGGTTTCGAGGTGATCCGGCTCGGCGGGGCACCGTTCCACGGCGTGCCGCGCGTCCTACGCCCCCTGGACCGGGCCGTGTGCGCGGCCCCCTCGCTCGCCTCGATCCTGCTCGTCCACGCGCGGCGGGCCTAGCCATGTGGTGGGGAGTCGCCGCGGCACTGCTCGCCAACGTCCTCTACAGCAGCGGATTCGTGCTGGAGAAGCGGGCGTTGACCGGCCTGCCGGCGCTCACCGCGGGCCGCCCGCTGCGGGTGGTCCGACTGCTGCTGCGCAGCCCGCTGTGGTTGGCCGGCTCGCTCGCGCTCGCCGCGGGCTTCGCCGCGCAACTCGCGGTCTATCGCACGTTGCCGATCGCCGCCGCGCAGGGCATCTTCGTGGCCGGCCTGGTCTTGCTGCTCCTGCTGTCCGCGACGGTGCTCGGTGAGCGGCCCACCGCTCGCGAACGGGCCGGTGTACTGGCCGTACTCGCCGCACTGGCCATGGTGGTCGGCTCGCTGCGCGACTCGGACGCGGTCGGCGAGCGGGCTCCGGTCGGCCGACTGCTCGTGGTCTGCCTGCCCGCACTGGCCGCCGGGTTGTGGCTCTACCTGGCCGCCGCGCGGCGCGACCGGGACCCGAATCGGCCGGCCGGGACCGGCGTCGAGTACGGCGTGGCGGTCGGCCTGCTGTACGGGGTCAGTTCGCTCGCGATCAAGGGCGTCGCCGGCCGATTGACCACGCACGGTGTCGGCAACGCGGCCCTGGCACTGCTGCGTTCGCCCTACCCGTACCTCCTGGTCGGCACCGGCGCCGCCGGCCTGGTGTTGTCCCAGACCGCGCTGCAGCGCTGTCGGGCGTCGCTGATCGTGCCGGTGTGCACCACGGTGTCCGCGCTGTTCACCGCCGTTGTGGGCACGTTCGCCTTCGGCGAGTCGCTGCCCGCCGATTTGCCGCGGCTGACCCTGCGCCTGGCCGGCACCGCGCTCGCGGTCACCGTCCTGCTCGTCCTGCCGCGCCACGACGAAGTCCCCGTGCCCGTGCGGCAATAGCCCGCCGAATCGCCGAATCGACCGCCCGGTAGAGGAGTCGCCCGATGGAACCCGACAACCCGCTGCTGCGGATCCTGGCCTGCCCGCTGGACAAGGGCCCGCTGGTCCTGCTGGGCCCGGAGGACGCCCTGTACAACCCCCGGCTGCGCCGCCGCTATCCGATCCTGGACGGCATCCCGCAGTTGTTGCCCTCCTCCGGTGTCCCGGTCTCCGCCGCCGAACACGCCCGGATCACCGAGCGGACCGGGTCGTGACACTCGCCGCGCGGCTTGCCCCCCGGGTGCCGCCGAGGCTGGTCCGCACCGCCGTCGACGTGCTGTATCCGCGCTTCGAACCGGAGTTGCGCCGACTGGCCGACTTCGTCCCGCGCGGCGGCACCGCGGTGGACGTGGGCGGCTGGTATGGGCCCTGGTCGCGCCGGCTGGCCCGGCGCGCCGACCTGGTGCTGACCGTGGAGCCGGTCCCACACCTGGCCGAACTGATCGGCGCGGGTGGGCCGGCCAACATCCGGGTGGTCGCGGCGGCGGCCGGCGATCGGGCCGAGGGCACCGTCGCGCTGTGGCTCCCGCCGGGCGATCGCGGCGATCGGGGCGTGTCGTCGCTGGTCCGCCGGGCCATCCACGACCGGGCGGTGGAGGTGCCCTGCGTCCGCCTGGACGACCTGGCGGCGACCGACGTCACGTTCGTCAAGATCGACGTGGACGGCAGCGAACCGGCGGTACTGCACGGCGCCGAGGCGATCATCCGCCGCGACCGCCCGGCCCTGTTCATCGAGTTGGAGGCGCGCATCCAGTGCCCCGCGCCCGTGCTCGACTTCCTGACCGAACTCGGCTACCGGGGCTGGGTGTTGCCCGGCCGACGGTGGCTCCCGCTGGCCGACTTCGACCTGGCCGCCCACCAGTCCCGCACCGCCCATGTGGCCGACCGCGGCCTGCTGCGCCGCACCCTGGCACCGTTCAACCGCCGCTACGTCAACTCGGTATTGTTCCTGCCGAAGTCCCGCCGCCCGGGTGCCGATTAGGTCGCCGGCCCCGGCCCCCGCCCCCGCTCACAGCAGACCGCGATCGTGGGCGTAGATCGCGGCGTGTGTGCGGTCGCGCAGGCCGAGCCGGGACAGGATCCGGGAGATGTGGTTCTTGACCGTGCCCTCGCTCAGGAACAACCGGGCGGCGATCTCCCGGTTGGTCGATCCGCCGGCGATCAGCCGGAGCACCTCGGTCTCGCGTCCGGTCAGCAGGCCGGGGTCCGGCGCGGCGGGAGGCGGCGGTTCCGGACGGGTCAGGCCGGCGGCCAGCCGGCGGGTGATCGAGGCGTCGAGTTGGGCGACCCCGTCTCGGGCCAGCCGTACGGCGGCGGCCAGTTGCGCCGCCGGCAGGTTCTTCAGCAGGTAGCCGATCGCCCCCGCGCGCAACGCGTCGGCCACGTACTCGTCGTCGTCGAACGTGGTCAGCATGATCACCCGGCAGCTCGGCGCCCGTTCGGTCAGTTCCCAGGTCGCGGCGACCCCGTCGAGGACCGGCATCCGCACGTCCATCAGCACCACGTCGGGCTGCTCGGCGACCGCGACGGTCACCGCGCGGCGACCGTCCGACACCGCGCCGATCACGCTGATCCCGGGCTGGATGCCGAGCAGCGACGCGATCCCCTCGCGGACCAGTTCCTGGTCGTCGACCACCAACACCCGTACCGGGTCGTCCCGATCCGCGCTCATCGGGCCACCGCCTCGGCCCGGACCGGCACTCGCGGCACGGTGACGGCAACCGTCGTGCCCCGTCCGGGTGTTGCCGCCACCTCGACCCGGCCACCGAGCAGCTCGATCCGCTCGTGCATCGCCCGCAGGCCGAACCCGTCCCGGATGCCCGCGAGGGCATCCTCCCGATCGACCTCGAAGCCGCGCCCGTCGTCCGCGACCGCCAACCGCGCCTCGTCCCGACCACAGTGCGCCGACACGGTCACCCGCCCGGCGTCCGCATGCCGCTGAGCATTGGTCAACCCCTCCTGGGCGGCGCGATACAGCGCGGTGAGCGATTCGACGGGGTAGCCGTGTTCGTCCCCCGACATCTCCAGTGTCACCCGCGCCGGCCCGCCGGCCACGTGCCGCACCAACTCGCTCAGCGCCGCCGACAGCGAGAACGGCTCCCCCTCGTCCCGCAACGCCCGTACCGACACCCGTACTTCGTCCAGGGCCCGGCTTGCCGACCAGCGCGCGTCGGCCAGTGCCCGCTCGGCGACCCGGGCATCCAGGTCGCGAAACGCCGATGCCTTCTCCAACTGGATGGCGATCGCGGTGAGGTGATGGCCGAGTCCGTCGTGAAACTCGCGGGCCAGCCGATTGCGTTCACGCACCGCGGACAATCGCTCGACTCGTTCCGCGTACTCGGCCAACCGCGCGTGCGATTCCCGCAGTTCGCCCAGCGCGTCGGCGAGCCGCAGCCGCCCCGCCTGCTCGCCCACCGCGACCACCGCCAATGCGGCGGCGAGTACCAGGGCCAGTCCGGCCATCAGCAGCTCGGTGACGATGTCGGCGCGCACGTACCACCCAGGCACCCACAACACGTTCCCGAGCAGGATCACCCCCAGGCACGCCGCGCTCAGCGCCACCCCGACCCGACGCCCGAACGCGACGCAGGCGGTCAGCGGCACGAGTACGAACAGCGCCCGGGAGACCCCCGAACGATCCAGCCCGACCGCCGCCCCGAACAGCGCGAGTCGCCCGCCAAGGAGCAGCACCGCCGGCCTCGGCGGCGTTTTGTCGGGACAGCGGCGTCGCTCCACCTCGTCGAGCACGAGCAGCACCAGCAGGCATCCGGCGAACCCGGCCAGGCGCCCGGCCCGAACCGGACCGTCCGCCACCACCGCGCCGTACAGCCCGCCGGCCAGTACCGCGAGATAGACCGTCGGCGGCACCCAGGCCATCGGCCGGGCAGTCGATATCGATATCGATCCGGCCATGTGTTCCCCTGTCCGATCCCCGGGTGCGGTGCGCCGAACGATACCCGCGCGCCGCCGCCCCGAGGCCCGGCCGGCGAGCCGCGCCCAAGGTTTGGCCGAAGGTCATGTGCCGTTCGGCCGGCGCACCCCCTGCCGGCCGCGCCCGCATTCCGACCACTCGGCATCTGTGGCCCGACCACCGGGCGTTCCTAGTCTCGGCCTGCCGGTCATCCGCGTCCCCACCCGGCGAACACCCCACGAACACCCCACGAAGGGCAATCCGTTGGCCAAACCGACCCGCCTCCTGGCCGTCGCCGCGGCACTGCTGCTGACCGCGACGCTCGGCTCGACCGCCGCCGATGCCGACCCGCTCGCCGGCTCCCCCTGCACGGTCCGCGTGCCCGGCGCGGCGAAGGTGATCGGCGCCTGCCTCGCCGACCTGACCACGACCGGCACGATCCCGTCCGGGCACACCAATCCGGCCGACTGGGCCGGCCTGGAAGCACCCGGCACGCACAACCCGTCCGGCGTCGAAGGTGTGCAGCTCGACGGTTACTTCCCGGACACCTCGACGACCAACACCAACCACGGCTGGAACCACGACAGTCAGTTCGTCATCCGGCTGCCGAAGAAGTGGAACGGCGGCCTCGTCGTGGCCGGCCCGCCCGGTCTGCGTGCGCAATACGCCAACGACCGGCTGATCTCCGACCACGTACTCGCCGCCGGTTTCGCCTACGCGGCCACCGACAAGGGCAACACCGGTCCCAAGATCCACCAGGACGGCGTGCGCCCCGGCGAGGCGATCGCCGAATGGCATCGGCGGGTCACCGAGTTGACCGTGGCGGCCAAGCGGGTCGCCGCGCGGCACTACGGTCGGCGGCCGACGACCACGTACGCGGCGGGCGCTTCCGCGGGCGGCTACCTGGTCCGCTGGCAACTCGAACACCATCCCGAGTTGTTCACCGCCGGCATCGAGATGCACGGCCTGCTGCTCACCCCGGACTCGCCCAACATCCTGGACACCGCCCCGGCCGCACTGCGCGCGTATCCGAGGTATCGCGCCGGCGAACCGGGCGCCGCCGAGGCGATGTACGCCGCCGGCTACCCGGTCGGTTCCGAGCCGACCTGGGAGTTTCACTACCGCAACCTGTGGGACCCGCTGCAGCGGATCCTGCGCGAGGAGGTCGACCCCGGGTACGACGGCGCGCAGGAGGCGGGCATCCCGTTCTGCCCGGCGAACACCATGCCGGGCTGCGACGCCGACTACGTCTACGCCGACCGGCCGGCCGCCGTACACCGCACGGTTACCCGACTGTCCCTGACCGGGCGGATCAAGCGCCCGCTGATCAGCCTCCAGGGCACCCTCGACGCGCTGCTGCCGATCACGAAGAGCGGTGACACGTACGCCGGGATGATCGACGACGCGGGGCGCGGCGGGCTGCACCGCTACTACCGGATCACCAACGGCACCCACGCCGACGGCCTCTACCAGGCGTTCCCGAAACTGGTTCGCCCGATGGCGCCGTGCTTCGCGGCGGCCTTCGACGCGCTCGCCGCCTGGACCGGCAGCGGCACGCCACCACCCGCGAGCCACACCGTCCCGGTACCCCCGTCGGGCACGGACTCGGTAAATTCCTGCACCCTCTGACCCTGCCCGATCGATCCGCCCGCGCCCGCGTCGAACACGCGGCGCGGGCGGTCGGGTTCAGCGGCGGCCGGCTTCAGCGCCGGTTGGGAGAGGCCTCGCGCTCGGCGGAGACCGCGCGGGCCGTGCCGGCGTCGCCGGGGGCGGCCTGCACCACGCGGGCGGCCTCGGGCTGCGGCTCGGCGGCGGCCGGCTTCGGCGGGTCCTCCTCGCGCATCGCCTTGGCCTCGCTCTTGAGGATGCGCATCGACCGGCCCAGCGCGCGGGCGGTGTCCGGCAACTTCCGGGATCCGAACAGGATGATCACCACGATCGCCAGGACCAGCAGGTGTCCGGGCTCCAACCCGTTGCGAAGCATCGCCACTCCCCTACTTGCACATCGCGGGACATTGCGGGCCTGGGCAGGCCGATGTCGACACAATACTTGCCGTCTTGCGCAACTGTACAACCCCCTCGGCTCGTACAGCAGGTCGGATCAGGCCCGATTCCCCTGCCGCCGATCGTAACGCCGGCGCACCAGCGTCAGGGCCGTCGCGTACAGCGCGAGCACCCCGGCGAGCGCCAGGTAGTACGCGCCGGGCAGCGGCGCCATCCCGAGCGTCGGCGCCACCGGGGACACCGGCAACAACACCCCGATCCCGGCCAGCGCGGCGGCGGCGCCCAGGATCGGCGTGGACACGCTGCCGTGGGCCGCGCCGCGTCCGGCCCGCAGCAGCAGGATCACCAGCGCCTGGGTGAGCAGGTTCTCGGTGAACCAGCCCGCGTGGAACGCCTCCTGGTCCACCTCACCGCCTTGATGCACCATCAGCACGAGCAGCGTGAAGGTGGCGAGGTCGGCAATCGCGTTGAGCAGGCCGAATCCGGTGATGAAGCGCAGCAGTTCGCGCGGATTCAGCGCGCCGGGGCGGCGCAGCGCGGCGGCGGCCGGGCGGTCGAAGACGAACGCCGCCTGCGCCGCGTCGAAGCACATGTTCTGCACCAGGACCTGCGCGGGCAACATCGGCAGGAACGGCAGCAGCAGGCCCGCCATCAACATCGCGATCACGTTGCCGAGGTTGCAGGACAGGGTGATCCGCAGATAGCCGGCGATCGTGTCGGTGCTGCGCCGCCCGGCGACGATCGCGCCGTCGATGGCGCCGAGATCCTTGGACACCAGCACCACGTCGGCGCTCTCCCGGGCCACGTCCACCGCGTCTCGGGGGCAGATCCCGACATCGCACGCGTGCAGCGCGGGCAGGTCGTTGACGCCGTCGCCGAGGAAGCCGGTGGTATGCCCGCCGGCCCGCAGGGCGCGCACGATCCGTGCCTTGTGCTCGGGCGTACAACGGGCGAACACCGTGTGGTCGGCCGCCAGGCGGGTCAGCGCGGCGTCGTCGAGCCCGTCGATCCGGTCGGCGGTGACCACCTCGCCGGGGTCCAGGCCCAGGTCGCGGCACATCCGCGCGGCGGTACCGGGCAGGTCGCCGGTGAGCACCTTGACCGCGACACCCCGCCCGGCGAGTACGGCCAACGCGTCGGCGGCGGTCGGCGCGAGCGCGTCACGCAGGCCGACGAAGCCGATCAGGGTCAGGCCGCGTGCGTCGGCGGCGTCCTCGACGTCGGTGCCGGCCGGGCGTTCGGTCAGCGCGACCGCGAGCAGCCGCAGGCCGTCGGCGGCCAGTTGCTCGGCGAGCCGCTCGGCGTCGGCCCGGGCGGCGTCGTCCAACTCGCGGACCACGCCGTCGAGCTCGACCCGGGCGCACCGGTCGAGCACGTCGTCCACCGCGCCCTTGACCACCACGGTCAGCGGCCCGGCCCGGCCCGGCCGCCGGACCACGGCACACGAGGTGCGCCGGATCGGATCGAACGGCCACGCGGCGACGCCGTCGTAGTCGGCCGGGTCCTCGGGCACCGCGTACAGCCCGCCGCCGCCCGGCACCTGATCGTGCGGTGCCTGGCCGCCCACCGCGTGGTCGTCCGGCTCGGGTTGCGGTACGGAGGACAGCTCGAACCCGGCCAGCACCGCCTCGTCGAGCGCGTCCGGTACCGGCGGGTCGGCCAGTTGCAGCGTCCACCAGCTGTTCAGCGCGGCCCAGTGCAGCACGCTGGGGTCGGCGCGTCCGGCCGGGTCGAGGTGGCAGTCAAGGACCGGCAGGTCCTGGGTGAGGGTGCCGGTCTTGTCGGTGCACAACACGTCGATCGCACCCAGGTCGTGCAGTGCGGGCAGCCGCTTGACGATCACGTCGTGCTCGCGGGCCAGCAGTCGCGAACCCCGGGCCAGCGTCGTGGTCACGATCACCGGCAACATCTCCGGGGTCAGTCCGACCGCGACGGCCACCGCGAACGGCAGCGTGGCCAGGCCCCGGCCGCGCACCACCGAGTCGGCGAGCAGCACCAGGGCCGGGGTGACCAGCATGAAGCGGATCAGCGTCCAGGAGATCCCGTGCACCGAACGGTCGAACGCGGTCGCCCGGCGGCGCGGCGGCCCGGAACGCCCGCGCGGGGTGCCGGCGAAGCGGGTGCTCGCCCCGGTCGCGTAGACCACCGCCGTGCCGCTGCCCGAGGCCACGCTGCTGCCCTGGAAGCACAGGTGGGGTCGGTCGAACACGGGCGTCGCGGCCTCGCCCGACGGCTGCGCGACCGGCTGTTCGACCGGATGTTTGGGCACCGGCGCGGAGGCACCGGTCAGCGCCGCCTGATAGACCGTCAGCCCACTTGCGCGCAGCAGCCGGACGTCGGCCGGCACCAGGTCGCCCGGGCCGAGGCGGATCACATCGCCCGGTACGAGCTGGTCCACCGGGACCTCGCGGGGCACCGGATCCGGACCGCCCGTCTCCTCGCGGCGGCGCACCGTCGCGGTGGTGGCCACGAGTTGGCGCAGCGCGCCGCCGGCCCGCTCGGCGCGGTGCTCACTGGCGGCGCGCAGCGCGCAGCTGACCACGACCAGGACCACGATCACGCACGCCGTGGTCCAGGCGGCGACCGCGGCGGAGACCAGGCCGAGCCCGAGCAGGACGGCGGTGAACGGGTCGCCCGCGCTGCGCACGAAGCGGCGCGGCAGGGTGGGTGGGCGGCGGCCGGCCATGGTGTTCTCGCCGTGCCGCAGCAGTCGCGCGTCGGCCTCGGCGTCGGTCAGCCCGCGCGGGCCACTGTCCAGGACGCGCAGCAGTTCGAGGGCGGACGAGCCGGCCGCGACCTCGGCGAGCGCGGCATCGGCCGCGGCGCCGCTCCCGCGTCGGCCCGAGCGTGGGCCGGGTACTCGGCCGGTCGTGCCGACCAGGTCTACGGCGTCCTGGGCACCGCCCCCCGCGCCGGACCCGGGGACGACCTCAGGCGCCCAGGCCACGAACCCGCCCCGGCACCGCCTCGGACTCGGCGCGCTCGACGAGGCGTTCGATCAGCCAGCGCACCATGATCACGACGTCGGGGTGGTCGACGAGATAGACGACCCGGCGGCCCTCGCGACGGGAACGGACCAGGCCGGCCAGCTTGAGCTTGGCCAGGTGCTGGCTCACTGCGGGCAGGGCGCCGCCCACCCGCTCGGCGAGCGCGGTCACGTCGCTCTCGCCGCAGGCCAGCGCCCAGACGATGTGCAGGCGTGCGGGCGAGGCCAGCAATCCGAAGGCGCCGGCCGCCTCGGCCAACACCTCGACCGGCGGGTCCTCGAAGTCGCGGACCGCTGACGCCACAGTCGTTCTCCCGTCCACTGCCGGCCGTTGCCGGTCCGTGCAAAGGACACCAGTCTAGGTGGTGGTCCTCACTCGCCGGACGGGCTGGAGTTGTCGGCCCACGCTCGCCTCGGCGGGCGGCCTGCGGCCGGGTTGTCCTCAAGCGCCGGACGGGCTGGGGTTGTCGGCCCACCCTCGCGTCCGCAGGCGGCCTGCGGCCCGCCTGTCCTCAAACGCCGGACGGGCTGGGGTCGTCGGGCCACCGTCGCCTCGGCGGGCGGCCTGCGGCCCGCCTGTCCTCAAACGCCGGACGGGCTGGAGTTGTCGCGCCACCGTCGCCTCGGCGGGCGGCCTGCGGCCCGCTTGTCCTCATGCGCCGGACGGGCTGGGGTTGTCGGCCGACCCTCGCGTCCGCAGGCGGCCTGCGGCCGGCCTGTCCTCAAACGCCGGACGGGCTGGGGTTGTCGGGCCACCGTCGCCTCGGCGGGCGGCCTGCGGCCGGCCTGTCCTCATGCGCCGGACGGGCTGGGGTTGTCGGCCCACCGTCGCGTCCGCAGGCGGCCTGCGGCCGGCCGTCCTCAAACGCCGGACGGGCTGGAGTTGTCAGCCGCCCTCGCGTCGGCAAGTGGCCCCCAACGCCGGACAGGCTGGAGTTGTGAGGCCGCTGTCCCATCCGCAGTCAGGCGTTTGATGACGGAAGACCACCGGCCACGTGTGGAAACGATGGTGGGTCGCAACACTGTCAGCCCGTCCGGCGTTTGAGGACAGGCGGGCCGCAAGCCGCTTGCCCACGCGACGGCAGGTCGCCACCCTCAGCCCGTCCGGCGTTTGAGGACAAGCGGGCCGCAGGCCACGTGCCCACGCGACGGCGGGACACCGTGCCCAGCCCGTCCGGCGTTTGAGGACGGCAGGCCGCAGGCCGCCCGCCGAGGCGACGGCGGGCCGACAACCCCAGCCTGTCCGGCGCTTGAGGACAAGCGGGCCGCAGGTCGCGTGCCCGCGCGACGGCGGGACACCGTGCCCAGCCCGTCCGGCGTGTGAGGACAACCCGATCGTGACGATCGACCGTCGGGCGAATTACAGTTGCTTTGTTGCGCAATTGAGCAACCAGTACTCTGCGTCGCGCGTCCATTGCAGCACGACCGCGCCGCGACGGCGTGTCCGGATGACGAATGGAACAGGCGTGCGGATGGATGACCAGCAGTTGGCGGCCCGGGCCCATCGGTTGCGCAATATCGAGCTGTTCATGGTCCTGGGCGCGATCGCGGTGTCGACCTACGCCGGCGTGGAGACCGAGTTGGCGCTGCGCGGTGGGCTTCCGCACGGATTCGTGCTGCACCTGGTCGGGCTGTGCGTACCGCCGCTGGCCGCGCACCTGGCCGTGCGGCGCTACGCCCGCTTCGCCGATCCGCTGATTCTGCCACTCGCCGTGTTGCTCAGCGGGCTCGGTCTGGTTCTGGTACACCGGCTGGACATCTCCTACAAGGAGACGTACAAGTCGACACCCGCCGCGTCCGGCCAGGTGTTGTGGCTGACCATCGGCATAGCCGTGTTCATCGGCGTCACCGTCTTCGTCAAGCACCACCGGCTCTTCCAGCGCTACACCTACCTGCTGATGGCGGGCAGCATGGTGCTGCTCGCCGCACCCGCGTTCTTCCCCGGCGACACCTACGGCGCCAAGCGCTGGATCCGGCTCGGCGGCCTGTCCTTCGAACCGGACGAGCTGACCAAACTCGCGCTCACCGTGTTCTTCGCCGGCTACCTCGTGGTGCACCGTGACGCGCTCGCCCTGTCCAGTCGCCGATTCCTGGGCATCGAACTGCCGCGCGGGCGCAACCTGGGCCCGGTGCTGGCGGTGTGGATCGCCGGCCTGCTGGTGCTGATCTTCGAGCGCGACCTGGGTACGTCGCTGATCTTCTTCGGGATCTTCGTGGTGATGCTCTACGTCGCCACCGAACGCACCAGCTGGCTGATCCTCGGCCTACTTCTGGCCGGCCTCGGCGCGGCCGTGGTCGGCAAGTTCGAGCCGCACGTGCACGGCCGGGTGGTGGCCTGGCTGCACCCGATGGACATCTACCTGCCGCACCCGCCGCCCGGCCTGATCACCGAACAGGGCGCGCAGGCCCTGTTCGGCTTCGGCAGCGGCGGCCTGGTCGGCACCGGACTGGGCCAGGGCCACCCGGAGCTGATCGGCTTCGCCGGCCGCAGCGACTTCATCCTCACCACCGTCGGCGAGGAACTCGGCCTGGCCGGTGTCACCGCCGTACTGGTCCTCTACACCCTCCTGGCCGTCCGCGGCCTGCGCACGGCGCTCGCGCTGACCGACCCGTTCGGGAAGCTGCTCGCGGCCGGCCTGGCCACCGCGTTGATCCTGCAGGTGTTCGTGGTCGCCGGTGGCGTCACCGGGCTGATCCCGCTGACCGGCAAGGCGCTGCCGTTCCTGGCCCAGGGCGGTTCCTCCACCCTGGCCAACTGGCTGTTGGTGGCGATACTGGTCAAACTCAGCGACGCCACCACCCGCCCGCTGCCCGCCGGGCCGCTGCCGGCCACGATCGGCGCCGGCGTCGAGATCACCGGGGGGCCGACCCCGCCGCCGCCTGCGGAACCGGAAGCGGGCCCGAATCCGGACCCGAATCCGGAACCGGACCCGGAAGCGGGCCCGAAACCGGAAGCGGACCCGGAGCCGACTTCTCGATCACGACGCCCGCGGACGCCACGACCGATGGTGTGACCTCGGCGATCTCGGCGACCTCCTGGATGCCCGGGAGCGGCGGCACCGGCTCGCCGGCGAGCACCTTCCGGGCCCGGTCCCGGTCCAGCACGCCCTCCCACGCGGCCACCACCAGGCTGGCCACGCTGTTCCCGCACACGTTGGTCAGCGCCCGGCACTCGCTCATGAACTTGTCGATGCCAAAGATCAGCATGATCCCCGCCACCGGCACGTGACCGACCGTGGACAACGTCGCGGCCAGCACGATGAACCCCGAACCGGTCACCCCCGCCGCCCCCTTGGAGGTCAGCAACAACACGCCGATCAGCCCGAGTTGTTGCCCGAGCGACAGCGGCGTGTCGGTGGCCTGCGCGACATAGAGCGCGGCCAGCGTCAGATAGATGCAGGTCCCGTCCAGGTTGAACGAGTAGCCGCTGGGCACGGTCAGCCCGGCCACCTGGCGGGGTACGCCCAGGTGTTCCATCTTGGTGATCACCCTCGGCAGCACCGACTCGCTGGAGGAGGTGCCGAGCACGATCAGCAACTCGTCCTTCATATAGCGCAACAACTGCAGGATGTTCAGCCGGATCGCCGCAAGCACCACGCCGAGCACCACGAGCACGAAGAACAGGCTGGTCCCGTAGAAGATCGCGACCAGCTTGCCCAGGCTGGTCAGCGTGTCGATCCCATACTTCCCGACGGTGAACGCCATCGCGCCGAACGCACCGACCGGCGCCGCGTACATCACGATCCGCAACACCGCGAACAACACCCGCCCGGTCTTCTCCACCCCCACCGCGATGCCCGCGGCGGGCGGTCCGACCAGCTTGATCGCGATACCGAACAACACCGCGAAGAAGAGCACCTGGAGCACATCGCCGTTGGCGAACGCGCCCACCACGCTGCTCGGCACCAGATCGGTGAGGAAGTGCCACCAGGACTGCGCCTCGCCCTTGTCGATGTAGCCCTGCGCGGTCGAGGAGACCTTCATCGAGCCGACCTGGGCGTGCACTCCGTCGCCGGGGCGCAGCACGTTCATCACCACGAGCCCCAGGATCAGTGCGACGGTGGTCAGCGCCTCGAAGTAGACCAGCGACTTCCAGCCGATCCGGCCGGCGCTGCGCAGGCTCTCCACGCCGGCGATCCCGGTCACCACGGTGACGAAGATGATCGGCGTGATGATCATCTTGATCGCGTTGACGAACGTGTCGCCCAGTGGGCGCAGTTGCTCGCCGGTGCCGGGCCACGCGGCGCCGACCACGACGCCGGCGAGGATGCCGACGAGCACCCATACGTACAGCCGTGTGTACCACGGTTGCCGTGCTGTACCGGCGACCTGAGCGGTCGCGGTGGCCTGGGACATCAGGGGCCTCCCGGTCGAGGGTGTGGGGCGGGCTGCGTGCTGCGGCCGGCTCGCGTCGTTCGGTCGGGACGCGGAAACATCGGCGTAACAGCGGGTTACGCGTCGTAGAGTGGCGCGCCGTCGCAGTCCTCGGGGGCTTACGCGCATTACGCGCACCGGAAGAAGCACCGGAGGAGGCACCGGAGGAGGCACCGGAGAAGGCACCGAGAGAAGCAGCTGGAGCAGCAGCTAGAGAAGCGTGGGAAGAATCCGAGCGAATCGCCGGAAATACGGTGAAACGTGGATATCGGGGGGCCTTGCGCGCCGGGGTGGACGTGCATCGATAATTCGGACGTGTCGAACCAGAGCATCGCCCGGCAGGTGCTGCTGTGGCAGCTCGCCCTCGTCCTGCTGCTCGTCGTGGCCGGCGCCGGCGTGGCCTTCCACGTCGTGCGCCGCTCCGGCGAGGAGACCGCCCGCGAGCGCGCGCTGGACGTGGCGCGCACCCTCGCCCGTTCCCCCGGAGTGGCCGAGGCGGCCACGAGCGCCGACCCGACCGCCCGGCTGCAACCGATCGCCGAGGCGATCCGCAAGGAGAACGACGTCGACTTCGTGGTGGTGATGAGCGTGGCCGGGATCCGCTACACCCATCCCGACCCGACCCGGATCGGGAAGAACTTCCTGGGCCACATCGACGCCGCCGCGCACGGCCGCACCTCGACGGAGACCTACACCGGATCCCTCGGCCCGTCCGTGCGCGCCGTGGTCCCGGTCCCCGGCGGCCCCGACGGCCGCCCCGCCGCGCTGGTCTCGGTCGGGGTGACCAATCGCCACGTGGACGCGCTGATCGGCGAGGACATCCCGCTGCTGTTCACCGTCGCCGCCGGCGCCCTCGCGCTGGCCTGCGTGGCGAGCATGGCGGTGCACCACCGGCTGCGCCGGCAGACGCTCGGCCTGGGGCCGGTCGAACTGCGCCGGGTATACGAGCACCACGACGCGGTCCTGCACGCGGTCCGCGAGGGCCTGCTCGTGGTGGACGCCGCCGGGTGCCTGGTGCTGGCCAACGACGAGGCGGTGCGCCTGCTCGACCTGCCGGCCGAGCCGGAGGGGCGGCACGTGGGCACGTTCGGCCTGGACGAGGCGCTCGCCGACACGCTCGCCGCGGGCCGCACCGTCAGCGACGAGATACACCTGTGCGGCACCCGCGCGCTCGCGGTCAACATCAGCCCGACCGGACGCGACGGGCGGATGGTGGCCACCTTCCGCGACCACACCGAACTGCGCGCCCTGGTCGGCGAACTCGACCAGGTCAAGGGCTTCGCCGACGCACTGCGCGCGTCCGCGCACGAGGCGGGCAACCGGCTGCACACCGTGGTCGCGCTGGTCGAACTCGGGCGCGGCGACGAGGCGATCCGCTTCGCCACCGGCGAACTGGCCGCCGCCCAGGACCTGGCCGACGAACTCACCACCGCCGTCCAGGAACCGGCCCTGGCCGCCCTGCTGTTCGGGAAGCACGCGCAGGCCGCCGAACGCGGCGTGCAGCTGACCGTGACCGGCGGGGCGGACCAGGACCGCGACGACCCGGACGCGGCGAACCCGCTCGACGCGCTGGCCGCCCGATTCGACCCGCGCGACCTGGTCACGGTGCTCGGCAACCTGGTCGACAACGCGATCGACGCCGCGGTGTCCGCACCGCCGCCGCGCACCGTACAGGTCACCGTCGGCGCGGATCCGGACGCGGACGGCGCGGGCGGCCTGCTGCTGCGGGTGGCCGACAGCGGCCCCGGTATCGACGAGCCGCTCACCGCCCGGGTCTTCGAACGCGGTTGGAGTACCAAGGAGGCGTACGGCTCGCAGGGTCGCGGGCTCGGCCTGGCCCTGGTCCGGGCCACCGTGGCCCGGCACGCGGGCACCGTGGAGGTGGCCCGGGGCACCGCCGGCGGCGCGGTGTTCACCGTGCGCCTGCCCGCCGTACCCCGCCAACGCCCGCAGGGGGACGCGTGATTCGCACCCTGGTGGTCGAGGACGACCCGGTCCTGGCGGACGCGCATGCCGTCTTCACCGGCCGCGTCCCCGGCTTCGAGGTGGTCGGCGTCACCGGGAGCGGTACCGAGGCACTGCGCCTGCTGTCCACCCGCCGGGTCGACCTGGTCCTGCTCGACCTCTACCTCCCGGACCTGCACGGCCTGGACCTGTGCCGGACGATGCGCGCCCAGGGCCACGAGGCCGACGTGGTCGCCGTCACCTCGGCGCGCGACCTGCGCCTGGTGCGCTCGGCGGTGTCCCTGGGCGTCGTGCAATACCTGTTGAAGCCGTTCTCGTTCGCCGCGTTCCGCGAACGCCTGGACGGCTACGCGGAATACCGCCGCCGGATCGGCGCACCCGACACGGTGCCGGCCGGCACCGGGCAGCAGGACGTCGACCGCGCGTTCGCCGCGCTGCGCCGCACTTCGGATGCGTCGCCGCTGCCCAAGGGGCTGGCCGCCGCGACATTCGAGGCGATCGTCGCGCAACTGGGCAGCGGGGCACCGACGTCGGCTGCCGACATCGCCGACGCGGTGGGCATCTCCCGCCCCACCGCCCGCCGTTACCTGGACCACCTGTCCACCCGCCGACTGGTCTCCCGGGAACCGCGCTACGGCGGCGCCGGCCGCCCCGAGTACATCTACCGGTGGCACATCCCGCCGACCTCGTCGGAGCTGCCGCGGCCGTAACCGCTCGGGCCGGTTCCGCCCGAACGTACGGTCCGGGCGAAGGCCGGCGGAGAGCCGCGCGGCGCCGACGAGGCCAGTGGACGCGGACCGCTGCCGGCGGCTCGGCGCATACGAAGTCTTTGCCACGGGACGGAAGTTCGTACCGTTCACGGTGTTGTCGGGTGCTTCGTCGGCCTGACAACATCTCGCCTCGTACGCGTAGGTACCGCTCTTTCGCACCAGTGAGAACAGGCGTATCGGTTTCCTGACCGATCGAAGGGATCCGTCATGCGGATGCGAACAACCTGGGCGGCGGCGACCGCGATCCTGCTGTGCGTCACGCCGTTGGCCGCCGGCCCGGCCGGGGCCGCCGGTCAACCGCTTCAATCGGCCTCGCCCGGCGACCCGTACGCGAACTGCCGGATCGGCGCCTCCGGGACCGGGGTCAATGCGCCCTCCGCCGAGGTCGAACCCTACGTCGCGGTCGACCCGCGACACCCCGACCACACCATCACGGTGTTCCAGCAGGACCGTTGGTCCAACGGCGGCGCCCGCGGTCTGATGTCCTCCTCGACCACCGACGGGGTGCACTTCACCGAGACCCCGCTGCCGTTCAGCGCGTGTGCGCCCGGCGGCGCGAAGTACGAGCGCGGCTCGGACGCGTGGGTGTCCTACGGCCCGGACGGTGTCGCCTATGCGAGCGGCCTCAGCTTCGACGCGAACGGCCCGCGCAACGGGGTCACCGCCGCGAGCACCTACGACAACGGCCGTACCTGGCAGGACCTGCGCTCGGTGATCGCCGACAACGACGCGACCATCACCAACGACAAGAACTCGGTGACCGCCGACCCGCGCCGGCCGGGCACCGCGTACCAGGTGTGGGACCGCATCGACCAGGTCGCCACCGGGCCGAACGCGCACTACAACGGGCCCGCCTACCTAGCGATCACCCACGACCACGGCAAGACCTGGTCGCCGGCCCGGCCGTTCGTGGACACGGGCGCGATTCCCAACTCGCAGACCATCGGCAATGTGATCGTGGCCGACGCGCGCACCGGGACCCTGTACGACTTCTTCGAGTGGCAGACCTACTCCGACGCCACCGGCACGCAGGCCACCGATCTGCACTACGCGGTGGTGAGTTCGACCGATCAGGGCGAGCACTGGACCAAGCCGGTCACCGTCGCGGTGGACACCGGGATCCTGGAGGTGCACCCCAACGCGCCCACCGATCCGAGCAAGGCGCTGCGCGGCGGCAGTGGGCTGCCCAGTCCGGCCATCGATCCGGAGACCGGCGAGCTGTATGTCGCCTACGAGGGCACCGACTTCACCGGCGGCGCCTACGACGCGATCCAACTCACCCACTCCACCGACGGGGGCCGCACCTGGTCCGGGCCGACCCGGATCAACCAGGCCCCGAACGCCCCCGCGTTCACCCCGTCGATCGCGGTCGACCGGCACGGGACGGTGGCGGTCGGCTACTACGACGTGCGCTACCTGACCCCCACCGACACCACCACGTTGCCCACCGCCGCGTGGCTGGTCACCTTCCCGCGCGGCGGCGAGGAGTTCCCGGCCGAGCGCCGCATCTCGGCCGTCTTCGACTGGGAGGCCGCGCCGTACGCGGGATGGGGCCACTTCCTGGGCGACTACGAGGGGATGACCCTGGCGGGCGACCGCTTCCGGCCCGTCCTGGTCGAGGCGAACAGCCTCGCGCCGCTCGATTCCACGGATGTCTGGACCGGGACCTTCAAGCCCGTCGTGATCCAGGGCGCGGCGGCCCCGCAGCACGCACTCACCGCGGCCGCCGCCCCGAACCGCGCCGCGTCGTTGGCCGCCGCACACCGGCTCCAGCGCTGACGCGGGGGCCTACGCGCTGCCTGGTCGCGTGCGGGCCCACGCGGCTCGGCCTGCGGCCTGCCTGTCCTCAAACGCCGGACGGGCTGGATTGATGCGGTCCCGTCCGGCGATTGTGGCCGGCCGAATGTCAAGCGGCGCTCGGCCAGGAGAGAGCGGCCCCATCAGCTGGAAAAAATTGGCTCCATCAGCCCGTCCGGCGCTTGAGGACAAGCGGGCCGCAGGCCGGCGGCAACGCGATCCGGGTGGCCATGCGCATCGCGCGAGGCCGGCTCAGGCCTGGACCGCGTCCGAGAGCTTGACGAACTTGTAGCCCTGTTGCAGGAGTTCGGGTACGGCCAGGCGGATTCCGGCGGCGGTGCCGCCGTGCGGGTGGTTCATGTGACCGATCACCACGGACCCCGGCCGGACGTCCCGCATGGCCTTGTGTACCTGTTCGGGGTTGAACGTCGCGCCGCCGTCCGCGTTGACCTGGAAGCTTGCGAACCGCTCGCCCAGGTCGGTGACGATCCGCGCCGCCACGTCGTCGCAGTAGGCCGTCCCGGAACGGAAGAACCGCGGTGGGTGGCCCAGGAGTTCGGTCAGCTTGGCCCGGTTGCCGGCGATCTCGTCGTAGACCTCGCCGGCGTCCTTGGTGCCCGGGATCCCGTAGGCGGACTTCCCGGAGACGGACAGCGGCAGATGACTCGTGCCGTGGTTGGCGATCTCGAACAGCGGGTCGGCGGCGAGTTGCCGCAGCAGGGCCGGATTCTCGTCGATCCACCGGGAGTTGATGAACAGCGTGGCCGGCACGGACCGTTCGTGCAGGAAGTCGATCAGCGCCCGGTCGTAGTCGCCGCCGCCCTTGCCGCCACACGCGTCGAACGTCAACGCGGCGACCTTCGCGGTGCCCGGCAGTCGGGTCAACGATCCCGGCACCTCCAGACCCCAGCTGCTCGGCACCTGCTTGCCGTACTTTGCGACGATCTCCGCCCGAGTCGGCCCCGCCACGGGCGGCGGCGCGGAGTTCGGCGGTGCCTGCGTCCCGGACGGCGCGGGGCGGGCCGGCGCCGGGGCCGCCGGTGTCGAGTTCGCCGCGGCGGGCTTCCCCGAGCCCGAACCCGAATCCGAACACGCCGCCAGCAGCCCACCCAGCGCCGCCGCCAACACCGCCCGCCGGCCCACGTCCATCGCGCCACCCTCCACCCACGCGCGACGCCACCCGCCACGCGGGTTCACCCTAGAAGATCGGCGCACCCCCGGCGGACACCCACACGCCGGCACCGGGCGGGCCCGTCGTGGCGCGCCGCCCGGTGTCGATGCCGGGCGGTACGGTCCTGCCATGGCGGCCCACCTCGACCCGACCCTGGATTGCCCGAACGCGCCGCTCGTGGCCGACTTCCGGAAGACCGCCCTCGGCTACGTCGACGAGCCGCCGCCCGCGCCCTTCAAGACCCGCGCGGAGTGGCCGGCGCACGTCGCGCCGGACGAGGACCCCAACGCCCGGGACGCGGCCCGGTTGTGCGATCCGGACGGGGTGGGCCCTCGGCTGTCCATCCCGACCGTGCCCGAACCGAAGACCGCGAGGAACCGCCTGCACCCGGACATCCGGGTGCCGTGGCACGCCGATCCCGTGCAGGTCGCGGCGGCTCGATGGCCGAGCTGCGCGGCGGCGCCGTCGTGGTCGAGCGCGGTTGGCATCGCGGGGTCGGCGAATCGCCGGATCGGGGACAGTAGGCTGGTAAAACGCCCCAGAGAGTCCGAGCAGAGGTGCCCGATGACGTCGCTGTCCCCCGCGAAACCGACGGTCGGCATCCGCGAGCGCAAGAAGGCCCGGATGCGTGCGGCCATCCAGGGCGCGGCGCTGCGGCTGTTCGACGAACGTGGTTTCGATGCGACCACGATCGAGCAGATCGCCGAGGCGGCGGAGGTCGCGCCCAGCACGGTCTTCCGGTACTTCACCACCAAGGAGGACCTGGTCCTCTCGGACACCTACGACCCGCTGTTCTTCGAGTCGTTGCGCACCCAGCCCGCCGACCTGAGCCCGATCCGTGCCCTGCGGGCCGCGCTGCGCGACACCCTCGCCGCGATGTCGGCGCAGGAGTTGGCGGAGGCCCGGCGGCGCACCGTACTGGTCCTGTCGGTGCCGGCGCTGCGCGGCCTCAGCTTCGCCAACTTCGTGCAGGTGATGCGTACGGTCGGGGAGTGCGTCGCGGAGCGGTCCGGGCATGCCGTGACCGATCCGGCGCTGCGGGCGTTCACCTCGGCCGCGTTCGGGATCATGCTCGACACGATGGTGCGCTGGGCGGACGAGCCGGATCTGGATCTGGCCGGCACCCTCGACGAGGCACTCGGGCTGTTGGAGGCCGGACTTCCCCTGTAGGTCCCGACGGCGAGAGTGGGTCCGAACGGCGGGCCTCCTTCCGTACACCCAGCATCCCCCGCACTGTCACTACCGGTCAATGGCTGGTTACGGGTGGTTGACGAAGTTGCGGCGCCCGAGGTTTCATGCAGCGGTGGGAGAACGTGTGCAGACCGATATATGGGGGCGCGCAGAGGCCATGGAGTTCATCGAACGAGGTCCGGAATTAGGCAGGTTACGCACCGCGCTCAAGGAGTGCGCCGAGGCCCAGGGCGGCATCGTCCTGGTCGAGGGCGCCGTCGGTTGCGGCAAGAGCGAACTGCTCGGCTGGGTCGGCGAACAGGCCGCGACGAGCGGCGCGATCGTCTTGTCCGCGACCGGGTCGGCCGCCGCCGGCACCCGACCCCTGGGCGTATTAAGGCAGTTCCTCGACGGCCCGACCCTGCCGGGCAGACTGGTCGGCCCGCTGGAGCGGCTGATCGACGACGGCGATCTGCCGCGCGCGGCCCGCCGGTTCACCACCGCGCTGCACGAAGTCGCCCGCCGGCGACCGGTGGTGGTGTCGCTGGACGATCTGCACCACGCCGACGGCGCGTCCGTGCACTGCCTGCTGCACCTGGCCCGGCACTCCGCCCGGTCCCGGGTCCTGGTCCTGCTCGCCCGCTCCCCGGGCCTGGCCCTGCAGGACCCGCAGCTGGACACCGAGTTCCTGCGCCAACCCGCCCTTCGCCGCCTGCGGCTCGCCCCGCTGGGCCCGGCCGGGGTGGCCGAACTGCTCGCCGAGGGATTCGCCCCGCCGGGCCCCGAACGGGCCGAGGATTTCCACGAACTCACCGGCGGCAACCCGCTGTTGCTGCGCGCCCTGGTCGAGGAGTACCGCGCCGCCGGCTGCCGACCGGGGACCGGGTTGCAACCCGCCCCGGGCGGCCCGTACAGCCAGGCGGTACTGACCTGCCTGCGGCGCGGCGGCCCGGGGGTATGGCGCGTGGCCAAGGCACTCGCGGTGTTGAACCATCCCGCGTCGGCCGAGCTGCTGGGCCGGCTCGCCGGCACCACGCCGGTGGCCACCGCACAGGCCCTCGGCGCGCTGACCGGATCGGGCCTGGTCGAGCGCAACCGGTTTCGTCCCGCCGCCGCCGGCGCGCTCCTGGACAGCCTGGATCCGACCGAACACGGCGCGCTGCACCGGGATGCCGCCGTGCTGCTCCGCACCGAGGCCGCACCCGCGTCCCGGATCGCCGCGCACCTGCTCGCCGCCCGCGAGGCGCCCGACACCTGGGCGATCCGCGCGCTGCGCGAGGCCGCCGAGGAGGCGTTGTCCCGGGACCTGGCCCGGCGGGCGATCGCCTATCTCGAACTGGCCGCCGAGCAGTGCCGCGACCCGGGACTCCGCGCCGAGACGCATGTCCGGCTCGCCGAGATCAGCTGGCGGATCAACCCCAGCGCCGCCGAACAGCTGTGCCTGGCCGAGCCGTTGGCCGCCCTCGCGGTCGGCGACCTGCCGGTGTCGAGCATGACGCCGCTGGCCCGCCTGCTGCTCGCGCACGGCCGGCTCGACGCGGCCCGCCGAGTCTTCGACCACCTCCGGGAACACACCGACCCCGACGCCGAATGGGTCGAGCACGTGCGGTCCGACCTGCCGAACCCGTGGGTGGGCCACACCCGCCCACAGACCCCGCTGCCCGATCCGGCCGAGCGACTCGACGCCGCCGAACGGCTGTTGCGCGTATCCGGCCTGACCGACGTGACACTGGCCCCGATCGTTGCCGCGATCCACCTGCTGATCGACCGGGACCGGGCGAGCGTCGCCGAGGCGCACTGCCGGATCCTCCTCGCCGAATCGATCCGCCGCGAAGCCCCGGGCTGGGCCGCGGTGTTCGGCTCCGCGGGTGCCGAAGCCGCGCTGCGCCAGGGCCGGTTGCCGGATGCGGAGAACTACGCCCACCAGGCCATGGCGGCGCTCCCCGAGCGCACCGGAAGCCTGTTCCTGGGCGGGCCGTTGGCGAGCCTGATCTCCGTCTACACCGCGATGGGCGACTACGAGGCCGCCGCACGACAGGTGAACCAACCGGTCCCCAAAGCCCTGTACTCCAGCCTGCACGGGCTCGCCTATCTGCGCGCCCGGGGCCGGTTCCACCTGGCCACCGACCGGGTCCAGGCGGCCCTCGCCGACTTCCTGCACGTGGCCTGGCTGGTCCGCGCGTGGGGCGTCGACCAGCCGTTCCACATCCCGTGGCGCACCGACGCCGCCGAGGCACTGCTGCGCCTGGACGAGCCCGACCGGGCCGGCCGTCTGGTGATCGAGCAGTTGCGGCTGTGCGGCCCGGGCGGCGGCCGAGTCCGCGGCACCACCCTGCGGCTGCGGGCGATGACGGTGGACATCGCCGAACGCCCGGAGTTGCTCAGCCAGGCGGTCGAGGCGCTGCGCCAATCCGAGGACCCACTGGAGCTGGCCCGCACCCTGGAGGCGCTCGCCGAGTCCTACCGGGCGCTGGCCGAACCCGCCAGGGCCGCCACGCTGCAAAGCCGCGTCTGGCGCCTGACCCGGGACTGCGGCAAACGACCGCGCTCGCGCACCGTCGCGCACGCCTACGCCGACCTGCTCACCGGCACCGCCCCCGGCTCGGCCGCCACCACGACCGCCGACCTCAGCGAATCCGAGAAGCGGGTCGCCGCGCTGGCCGCCTCCGGCTACAGCAACCGGGGCATCTCGGAGGAACTCTTCATCACGGTGAGCACGGTCGAACAACACCTGACCCGCGTCTACCGAAAACTCGACATCAAGAACCGCCGCCAACTCCCCGCCCACCTACGCATCACCTTGAACCGGGTCTGACCCGGTCCGCCCCACCCCCGGTCCGCGCCTACCCCCGGTCCGCCCCTACACCCGGCCCGGCAGCACGAACGCCCGGGCCAGCAGGTCGCGATGCAGCGTGCCGGCCGCACCGTCGAACGAGTCGGCCGGGTACGACGCGAACCCGGCGGCCGGCTCGCCGCTGCCCGGGATCAGCGCCGTGGTCGGGCCGAGGCCGAGCAGGTCGAGGACGATCGGCCCGAAGTCCTGGGCCAGTTCGGCGCCCAGCAGCCCGGCCGCGGCGGCATACGGGCGAGCCGCCGGGCCGGGCACAGACAGTGCGTCCGCCGTCGACACCAGGCGCAACGCCTGGGTGCGGACCACCAGTTCGGCCAGTGCCGCCCGCGCGGCGGAGCCTCGCGGACCGGCCGCGGGCTCCGGGTCGGCCGCCGTACGCAGCACCGTGATCAGGTCGATCAGGTCCCGGTGCAACATGGCCGCCAGATCGCCGCGCAGGATCGGCTCGGCGGCAAACGTCTCGGTGATCACCGGCCAACCCCCGTCCACCACACCGATCCTGGCCGCGTCCCGGACCCGGACCTGGTCGAGCAGGACGACACAACCACTCTCGCCGGCCGGGGACCGGCTCGGCCGTATCGTCACCCCCGGCGCGTCGGTGGGCACCAGGAACACGGTGAGCCCACCGTGCGCGGTCTCCGCCTCGGGATCCGTCCGGGCCGCCACCCACAGGTGGTTCGCCCGTTCCGCGTCGCGGATCCACAACCGCTCGCCGGTGAGGGTCCAGTCCGCCCGATCCCGCTCGGCGGCCACCCGCACCGTCGCCGGGTCGAAGTCGGCCGCCGAGGTGCGATGGGTCGGCGCGATGCGTACCGCGCCCCGCCGGATCGCCGGCAACAGGCGCGCCCGCTGTGCGGGCGTCCCGTACCGCGCGATCGGCGCGCCGAACACCGTCGCGGTGGTCAGCGCCTCGGTGATCGGCAGCCGATGCCGGCACGCCTCCTGACGCAGCGCGAACCGCTCGGCGGCACTGCCACCCGCGCCCCCGTCGGCGACGAACCAACCGTGCCCGGCCAGTTCGGCCACCGTGTCCGGATCGTCCGCGCCCGAGACGGCAAACACCGGCCGCCCGGCCACCACCTTGCGCACCGCCTGCCGCAGGGCGTCCCCGTCCGGCCCCAACCACGGCTCCGGCAGCCCGAGTTCGGCATCGGCATCGGGGTCGAGCAGGCGATCCGCCACATCCCCACCGGTCGACGCGAACGCCCGTACATAGGCCAGGTCGACCTGCACCCGACCGTACAACCAGGGCGCCTCGTGCTCGTCCACGCAACTCGTCGGGCCCACCGGGTGGTGCGCGCCGAACCGTACGCGCGACGCGGCCCGCCGCACCTGGGCCACCGCCAACTCGGCGGCCAGCACCCAGTCCGCCCCGCCCTCGGCATACCGGCGCACCGCGTCGGCCACGAGCAGTTCGCCCGCGTCGAGTTCGACGCGCCCGGCCACCGCCCGCTCCCGCGCCGCGTCCGCCCCACAGGCGTGCGCGAGCACCGCCGCCGCGCCCCGCTCGGCCGCGCCGAGCGCCCGGGCGGCCAGGCCGAGCCGGACCAGGGTCAACATGCGGTCGGCCTCGGCGGCGGATTCGAGCAGCGCGTACGCCAACGGCGGCCCGAGCCGCACCCGGCGCCACCCCGGCCCCACCGGGCCCTCGACGGGGTCCGCCGCGGCGATCCGGTACAGCCCCACCGGGCCGCCGCCGTACGGGAGTCGCAGCACGTGGGTGGCCGCCGCACCGGCCTCGACCAGGCAGTCCACGCCCGCCCCGGGCCCGTCCGGCCCGCCCGGCAGCGCGGTCACCACCCGGACGCCGCCGTCGCCGATCGCACCGGCCAGTCCGGGATACTCGGCGAACAACCGCGCGGCGACGAACCCGTCCAGCACCGGCAGCGGACACGCGGCCCGCCCGAGCGCCCGGACCAGGCCGATCACCTCGGCCAGGGCGTCGTCCCCGCCGAGGTCGAACCAGCCGTGCGCGGCGCCCACTTCCCACAATCGGTCCAGGTCGCCCCCGGCCGCGGCGGCGGCCGTACCCCAGTGCCGGGCGATCAGCGCCGCGGCGCCGGCGGCGAACTCCCCGACCTCGTCCCGGTTCGACCCGTCCATGTCGCGGCTCCCTTCGGCGGTGGGCCGGTACGGATCCGACGGTCCGCACGACGACACCCGCGATCCGGTCGACGCCGAACCCACGCGGGAGGCGGCGGTACGGCGGTCAACCGGTTGGCTCGGCCAGCGTATGAACCCGGCCGGCCCGGCGGAACCCCTGACTGTCGCCCTTACCCCACGTACCGGTCCCGGCCCCTACTCGGCCTGGAGTGACCCACGGGCTCCGCGGCCGGCCCCGCCGTCCGCACCGGCCCGGACGGCATGAACACCAGCGCCAACACCAGCCCGAGCAGCGCGATGCCCCCGGAGAGCAGCAGCGCGAGGTCCATCCCGTGCACGAACGACGCCCGCACCGCCGCCGACATCGACGCCGAGTGCAACCGCTCGGCGACCTCCGTGCCGCCGAACACCCCGGACCGGACGGCATGCCGATCCGCCCCGGACAGTTCGGGCAGTGTGGGCAGCTCGGGCAGTACGGCCGGCCCGGGCAGCCGATCCCGATACCCGGTCAGCAGCACACTGCCCAGGATCGCCGAACCGAGCGGCGCACCGACCTTGTTCACCGCCTGGAGCACCGCCGCCTCGACCCCGCTGCGCTCCGCCGCGACCTCGGCCAGCGCGGCAGCCGTCGACGTGGCCATCGCAAGGCCCATCCCCGCCCCACCGAGCCCCATCCACAACGCGACGAACCACCCGCTCGACCCCACCCCGGTCGCACCGCCGAGCAGCAGACCACCCGCCATCACCGCGAAGCCGAGCGCCACGGCGAACTTCGCGCCCAGCCGCCGGGCGACCCGATCCGCGGGCACCGCGCCGAGCACCAGACCGCCGATGATCGGCAACAGCCGTACGCCCGAGCCCATCGCGTCGGTGCCCCGAACCGCCTGGAAATACTGCGGCATCGTGAACAGCACACCGATGTTGGCGAACACCGCGATCCCGATCAGCAGCACACCCCACGTATAGGGGGCCGACCGGAACACGCCCGGATCCAGCAGGGGTTGCCCGCCGGGCCGGGCACCGAGCAGGTGTTCGTACCGTCCGAAGGCGGCCAACACGATCAGCCCACCGCCGATCGGCGCCCAGGTCCCGACCGCGGCCCAGCCGTACTCCCCGGCCTCGATCAGCCCGAACGTCACCCCCACCAACCCGCCCGTGGACAGCAGTACCCCCACCAGGTCCAACCGCCGCCGGCGCCGCGCCGCCGCCTCGGGCACCAGGACGACCACCACGGCCACCGCGAGCAGCACGATCGGCACGTTGATCAGGAACACCCAGCCCCACCACAGGTGAGTGAGCATCCAGCCGCCGAGCAGCGGACCCAGCGGCAGGGCCAGGAAGTTCGCCGCCGACCAGACGCCCACCGCGCGAGGCCGCTCCGCCACGTCGAACAGCACGGTCAGCGCGGACAACGCCATCACGATGATCCCGGCCCCGCCCACCCCGAGCACACAGCGGGCGGTGATGAACTGCGCGGGAGTACGGGCGTACGCACAGGCCGCCGACGCGGCGGCGAACAGCAGCAGCGCGCCGAGCAGCACCTTCTTGTGCCCGAACCGATCGCCGAGCAGGCCGGCCGGGAGCATCGAAGCGGCCAGGAAGAGCAGATACGACGCCGAGAACCACTGCAGGTCGGCGGCATCGGCGCGAAGATCGCCGGCCAACCTCGGCAGCGCGACGCTCAGGACCGTACCGTCCAGCCCCACCGCGAGCATCGCCAGACTCAGCGCCGCCAACGCCCACCACCTGCGTCGTTCCGCGTCCGCCTCGTGCATGCGATGTCCCCTCGTCGACGCATGGGTCAATTCCGAGAGTCAACACTAATTTCGGAGTCAGCTCTCACTTCGAAGCGTACTCCTGTTTCTTGCGGCCATCAGGGCATGCCGAAACACCGTCCGACGGACAAGGCGGCCGGACGGTCACGGACTGCTCAGGGGTTCAGGGGTTCAGCGGGTCAGCAAGGCTGCGGAGCAAGCGGAGCAGCGGGGTCAGCAGAGCGGCGGAGCGGCCATCCGGTGCGTGCGCCCTCACGGCGCCGCCAGGTTCGGGCACACCCGGTTCTCCGCACGCTGTACGGGAGTGATCACCGATACGGGAGTGATCACCGATACCGTCCTCGACGCGTCGGCCGGGAGCGCACGGCCGGCCGCCATCCCGGCGGTGCACACCAGTTGGTCCAGGGCCGTCTCACTGAGCGGACTCGTACCGCCCAGTTCGATCCGGATCGTTCGAGGGTCGAGCGTCACCCGCGCGGGGGCGGCCGACCCGGGGATCTGTGTGGTCAGCCCGCCCCGGGCCTCGTCCGGCGTCGGCCCCGCGAACAGCAGGTCGAGCGCCGGCTGCGGCCCGTCGCCGGCGGGGGACGAGCGCAGCACGGCCCGAACCCGATGGCCGTCCGCCAGGTACACGTACACCCCGCCCGGGTGGCTCGCGTCACCCGGCTCCACGATCCCGGTCGCGGGCATCCCGGCATCCACCGCGCCGGTGGTCGGAATACCGCACCCGGCCCCGACGGCGAGCAGCACCGCAGCGAGCGCGGGCAGCGCGGGCAGTCGGAATCGGGCCGCGCGCCTCACGCGTCCTCCTCGGTACCGGCGCGCTCGCCGGCCGGAGTCGCGTGCCGAGGCAGTTCCACCGTGAACACCGCGCCTCCGTCGGGTCGGTTCGCCGCCGTGATCCGCCCGTCGTGCAGCCGGACGTTCTCCAATGTGATCGCCATCCCGAGCCCGCTCCCGGCCGAGCGCGCCCGGGCCGCGTCGGCCTTGAAGAAGCGCTCGAAGACGCGGTCCAACGTGTCCTCGGCCAGCCCGGGACCCCGGTCGGCGACGGTCAGCACGGCCCATTCGCCGTCCGCGCGCCGCTCGGCGGCCAACCGCACCTCGACCGGCGGCGCGCCGTGCCGCAGCGCGTTGCCCACCAGGTTGGCCACCACCACGTCCAGTCGGCGCGGGTCCACCTCGGCCCGGATCCCGGCCGGCAGCTCGGTGGTCACCCGGTCCTGCCAGCCCCGCGCGGCCAGGCAGCGGCGTACGCCCTCGGCCAGGTCCAGTTCGTCCAGGTGCAGCACGGCGGCGCCGGCGTCGAATCGGGAGATCTCCATCAGGTCGTCCACCAGTCGGGTCAGCTTGCCGGTCTCGGCGGAGATCAGGCGCAGCGCGGCGGCGGTGTCCGGGTCCAGTTGCTCGGCGGCGGCGTCCTCGTCCAACACGTCGGTGACCGCGGTCATCGCCGCGAGCGGGGTGCGCAGTTCGTGCGAGACGTCGGCGGCAAACGCGCGGGCCCGGGCCTCCATCGTGCGCAGGCGCTCCTCGTTGCGTTCCAGGGCGGCTGCGGTGTGGTTGAAGTCCCGGGCCAGTTCGGCGAGTTCGTCCCCGCCCCGGATCGTCAGCCGGGTGTCCAGGCGACCCTGGGCCAGCCGCCGGGTGGCCCGTTGCAGGGCCCGTACCGGCCGCAACACCCCGCCCGCCACCACCAGGGCCAGGACCAGTGCGAGCAGCACCGCGGGCACCGCGGCGTTGCGTGCCGCGCGGACCAGCGCGGCCTCCTCCTTGACCTGGGCGGTCATCGGCGCCATCACGTAGACCTCGAGGCCGGAGGGGCCGTGCCTGCTGGGGTCGGCGAAGGTGATCGGCACGCCGACCGCCAACCAGAGGTTGCCGTCCCGATGGAAACGCTGGAAGGCGGTCGCGATCCGCCGGGTGACGGTGTCGCGCAGGTCGGCCGGGATCCGGCCGGGTTCGAAGCGGTAGTCGGTGGACGCCCACGCGCCCTTGAAGCCGACCGACACGGTCCAGTGGTCGGTTCGCCCGCGCGTGTCCACCGCCGCCACGATGCGTTCCAATGCCACCTGGTCCGGCGGAAACGGCACCGCCGGCGCCGCCGCCTCGACCCGGTCGCGGACCGAGCGCACCATCGAGTCCTGGGCGCGCTGCAACATCGCGGTACGCGCCTCGCGATAGGTCAGCGCGGCCGTGGCGAGCGCGGCGAACGCGGCCACCAGCAGACAGGCCGCGGTCAGCCGTATCCGCAAACCACGCCACCGGGAGAGCGGCCGGGTCACAGCGGGCCGAACCGGTAACCGAAGCCGCGCACGGTCTGGATGTACCGGGCCGGCCGGTCGGCGTCCTCGATCTTGATCCGCAGTCGCTTGACGCACGCGTCCACGAGTCGGCTGTCGCCCAGGAAGGGGTGTTCCCACACCGCCTCCAACAGCTGCCCCCGGCTGAACACCCGGCCCGGGGCGGCGGAGAGCGCGAGCAGGAGCCGCAGTTCGGAGGGGGCCAGCGCGACCGGCTGCCCGGCGCGCAGCACGGTCAGCGCGGTGCGATCCAGGGTCAGGTCACCGTGTACCTCGCGGCGGCCGATCGGCCCGGCCGACTCGGTACGGCGCAACACCGCGCGGATCCGGGCCTCCAGGACCCGCGACTGCACCGGCTTGACCACGTAGTCGTCGGCGCCGGCTTCAAGGCCGAGCACGATGTCCAAGTCCTCGTTGCGCGCGGTGAGCATGATCACCGGCAGGGTGCCCGCGTGCCGGATCCGCCGACACACCTCGAAGCCGTCGATCCCCGGCAACATCAGATCCAGCACCACCAGATCCGGATCGAAGCCCGCCACCGCGGCCAGGCCCTCCTCGCCGGTGTGCCGCACCTGCGCCTCGTAACCCTGCCGGCGCAGGCCGAGCGCAAGACCCTCGGCCACGGCGGGGTCGTCTTCGATCAACAGCACACGAACCATCCGATCAGTATCGAGTCACCCACAGCCGCGGACCGGCTCCGGGGTGGCGATCGAGCAGGTTGTGACAGAACGGTCTTGTTCCGGGCCGGATCCGGTCATCCCGGCTCGCCAGGGTCTGGACCATGACCTTCCGCGCCCCCACCCCAACCCCCCGGCTCCGCCGCCGCGCCGCCGGCCCGATCGCCCTCGCCGTGGCCGCGCTGCTCGCCCTCACCACCGGTTGCGGGCACGAATCCGGGCCGGCCACCAAGACCGCGCCCGCCACCCTGGCCGCAGGCCCCCAGGAGATCCGCCTCACCCCGGCCTGGCCCACGGACGGCCAGGCGGCGATGGCGATCGACGGCGTCCCGACCCCGATCACCTCCGGCACGGCCAAGCCGACCCCCACGGCAAGCGTGGCCAAGGTGATGACGGCCTACGCCTTCCTCAAGGCCAAGCCGCTCACCCCCGGCACACCCGGCCCGACCTTCACCATCTCCTTCGAAGAGGCCGCCCGCTATCCCGACCGCGTCCGCCGCTTCGAAAGCCTGACCCCGGTAACCCCCGGCGAAGCCTTCACCCAACGCCGCGCACTGGAAGCCCTGATGGTGGTCTCGGCAAACAACATCGCCCACGAAATCGCCCGCTGGGTGGACGGCGGCGACGCGGCCTTCGTTGCCCGCATGAACAAGACCGCCCAAGACCTGGGCATGAAGGACACTCTCTACACAGACCCGAGCGGCTTCGACCCGACAACCGTGAGCACCGCCGCCGACCAGGTAAAACTCTTCACCGCAGCAATGCGCGACCCGGCCTTCGCCGGCATCGCCGGCGTCCCCAGCTACACCGACTCCGGCAAAGCCACCAAGTCCAACGGCAACACACTGCTGGGCCACGACGGCGTAATAGCCGGCAAAACCGGCTTCACCACCCCGGCAGGCGCCAACCTGGTCTTCGCCGCCCAACGCGACCTGGACGGCCACAAACAACTGGTGATCGGCGCGGTAATGGCCCAACACAAGGGCAACACGGCAGCAGCCGCAGTAAACGCAAGCGAAACCCTGATCCAGTCGGTGGGAACACCGTCAACCTGAACCACCTCAACGCCGGCGCGGGCGGCGGGCGGCGGGCGGCGGGCGGCGGGCCGCGGGCGGCAGGCGGCGGACGGCGGGCCGCGGGCGGCAGGCAGCGGGCCGCGGACGGCAGGCAGCGGGCGGCAGGCAGCGGGCCGCGGACGGCGGGCCGCAGGCGGCAGGCAGCGGGCCGCGGACGGCAGGCAGCAGGCGGCAGGCAGCGGGCCGCGGACGGCGGGCCGCAGGCGGCAGGCAGCGGGCCGCGGACGGCGGGCCGCGGGCAGCGGACGGCAGGCGGCGGGCAGCGGGCAGCGGGCAGCGGGCAGCGGGCAGCGGGCCGCGGGCCGCGGGCGGCAGGCAGCGGGCCGCGGACGGCGGGCAGAGTCCACCGCAGCCAACGAACCGAACTGCACCAACCCAGCCCGGCCCGCGACCGGCCAGCCGGCGAACCGAACTGCACCAACTCCAGCCCGGCCGGCGGCCGGCCAACGAACCAAACTGCACCAACTCCAGCCTGGTCAGCGGCCGTCCCACAGAGCCCACCGCAACCAACAACCCGAACCAAACCAACTCCAGCCCGGCCGGCGGCCAGCGGCCGGCCGACGAACGGAACCACAGCAACCCCAGCCCGGCCGGCGTTTGAGGCCACTCGGCCGAAGGCCGGCCAGCCAGCCCAACCGCAGCCGAACCCGAAGCCACACCAACCCCAGCCCGGCCGGCGGCCGGCGGCCAGCCGACGAACGGAACCACAGCAACTCCAGCCCGGCCAGCGCTTGAGGCCACTCGGCCGAAGGCCGGCCAGCCAGCCCAACCGCAGCCGAACCCGAAGCCACACCAACCCCAGCCCGGCCGGCAGCCAGCGGCCAGCCGACGAACGGAACCACAACAACTCCAGCCCGGCCAGCGCTTGAGGCCACTCGGCCGAAGGCCGGCCAGCCAGCCCAACCGCAGCCGAACCCGAAGCCACACCAACCCCAGCCC